>NZ_SMKA01000438.1 GCF_004348455.1 Kribbella albertanoniae
GCCCAAGGCATAGCCCGAACCATCACCCCTTGAACCTGTCGCCCGAAGGACAGGACGTACAGGTGTGCTGGGTGCCCTCGCCACGCTCACCGTTGGTAGCCGGTGCGGCCAGCAGGCGTATACGTCCTGTCGGTCGGAGGATCGGGATCAGAGGGGGTAGGTGGGGGGTTTGGAGCGGAGGGTTATCCAGCGGGTTTCGGTGAAGGCTTCGAGGTTGGCGGTGGTGCCGCCGAAGCGGGAGCCGGTGCCGGAGGCGCGGACGCCGCCGAAGGGGGCGTTGGCTTCGTCGTTCACGGATTGGTCGTTGATGTGGACGATGCCGGTGGGGATCTGCTCGGCGATGGCCAGGCCGCGGAGCGGGTCCTGGGTGACGATGCCCAGGGACAGGCCGTACTCGCCGGCGCCGGCCAGGCGGATGGCGTCTTCGACGGAGTCGACCTTGGTGACGGGTGCGACCGGACCGAAGACCTCCTCGGTGAAGGCGGGGGCATCAATCGGTACGTCGGCCAGCACGGTGGGACGGTAGAACAGATCGGTATAGGCGCCTCCAGCAACAAGTTTGGCGCCGGCCGTGGTGGATGCGCCGACCAGGCCGTGGATCTTGTCCCGCTGACCGGCATCGATGACCGGTCCGAGTGCGACCGCCTCGGTGGCCGGGTTGCCGACCGTCATCGACGCGGCCTTCTCGGCAAGGGCTTCCACGAAATCGTCGTACACGCGGGCGGCGACCAGATGGCGGCCCGTCGTCATACAGATCTGGCCCTGGTGGAAGAACGATCCCCAGGTCGCCAGATTGACGGCTTCCGCAACGTCGGCGTCGTCGAGAACCAGCAATGCGGAGTTGCCGCCGAGTTCGAGGTGGGCTCGTTTGAGGTGCTCGCCGGCCAGCGCGCCGATCCGGCGGCCGACCCCGGTGGAGCCGGTGAACGAGATGACGCGGACATTCGGATCGGTCACCAGCGCCTGACCGACGTCCGCGCCACCCGGAAGCATCTGCAGTACGCCGGGAGGTAAGCCCGCCTCCTCGAAGATGCGGGCCATCAACGCGCCGCCGGTGACCGCCGTCCGCGGGTCGGGTTTGAGGATCACCGCGTTGCCGAGGGCAAGCGCCGGGGCGACCGAGCGGATCCCGAGAATGATCGGCACGTTGAACGGCGAGATCACCGCGACGACCCCGGCCGGCATCCGGCGCGCCAGCGAGAGGCGCGGCTGCTCCGAAGACAGCACCTCACCAAGCGGATGCCCCGGCAGCCCGGCGGCCTGATAGCACTCCTCGGCGGCGATGTGCAGGGAGAAGCCAACGATGCCGGCGGTCGCGCCGACCTCACGGGTGTTCCAGCCGGCGATCTCGTCGGCATGCTGCTGCCACAGGTCGCCGGCCCGACGCATCACCGCTGCCCGGGCCGGGTGCGGGAGCGCCGCCCAAGCTCGCTGGGCTTCGGCCGCGGCCCGCCCGGCCTCGGCGACGTCGTCGACGCCCGCCCGACCCATCTGGCCGAGTTCACCACCGGTGGCGGGCTCAACGACGGCGTACGTGCCGGCCTGGCCCGGCTGCCAACTGCCGGCCTTGAAGATGTGCCCCGACCAGTCGACGGTGTCCAGAAGCGTCATAGCGCTGCCCTCCAGTTGGTGGCGTCACCGTAGGAGCGACCTGGAGGGCCTTCAACCACAGCTTCCACTCAGTGAGAGCAGCAGGTCAATCCGCGCTGGTTTCCGTTCTGAGAGCTGCGGCTACCACGTCGATCGCTGGGGTGCGGGCCCTGCGGGTGAGCAGGTAGACGGACCGGCCGACGTCGGCTTCGGCAGGTCTGCGTACGACGACTCCCTGGGTACCGTGGCGGAGCACCAGATCGGGGAGCAGGGCCGCGGCGCCCGTCGTACGGACGAGTTCGAGCAGGATGAGGAAGTCGTCGGAGGCGTACCGCAGGTCCGGTTCGAAACCGCCGTACTCGCGGCAGACGCGCACGTGCATCTCACGGTGGCCGGTCCCCGGCTGACACGCGGCCCAGGGGATGTCCGCGAGGCGGGAGACCTTCACCCGGTCCGCTGTGGCTTCCGGGTGATTCTCGGGGAGCACCACCTGGATGTGCTCACGCAGTAAGGGCTCTCGCTGCAGATCCGCATGCACCGGCCGCGGCTGACCTTCGTACTCGTCGCCGACCACCACGTCGAGCTGCTGCAGCCGGAGCGCCGGCACGGCCTGCTCGACCTCACCCTCGGTCGCCTCGACCCGGATGTTCGGGTGGGTGACGGCCAGCGCCCGTACGGCGGGAGCCACGATCTGCAGGAACGCCGACTGGAACGACGTGATCCGTACGACGCCGGCCACCCGCCCTGCCGCGACGGACGCCAGCTCGGCCTCGGCCGCCTCGACTCCCTCCAGCAGGGTGGCCGCGTGCCGGACCAACACATGCCCGGCCGCGGTCAGCCGGACATTGCGGCCGACTCGCTCGAGCAACGGCGTACCGGCTTCTCGCTCCAGCACCGACAACTGCTGCGAGACCGCGCTGGGCGTGTAGCCGAGCGCGCGGGCAGCGCCGTGCACGGTGCCGCGGTCGTGAACCTCGCGGAGTAGGCGGAGTCGATGGAGGTCGAGCATCTGTTCAGGATAGCTACACAATCATGTCCACGAAGCCGTGATAGACGTGAACAGTTGAACGCGTCGATCATCGTTCTCGTGGGCGCCCTCTTCTGTCTCCTTTCCGCAGCCGCTTTCGGCGCGATGGCCGTGTTCGGCAAACTCTCGTACGACGAAGGCGTGTCGGTCGACGCACTTCTGCTGGTCCGGTTCGGGCTGGCCGGTCTGGTCCTGATGGCGATCGCAGTGGCCCGCGGAGCGTTCCGCGGGATCCCCCGGCGCGCAGTGCTGGTCAGCCTCGGCATGGGCGTGTTCGGGTACGCCGCGCAGGCCGGGCTCTACTTCTCCGCACTGACCCGGATCGACGCATCCCTGGTCGCGCTGCTCCTCTACCTCTACCCGATCCTGGTGATGGCCGGCGCAATCTTGCTCGGCCGCGAAGGCACCTCCCGCCGCCGCGTCTGGGCACTCGGTCTTGCGCTGGGCGGCATCATCCTGGTCCTCAGCGGCGCCGCCTCCGGCCGCTTCGACCTGACCGGCGCGCTGCTGGCGGCGAGTGCAGCCGTGGTCTACACGTGCTACATCCTCGTCGGCGACCGCACGACGGCCGACGTACCGCCGCTCGCCCTGACAGCCCTCGTCTGCACCGGTGCCTTCGGCACCTTCCTCGTCGCAACGCTCATCCGCGGCACCGCCGGCCAACTCACCACCATCACCGGCGCCGGCTGGTTCTGGCTGGCCGTGTTGTCCCTCGTCAGCACGGTCGCCGCCATTCTGCTGTTCTTCGCCGGAATGGCCCGCGTCGGACCGTCGGTCGCGTCAATCCTCTCGATCCTCGAACCGGTCGTCACGGTCGTCTCGGCCGCCCTCGTCTTCGGCGAACACCTCACCCCGATCCAATGCATCGGCGGCGCGATCGTCCTGTCCGCCGTACTGATCGTCCAATGGCCCACCCGCGCGACCGACCCCTCCGGCTTGGGAAGGAAGACGGGCGGAACACCCTTGCTAGGCGGACCGCCACCACCGTCCAACCACCCCCGTCGGCGACCGCCCACGCCTGACCCCGCCCAGACAACCGCAGTTGGTGGGTGATGGGCGTCCGCCCTGCTCCCCAACTCCACCCCGGGTACCACCGAACACGCCCAGCACCTCGCCCGCCGTGCTGCTGTCCACCCCAGCGCCACCCCATTTGACGGGCTGACCCACGCGAGTGTGGGTTGGCGAACCGCACGCGGCCGCCCTGCCGCGACCTGGGGTGGGTATACCCACGAGATGGTGGGTTGGCCAATCAGAATCCGGTTCGCCAACCCACCACGGGGGGTGTACCCATCAGATGCGAGGTTCCCGGACCGGATTCCGGGGTGGGGCCCCGAGCCGGTGGGTTCGCCCACCGCTGCGGCAGGTTTGCGGAGTCGGGCTGCCGGTATGAGCCTGTAGCGAAATGGCGTTTTGCCGGCCGGGGCATCGAATCTGTCGGGCTGGTCGGGCTGGGTGGCCCCGGGGTCAGGTTGCTGGGTGGAGGGTGTGGTTGTGG
>NZ_SMKA01000439.1 GCF_004348455.1 Kribbella albertanoniae
CATACCGAGCCAGCAAAACCCGCCCGCCCACACCACAAACCCCATAAGCCGCCAACCGAAAACTCATCCCAGCAAGGTACTCGGAGAAGCCCCTCAACCTGCCCAGGTCACGTCGAAGATCCTGATCAGCTCGCGGCCGTCATCGACGTAGAAGGACAGGAGGCCGACATCGCCGAAGATGCATTGGCGGAAGGCAGCGTCGTCCTGATTCGGAATCTGTGCTTCCCACGGTGCACGAACCAGTTCGGTGACGCGTTCGACCATGGCATCGAAGGCCGATGGTGGAAGTCCCTGGAGCTGAGCCAATGCAGCCGCGTGGAATTCCACGTGATAGGTCACTGTCTGTCGGACCAGCCCGGTATCACTTGCTCAGCCGATACGAATTCCTCTGACCGGCCTTCGCGGGCGGCCTCGCGGGCCCGCTCGTACCCGGGGTTGGCGTACGCAACCGCCCGCAACCGCCAAAGGTGCAGCACGTCCCGCAACTGCTGAAACCGCCAAACCTCGTGTGCCGCATCGAGAGCACCGTGGTAGTCCGCGAGGAACTGCTCATGCCACTCCGCAGGCAGCACCCGGAGAATCTCCGAAGGATCTTCGGGCCCTCCACTCAGCGGCTCAGCGGTCATAGACGAAGGTTACCCCGACCTGCGCAGCCGGACTCAAGTTATCCACACCCGGGACCGCTATCGTGCCGGGGTGTCGCTTCCGCTGCTCTTCCTCGATGTCGACGGTCCGCTGATCCCCTTCGGGGCCTCGCAGCCGTACCCGGCCTACCAGCCGTAC
Organism: Kribbella albertanoniae; assembly: GCF_004348455.1. GTDB lineage: Bacteria > Actinomycetota > Actinomycetes > Propionibacteriales > Kribbellaceae > Kribbella > Kribbella albertanoniae. Next base: position 784 of record NZ_SMKA01000439.1, read on the forward strand.
GACGACATGAACCCGCTCCTCGACCGCGTCAACCCAGCGCACGGTCCGCGCCTGGCCGGCCTCGGCTGTGAACTCGTCTGGGCAACCACCTGGATGGACGACGCGAACGACTGCGTCTCGCCAAGGCTCGGCCTCTCCGATCTCCCAGTAGTCACCTGGCCCGACTCAACGGGCGACGAGCCCATCGGCCTGCACTGGAAGACCCCCACGCTCGTTCGCCAAGCCGCCGCCCGCCCCTTCATCTGGCTCGACGACGAAATCACCAACACCGACCGCGACTGGGTCCAGGCCCATCACCCAGCCCCAGTCCTCCTGCACAAAGTCGACCCAACCTGCGGCCTCACCGACGCAGACTTCGCCACCCTCCACCAATGGCTAACCACCAAAACCTGACCCAGGACTCCAGCGATGGCTGACTTTCCGCCGTGTGATGATGTTTGTGGCGCGCTTGAGGAGCATGTACGACGGTTCTTCGGTGGGCGCGAGTTGGAGGCGTTCACGTGGAGCGCCGGGCCGGTTCTCGACCAGAATCCGCATTTCCGGGTTCTGAGGGTGCGGCCCAAGACGCGTGGTGGCGTGTGGACGTACTTGTCGATCGGCGGCTGGGCGGCAACGGAGGGGGAGAACCACGGTCTGGAGTTCGTCCTCTGCACCGAATCCGCCGACCCACGCGCAGTTGAACTGCTCGCCATGACGGCTCACTACCACCGTGGCGGCAAGCTCGGGCTAGGCCATACCGTGCCGATCGGTGAGCCATGGCTGCCGGGATCCGCGTGCGATCACCTTCTGGTGAGCCTGCCGTACCCCTTCGGCCCCGACCTCCAGACCTGCCACGTCGGCGACCGCCACGTCGACTTCCTCTGGTTGCTCCCCATCACCGAGGCCGAACGTGCCTTCAAAGTCGCATCCGGCCTGGAAGCCCTGGAGTCCCGCTTCGACCAGGTAGGCCTGCGCTACTGGCAGCCGGGCCGGCCGTCCGCGGTCCGCTCCGATGGCCGCCCCGAGGCTCGCTCTAAGGACAGGATGTAGTCGTCTACGTAGACCGCTCCTCCCGCCTGGGGCTGCCGGGAAGGCGCTGTTGTAGGCGTATACGTCCTGTCGGTCGGGTGCTGGGTTGCGGGTGTAACACTGGTGGTTACGTGGTGAGCCAGCACAGGGGAGCAGCATCCGATGAGTCTTCGGCAGTACGAGTACGCGCTGGCTGTTGCGGAGGAGGGGTCGGTGACGGCGGCGGCGGAGAGGTTGCGGGTGGCGCAGCCGTCGGTGTCGCAGCAGATTCGGGGGCTGGAGCGGGAGCTCGGGGTGCAGTTGTTCGCCCGTACGCCGACCGGTCTGGTACCGACCGTCGTCGGGCGCGCGTTCTTGCGGGAGGCCCAGGTCGCGGTGAACGCGTCCCGCCGTGCGCGGGCAACCGCCCGGGCCGGTGCCGAAGAGCTCGTGGGCGAGCTGGTCGTCGCCGTACAACTGGGCTTTGGGACCCGGCAGTTGCCCGGGGCACTGAGTGCGTTGCGCCGCCGCTTTCCGCGGCTGGAAGTCACCGTCTTCGAGGAGCAGAGCTCGGCTGAGCTGGAGCGCCTGTGCAGTCGCGGCGTACTCGACCTCGCCCTGATGGCCGCCTGCCACCGGAGCCCAGCCAACGCACACCACCTTGGTGTCGAGGAATTCGTTGTGGTGCTGGGCCCCGGGCACAAGCTTCTCGCCGACGACCGGGTCGAGCTTCGCGACCTGAAAGACGAGACCTGGCTGAGGTTCGACCGCGACAGCGCGCTGGACGGCGTACTGCTGAGCGTCCTCCGTGAACACGATCTCGCCCCAACCACAGCCGCTCGCGTCTCGCAGACGTCGACGGCCGTGCGCTGGGCCGCCCACGGGTTGGGCGTGACACTCGTCCCGGCCTCGGTGGTACCCGATGGCCACGAGCACCTCACTCGCCCGGTCGCCCCGGTCGTGACCCAACCCGTCATCGCCGTGGTTCGCGAGGACGCGGGTCCCGCCGAGACGGCCCTGCTCGAACTCCTCCGTCAGGAGACCTGGCCGCTAGAAGACACGCCCGCCGGCATCGACATGCAGCGTGGTCCCGTTGACGTAGCTGGCACGCGGAGAAGCTAGGAAGTAGATCGCCTCAGCAATCTCCGATGCGGCTGCCGTCCGAGCGAGCCCCAATGCCTTTGCCATTCCCTCATTGCCCTCCGGACCCCACTCGGCCAGCACGCCTTCCGTGCGCGTCGGACCAGGCGCAACACTATTGACCCGTACACCGCCCTCCGCGAACTCAGCCGCCCAAGTCCGGGTCAGCGAAGCCAGTGCGGCCTTGGAAGCGCTGTACGCCGAAGTGGTGGCAAAAGCCTTGTGTGCAGCCAATGTGGTGACGTTGACGATGCTGCCCGCACCTTTCGCCAGCATGTGCGGCACGAGTGTCGCGACCAGGAAGTACGCACCCCGCACGTTCGTGTCGAAGATCCGCTCGTAGTCCGCAACGCTCTGCTCAACAGTCAGCGCCGTCGGAAACGCACCGGCGTTGTTGACCAGAATGTCGACCGGCCCACTCTGTCGGCCGAGCTCAGCAACCGACTCCAAGTCAGCCAGATCGCCCGGCACGAACCGAACCGAACCATCCGCCCGCGCCGAATCCACAGCACCCTCACCACGCCGTACATCACGTCCGCTGATGACAACCTCAGCCCCGCCGCGAGCCAGCAGCCGAGCCGTCGCCAACCCGATCCCAGACGTTCCGCCGGTCACCAGTGCGGTTTTACCCTGCAATTCCATTTCACGCTCTCCTAAGAGTTTCAACGCCGGGGATATTCGCCGCCGTCGACGACGAGATTGCTACCGGTCAACCAGCCGGCCCGCTCGGACACCAGAAACAGCACTGCATTGGCAATGTCGTCGGGATCCCCGTCGCGTCCCAATGGAGGTGCGCCGAAGTCCCCGGACGCGCCCTCTAGCTGCGCCCACAGTTCGCGGGTCGCCTCGCCGCCCGGCGTCGCGACCCGGCCTGGGGTCACGGTGTTCACGCGAACGCCGTACGGGGCCAACTCCACCGACAACCCGCGGCTGTAGCTCTCCAACGCCGCCTTCGCCGCGATGTAGTGCAGGAACGGCCCCATCGGCGTAAACACCGCCGCCGACGAAACATGCACGATCGCCCCGGATCGCCGCTCCCGCATTCCCCTTGCCAGCAACGAATCCAGCCGCACAGACGCCAGGTAATTCAGGTCCAGCGCGTCCTGCCACTCCTCATCCGGAATCGCCGAACTGTCCACAAACGGCCGCGCCCCACCCACGTTGTGAACC
>NZ_SMKA01000043.1 GCF_004348455.1 Kribbella albertanoniae
GCTGATGGTGGGCCGGGGTTCATCGACGTGTTGTCCGCGGTGGTGGACGGGACGCTGCTGGCGGTGACGGTGCGTGGGCCGCTTGGCGCGGAGACTCCGGCGACCGTGCTGGTTGCGGGGGAGACGGCGTACATCGAGACGGCGCAGGCATGTGGGCTGCACCTGGTGGAGCCGGCGGATCGGCGGCCTGAGGACGGTACGACGTACGGGGTGGGGCAGCTCATTGCCGCGGCTGTCGATGCTGGGGCGAAGCGGGTCATCCTGGGGCTCGGTGGTTCGGGGACGAACGACGCGGGTGCGGGGCTGCTGGCCGCGCTCGGCGCGACGGCCGTGGACGGCGACCTCGCGGCTGGGGCAGCCGGGCTGGCCGAGCTGACCGCGGTGGACCTGGAGCCCGCGTTAAGCAGGGTGGCCGGGGTTGAGTTCATCGCGGCGAGTGACGTGGAGAACCCGATGCTCGGGCTGCGTGGCGCGACCAACATCTTCGGGACCCAGAAGGGCATCACCGACGAGCGCAAGCCTGCGGTGGACGGGTACCTGACCAAGTTCGCGGAGCTGGCCGGGCGGAAGACCGCCGACCAGAAGGGCGCAGGTGCGGCCGGTGGACTCGGTTACGCACTGTTGCTGCTGGGCGCTGAGCGGGTTTCCGGAATCGACCTGGTCGCGGAGCTGACCGGGCTGAAGGAGAAGGCGGCCATGGTCGACCTGGTGCTGAGCGGTGAGGGCGCGTTCGATTTCCAGTCCCGGGACGGGAAGGTGATCGCCGGCGTGGCCAAGGTCGCGAACGACGCCATGCGGCCGTGTGTGGTGCTGGCCGGCAAGGTGCTGATCGGAGCCCGGGAAATGCGCACGATGGGCGTGGAATCGGCGTACTCGCTGGTCGACGCGGTGGGCGAGGAACAGGCCTTCGCGGACCCGCACGGGTCGCTGGCCACGGTGGCCGAGCGGGTGGCCAAGACGTGGGCACGATGAGCAAGATTCTTGATCCTCAAATTAGGTGTGCGACCATGGGAATGTTCGCGGACCGGGTGAGGTTGACCGGTGTTGACAGGATTTTTGCGAGATGACTGGAGTCAGGAATGACTGAAGCGCAGACCGAGCAGACCGTCGCCAGTGGTGTGCTCCTCACCGACGGGGCCGCAGCCAAGGTGAAGGCGCTGCTCGACCAGGAAGGCCGCGACGACCTCGCGCTCCGGGTCGCCGTACAGCCGGGTGGCTGCTCCGGGCTCCGGTACCAGCTGTTCTTCGACGAGCGCAACCTCGACGGTGACGTGGTCGCCGACTTCGACGGTGTGAGCGTCGTCACGGACCGGATGAGCGCGCCGTACCTCAAGGGTGCGTCGATCGACTTCGTGGACACGATCGAGAAGCAGGGCTTCACGATCGACAACCCGAACGCGACCGGTTCCTGCGCCTGCGGGGACTCGTTCAACTGATCTACCTCTGAAGCCCCCGTTCACCCCCCGGTGAACGGGGGCTTCGGCCTGCTCGGAAGTTTCCGCACGCGGCCTGATGTCCCACCGTGTGAAGCGAACACTTGATGGGTACGGAGCCACATATGTGGGACTACATCACCGAGCGGCACGCCCAGCTGCTCTATCAGAGCTACCAGCATCTGAGTCTGGTGATCCAGTGTGTGCTGCTGGCGACCGTGCTCGCCGTGGCGCTGGCGGTCTTCGTGCACCGCAACCCACGGGTCGTCGCGCTCGCCGGAGGGGTCAGCGCGATCGGTCTGACCATCCCGTCGTTCGCGCTGCTCGGCCTGCTGATCCCGATCGCCGGCATCGGTACGGCGACCTCCGTGATCGCGGTGACCTTCTACGCGACCCTGCCGATCCTGCGGAACGCGGTCGTCGGTCTGGCCGGTGTGGACAACTCCCTGATCGAATCGGCCCGCGGAATGGGCATGGGTGCGATCCGGACACTGCTGCGGATCGAGCTGCCGCTGGCCTGGCCGGTCATCCTGGCCGGGGTCCGGGTCTCCGCGCAGATGTCGATGGGCATCGCCGCCATCGCGGCGTACGTGCTCGGGCCTGGGCTCGGCAGCTTCATCTTCACCGGGCTCACCCAGATCGGTGGCGCGAACGCGCTCAACTCGGCCTTGGTCGGCACCCTCGGAGTGGTGCTGCTCGCTCTTGTCCTGGACGCATTGCTGCTGCTCGCCGGCCGCCTGACCACCTCAAGGGGTATCCGTGCCTGAAAGCACTACTGAAACCACCGGCGTCGATATCGAGCTGATCGATGTCGTGAAGCGGTACCCGGGCCAGAAGCGCGCGGCGGTCGAGAGCCTCAGCCTGCACATCCCGGCCGGGGAGATCGTCATGTTCGTCGGCCCGTCGGGCTGCGGCAAGACGACCTCGCTGAAGATGATCAACCGCCTGATCGAGCCGACCTCCGGCACGATCCGGATCGGCGGTGAGGAGGTCGGCCGGCAGCACGACGACGACCTGCGCCGCCGGATCGGGTACGTGATCCAGGGCGGCAGCCTGTTCCCGCACATGACGGTCACCCAGAACATCGCGCTGGTCCCGGGGCTGCTCGGCTGGGATCGACGCCGTACGGCGGAACGCGTCGACGAACTGCTCGAGCTGGTCGGCCTCGACCCGGCCAGGTACCGCAACCGCTACCCGCGCGAGCTGTCCGGCGGGCAGCAGCAGCGGGTCGGCGTCGCGCGCGGCCTGGCCGCCGATCCGCCGGTGATCCTGATGGACGAGCCGTTCGGAGCGGTCGACCCGATCACCCGGCAGCGGCTGCAGGACGAGCTGCTCAGCATCCAGGAGGAGTTGCGCAAGACGATCGTCTGCGTCACCCACGACTTCGACGAGGCGGTCAAACTCGGTGACCGGATCCTGATCCTGACCGAGGGCGCCAAGATCGCCCAGTACGACGTACCGGAGGCGATCCTGGCCAATCCGGCCGACCGTTTCGTCGCGGACTTCGTCGGGGCCGGCGCCGCCCTGAAGCAGCTCACCCTGAGCCGGGTCAGCGAGATCGAGCTGGGTCGCCGGACCGTCGGTGAGATCGGTGCCAAGGCGGCCGACGTACTGCGGGCCGCGCAGGCGGCCGATGACGACTGCATCGTGGTCCTGGACGCCAAGCGGCGGCCGGTGAACTGGCTGTGGACCCGCGACCTGCTGGACCTGGACCGGATTCCCGCACCGCGCGACGACACCGACCTGGTCACCATCGACCGGCGGGCGACGCTGAACGACGCACTCGACCTGATGCTCGTCTCGAGTCACGGCAGCGCAGTGGTGACCGGCCGCCGGGACGAGTACCTCGGCGTCGTCGACTTCCAGGCAGTGCTGACCCGGATCCAGGAAACCCACGACGAACACAACCCGACCCCCGAAGTCGTCGCATGAGCGTTCTCGACACCAAACCGCCCGCGGGGATCGCCGATGCTAAGGCGGCCGCGGCGAGTTTGGCGAGCAGCCAGCACCGCCGGCCGAGTCTGGGGTTGATGATCGGGCAGCCGTTGTCCGTGGTGGTCGTGCTGGCCGCTTGGGCGATCTGGCGGTCGCAGGCCGAGCTGGACTCGATCGAGCAGCGGCAGCTGGACTGGGGGTTGCTCGGGCGGCTGACCGTCGAGCACCTGAAGCTGACGGTGGTGGCCACGGTCATCGTGCTGGCGGTCGCCGTACCGCTGGGGATCGCGCTGACCCGCCCGCGGTTGCGACGAGCCGCGCCGATCGTGGTCGCGGTGGCGAACGCCGGTCAGGCCGCGCCGGTGATCGGGCTGATCGTGCTGCTCGCGATCTGGCTCGGCTTCGGCTTCTGGACCGCGATCCTCGCGCTCTGCCTGTACGCGATCCTGCCGGTACTGCGGAACACGATCGTCGGTCTGCAAGGTGTGGATCGGACCCTGGTCGAGGCCGGCCGGGGGATGGGCATGTCGAACCGGTCGGTCCTCGGCCGCATCGAGCTGCCGCTCGCCGTACCGGTGATCATGGCCGGTATCCGGACCGCGCTCGTCCTGGTCGTCGGGACCGCGACGCTCGCCACGTTCATCGACGCCGGTGGACTCGGCAGCCTCATCACCACCGGCATCCGGCTGCTCAGATACCCGGTGCTGATCAGCGGCGCGATCCTGGTCGCCGCGCTAGCGCTGCTGATCGACTGGGCCGGCCGCGTCCTCGAAGAGATCACCCGTCCGAGGGGCCTGGGATGAGGGGGTTTGGGATGAGAAGGCTTCTGGCCATCGGTATGGCGCTCGTCCTCGCGGGCTGTGGTCTCGGGACCAGCGGTGGTTTCGTGCCGACCGGCTCGCTGAACGGTCCGTTGAAGTCCGTGCAAGGCCTCGACGGGCTGTCCATCGGGATTGGTTCCAAGAGCTTCCAGGAGCAACTGATCCTCGGCAAGATCGCCGCGATCCTGCTGCAGTCGGCGGGCGCGGAGGTCAAGGACCTGACCAACATGCCGGGCAGCGACACCTCCCGGCAGGCGATGCTGCAGGACCAGATCCAGTTCGCGTGGGAGTACACCGGGACCGCGTGGATCTCCTATCTCGGCCACGACAGCGGTATCCCGGACAAGCAGCAGCAGTACGACGCGGTCGCCAAGGAGGACCGGGAGAAGCACGGACTGATCTGGCTGAAGCCGGCGCCGATGAACAACAGCTACGGATTCGCGGTTACCCGGAAGACCGCCGACCGGCTGAAGATCAGCAAGCTCTCGCAGATTGAATCGCTCCCGGCGAAGGAGCGCACGTTCTGCGTCGAGTCCGAGTTCGCGAACCGCAACGACGGCTTCGAGCCGATGCTCAAGCACTACGGCATCCCGCTCGGCACCGGCGTCCGGCGCAACGACATCCGCACCCTCGACACCGGCGCCGTGTACGTCGCGACGCAGAACGGCGACTGCGTGTTCGGCGAGATCTTCACCACCGACGGCCGGATCAAGTCGCTGGATCTCGTGGTCCTGGAGGACGACAAGAAGTACTTCCCGGCGTACAACGTGGCGCCGGTGGTGAGCAAGAAGGTGCTCGACCAGTACCCGCAACTGCCGAAGCTGTTCGAGCCCGTGTCCGACAAGCTCACCGACGAGGTGCTGATCGACCTGAACGCCCAGGTCGACGTCGACGGCCGCGAGCCCGCCGACGTCGCCATGGACTGGCTGGTCAAAGAAGGATTCGTACTGCGCGACTAACGCCAAGGCCAGCCAGCCAAAGGTTCACCTCTGCGGCATCCCGTTCCCCGCCACCACAACGTCCGAAAAACCGGAGAACCCGCCTCCGGATGTTCGGACGTTATCCGCGGCTCCCAGCTAACGTCCGAACGATCGGAGGACCGGCCTCCGGTCTTTCGGACGTTAGGGGAACCCGCAGCGAACGGTCGCCGAGATCCGAGACCGGGCAGGCAGGAGTCACCTTGAGCATCCATCAACTACGTGCCGTCCGCCGAAGCGGTCGAACGGTGCTCAAGGTCGTCCGGCCGGCGCACCTTGAGCACGGATCGACCACCTGCCGGCCGCGCACATGGTTGGCCCGTGCTCAACGTCGTACCGGCTCGTGGGAATGGTCACCAGGACACGGGGAGACAGGCCTGGCGTGGACCAGCGGCGCCGTGGTGGTCGGTCGGCATCTCGTGGATCACGACGGAGCGGTTGCCCGGCAGGGGTGTGAACGGGACGCGGGCGATCGCGAACCCCTTTCCGGCGGGCGTCACCTCGAAGTCGAGCCACACCTCGGTGCTTGCGTCGACTCTCGGTGGGACGTGTCCCGCGACGGTGTCGGCGTTGTAGTGCGGACCGGCCGCGGCGCCGTTGCCGGTGACGCACGGCCCAGTGTGCAGGTGGGCGCCGAAGGTCCGGCCGGCCACCGACTGGTCGATCCCTCGCACCTTGAGAATCACAACGCTGCTGCCTTGGCGCTGCACCATCAGGAACCTGGCGCGGGCGTCGTCGAACGGCCCGGTCGTGCTGAGCTGCAGATCGTGGAGACTGCCTCGAGCTCGCACCACCTCAGCCGCATCGGTGGCCTGGGCAGGCGCCGTACTGACGACGGCCGTGGTCAAAAGAACCACTGCTGCCGCTGCGAGATACCTCGGTACTGTCATGACTCCCCCTATCGGGTCCATGCTGGAGCAGGGATCACTTCTACAGACGGACCGCGGGCCGGTCCGGGTGACACGGAAAATAAGCTCCGCGCGCTGTCACCCGGTTCATCGACTCACTCGTCCGTCAAAGTGATGGGGGCTATGGATGAAACCGCAAGACTGCCCGGCGTCGGAGCGTGGCCCGACGCCTTGGTCGTCACGCTGTTCCGGGCCGAGGGCGCGCGGCTGACTCAGCTTGCCCGGTGGTTCGTCGACGACCGGACGGCGGCCGAGGACCTGGTTCAGGAGGCGTTCCTGCGGCTGGCCCGCAACCAGCACCGGATCAACGACCAGGACCGGGCGGCGGCGTACCTGCGGTCGATCGTGATCAACCTGGCACGCGACCACAACCGGCGCGGGCTCGTCTCGCTGCGGCACCGGCCGCCGGCCGAGGTGGACGACCGCTCCGCCGAGGACCATGCGGCCGAGGACGAGAGCCGCCGCGAAGTGATCGAGGCGCTCCGCGATCTGCCGCGCAGGCAACGCGACTGCGTCGTACTGCGGTATTACCTCGAGCTGCCGATCGGAGAGATCGCCGAGACCATCGGCGTCTCCCCGAACTCGGTGAAGACCCATCTGCGCCGCGGTCTGCACTCGCTCAAGCTGCATTTGGAGGAACCGGATGACCACTGACCAGTCGCCCGCCGAGCCGACGCCGGTCGAGCGCAGACTCCGCGAGGCACTCGGGCCGACGCAGGAACCGAGCACCTCACCCGACCTGTTCGACCGGGTGCTCGGCAGCATCGCGCACGATCGGGCCAGGCGTCGGCAGGTCCGGTACGGCGTCCTGGTCGTGGCTGCCGTCGCTTCGGTGCTGACGGCAATTGTCCTGGCCTTCCCGCGAAAGAACGGACACGTGCTGATGGAGTGGTGGATTCTCGAACTGTTCATGACGGCCGCCCTGATCGGGCTGGCGCTCTGGCTCGGTCCGTTCATCAAACGGTTCGGCCGGGCATATGCCGCGGATGTATTCCACGACAACCCGCAGACAGGGAAGAGCTACATCGTGCTGACCGACACCGTCTACTACCTGATCTTCACCGCGTACATCCTCTTCACGGCGAACTTCGAGCCGCGCGAGTCCTGGGGACTGAACGTACTGCCAGACCAGGTGGCCTTCGAGTCGGCCCGGCTGGGCGGCATCCTGCTGATCATCGGAGTGCTGCACGGCCTGAACATCGTCCTGATGCCGGTCCTCGGCCGGCTCTTCTCACTCAACCGCCGCCTGCCCAGAAGCTGATGCTGGGGAGTTCTAGCTCTCGACCTTCAGCACTGTTCCCGCGGCGCCGTCGACGGTGACCAGGTCGCCGGTCGCCAGGCGGTCGGTGGCATCCGGTACGCCGACCACCGCCGGGATCCCGTACTCCCGGGCGACCACCGCGCCGTGTGAATTGGAACCGCCCATCTCCATCACCAGCCCACCGGCGGTCAGGAACAACGGGGTCCAGCCGGGATCGGTCGAGGGCGCGACGAGGATCTCGCCGGGCTCTAGGTGCGCGCCGACCGGATCGAGGATGACCCGGGCCTTCGCGGTCACCGTGCCGGCCGAGGCCGGGCTGCCGAGCAGTGCACCGTCGACGGCCGCGGGGATCGCCAGCGTCTCGGGCTCCACGCCGTCGGACTGGATCAGGCGCGGCACCCGGCGGCGGCGCAGCTCCTGGTTGTAAGCCGCCCGGCGCTCGGTGACGATCGCGCGCAGGTCGCCCGGCGACCGGAGTTCGCGCAGGTCGAGGAAGAAGACATCGGTGGGGGAGTCGAGGCGGCCGGCCTCGACCAGCTCGGCGCCGACCTGGCGGAGCTCGCGGCGGGCCGCGGCAAGGATGCGGACCAGCAGGTACTTCGGGGCCTCGCGCAGACCGGCGAGTTCGCGGGTCCGGCCGAGGGCGAACCGGACGATCCGGCCGCGCAGCGGGCTGACCCGCAACGCGAGCTCGGCGATCTTCGCCGCGGCTGCCGCCGAACCGGCCTTGAACTGGAGATCGGGGGCCAGTGCCGGATCGGTGAGCCGCAGGTAGTTGGCCAGTACGCCGATCAGGTGCGCCGGGTTCTCCGACCAGCGCGGCAGGCCGAGGTCGATCTCCGCCACGGCTCGATGACCGTAGACGCCGAGGAAATCAGCCAGTCCGTCCTGCGCGATCTTCGGCAGCCCGCCGGATCGGTAGCGCTCGGCAACGACCTCGGCCGGCTCCTCGAAGGCCTCGGCCGACGCCTCGTCGACACGGATCCGCTGCGCCAGCGACCACAGTTCGAGGTCCATCTCGGTCGTCACGTTGTGCGGCAACCCGCGCAGGACGGTCTGCAGCTCACCCGGCTGGACCGCCATGCCGAGCACCTTCTGGGCCAGGCCCAGCATCAGGAACCCCGCGGCGGGCGCGGGCAGCAGTCGCGGCATCAACGGGATGACTTCGGTCCGGAGCATCCGCTCGACGAAGTCCAGCCGCCCGGTCGCGGAGCGCGAAGCGGCTGCCAGCAACGAATCCAGTCGCCGGGAGGTCCGGCGTACCTGCAAGTGGGCGAGACGCGGGGTCAGGACGGCGGCCAGCACGCGGAGTGGTACACCCCTCCGAAGCACCACTCGTGCGAGCCGGCCGCCGGCCTCCCGCCGCGACGACGTCAGTACGGCGAACCGCGGATCGTCGAAGACATGGCGCAGTACTGCGGCCGACCGGGCCTCCATCACGCCGAACACCCGCGGTACGAGCGCGCGGCCGACCGTACTGCGCACGGCCGGGGTGAGGTCGACGAAGAAGCGTTGCCCGGCTTCCGTGTACGCCGTCGGTCCGTCGAGCGGCTCGTCGACCCGGGCACCGACGAGCTCGGCGACCGACGTCGCGATCAACCGGAACCCGGCCAGCCCCATCGGCGTGATCGGCCGGACCAGCCCCTGGGTGAGGCTGGCGCACAGGTAGATCCGCGGGGTCGATCCGTCCATCCGCTGCGGCGGAATCGGGTAGAGCGTGGTGATCGGGCGCGCCTGTGTCAGCCAAAGCTTGCCCTCGGCATCTAATGCCCACTCGGTGTCCTGCGGCGTGCCGTAGTGCTCCTGCACCTGCCCGCCGAGCGTTGCGAGGGCGCGCACCTGCTCGTCGGTCAGGCAGTCGTGGACGAGTGTCCGCTCGTGGATCGCGCCGGTGGCGGTGTCGACGACGAAGTGGTCCGGGTTCACCGACCCGGACACGACCGCCTCCCCGAGCCCGGGCGCGGCGTCGATGACGGCCTCGTTGCGCCGACCGGTGAGCGGGTTCGCCGTGAACAACACCCCGGCGGCCTTGGCGTCGACCATCCGCTGCACGACGACGGCGAGGGCGACCGTGTCCTGGTCGACCTCGTTGGTCTCGCGATAACTCCAGGCCCGATCGGTCCACAGCGACGCCCAGCAACGCCGTACGGCGTCCAGTACGGCGTCGGCCCCGACCACATCGAGGTAGGTGTCCTGCTGCCCGGCGAAACTCGCGAAGCCCAGGTCCTCGGCGGTCGCCGACGAGCGCACGGCCACCGGAATGTCGGTCCCCAGCTCCGCGTAGGCCGCGCGGATGGCCAGCTCGATATCGGCGGGCACCTCGGTCGCGAGGATCGTCTCCCGCCTCGATGCGGCGTCACCGTCGGCCCGAGCGACCTGCCGGTACGCCGGTGTCGTCACGCAGAAGCCGCCCGGCACCGGGAACCCTGCCCTGAGCAGAATCCCGAGATTGACCGCCTTGCCGCCGGCCGATTCCAAGGCGCCGGCGTCAATCTGCCCCAGTTCGATCACCCAGTCGGTCATGTCCGCCCCTTCCCGAGCCTTACCAGGAGGTTAACGGCAGCGGGACCAGGAATTCAATACGTGATGAATTACTGGCAGTGTGAGCAGCCTCACCCGCGGTGTCCGGATCAGCCCAGCAGCCGGACAGCGGCCAATAGGTAGGCCCGGGCGGCGATCGCGAGCTCGGCGATCGGGACGGACTCGTCGGCCCGGTGCGCCTGATGCGCCACGGAACCCGGGCCGAGGACGACGACAGGGATGCCGAGGTCGCGATCGACGTACCCGCCGTCGCAGGCTGCGGCCCACCCGGCCAGCGGAACGTCCGGACCACCCGCGTCGCGGCGAGCAGCCTCGGTGATTCCCACCAGCTCGGCGTCGGCCGGCGTCTCGAAGGGCGGCATCTCCATCGGCATGTCGAGGTCGATCGTCAGTCCGCGGTCCTCCAGGTGCAGGGCGGCGACACGGTCGCGCAGATTCTCGAGAACGGCCGCGGGCGACTCACCCGGCAGCAGCCGGCGGTCGGCGATCACGACGCACTCGGCCGGCACGATCGAACCACCGGTCCCGCCGTTGATCTGGCCGACGCTCCAGGTCGCCGGTCCGAGCAGCGGGTGCTGATTCGTGGCCAGCTCGGCATGGAGGCGCTCGATCTCGGCGATGATCGCGGTCGCGCCGTAGATCGCGTTGGCACCGGCCTCCGCGTTGCTGGCGTGGACCGCGCGCCCGTGCACGGCGACCCGCAGATAGGAGTCACCCCGCGCCGCGATGATCGTCTGCAGATCGGTAGGTTCGGCGGTGATACAGCCGACGTACGCCCGGGGTGAGTCCTGGACGAAGGCCCGGATCCCCTTGCCCGTCTCCTCTTCGTCGATCAAGGCCGCCAGCTCGACCGGGCCGCTCAGCTCGACCTCGCGCAACGCGGCGAGTGCGGCCACCGCGGCAGCCAGCCCGCCCTTCATGTCGGTGGCGCCCCGTCCGTAGATCCGGCCGTCGCGGATCTCGGCGCCGTACGGATCAGTGGTCCAACCGGCACCGACCGGTACGACGTCAGTGTGGCCGAGCAGAAGCAGTCCCGGGCCGGTGCCGTTGCCGACGGTCAGGCTGATGTTGTCCCGCCCGGGCTCGACCGTCGTGGTCGTCACGGTCAGCCCGAGCTCGCGGCCGACCGCGTCGAGCACGGCGACGGTCGCGGCCTCCTCGCCGGGCGGGTTCTGGCCGGTCGCCCGGACCAACGCCGTACAGACCCTGAGCAGCAGGTCCTCGTCGATCCGGGCGAGCAGACGCTGTTCCTCGGCGGTCGTCATACCGACGAGCCTAGATCAGCGGACGGGGGAGTAGTCGTCCCAGACGACGCTGTTGCCGGCGATGTAGGCGCGGAAGCTGAAGGTGGCGGCCGAGGCCCACTTGTAGCTGGCCTTGCCGTTCGAGTTGGCCTTCACCTTGGTGAGCTGCTTCCAGGTGGAGGTGCCGGCCTGCTTGTACTGCAGGACGATCTCCTTGCCGCCCCACGGGACGAACTTGTTGATCGCCGGACGGTAGTTGCCGGCCGCGGTGTTCAGCGTGTAGGTGCCGCGCGATTTGCTGACTGTCAGGTCGACGGCCGAGACGTACTTGTTCATCCGGTTGAACGATGCCAGGGTCGCGACCGCGTTGCCCTCGCTGTCCTCACCGTCCTCGTCACCGGTGAAGGTCACGACGCCGACCGGCGAGACCTCCGAGTACAGCGTGAACTTGGACTGCTTGCTCCCGTTGACGAACTCGATCAGGATGTTGTCCGGGTCGCCCTTCTGGCGGCCGTGCCAGTCGGCGTTGTACAGGGTCGCCGGGCAGCCCTTCCCGTAGCCGATCGTGTAGTGGGTCTGACGGTTGTTCATGACGAGCCGCGCCGGCACCGCCGGGTAGCAGGTCGGCAACGCCACCGCCTTCGCGGCGACGGGTGCAGCGGCCTGGGCGGGTACGGCGGCGGCGAGGCCGGTCGCGAGCAGGCCCGTTGCCGCGAGCAACGACAGGGTGGAGCGCATGGAGGTCCCCTCAGGTGGTGATGACTTTGGCTGCCGGTAACGCTAGACAGCCGAAGCCCACCCCCGGCGGGGATCGACCTGATCGTGCATGTTCGGCGCGGCCGCGGTGCCCGATCAGGTCAGCACCCGTTGCCCGTGGCCCTCACTCGGACGTGACAGTGAACTCCGTCGGCTCGAACGACACGTTCAGCCGGCCGTCGACAGTCATCCGCCCGTCGGCGATCCGACAGCGGAACTCGGCGGCATGCGGTCCGGAGAGCCAGCGGGCCGTCGCCACCAGCGCATCGCCGTCACCGTAGGCGTGGGTGACCACCCGGTCGTTGGACGCCGGTCCCGGATGCTCGCGCCAATCGCCCGCCGCGAAGACGTAACCCTTGCCCTCGGCCGTCGCCTGCCCGTACTCGAAGAAGGTGAGGTAGGCACTCCCGTCCGCGTCCCAGCGGACCGACTGCAAGAGTCCCGGATTCTCCCCGAAGGTGTAGGTCTGCCCGTCGCCACCCTGCGGCGCCGGGCCGGTCGGAGCCGGAATCTCCAGTACCTCAGGCCGCGGCACGAGCGGCACCTCCTTGCCCTCGAGAGCAGGCAGCAGGTGATCCCAGACGAGATCCAGCTCCGCCTGCATGGTGGAGGTAGCACTGGTCACGATCAGCACCGCGTCGTGATCGGGGATGGCGACGATGAACTGACCGAAGGCTCCGTCCGCGCGATAGGTGTTGTTCCGGCCGCGCCAGAACTGGAAGCCGTACCCCTGCCGCCAGTCGGGGTTGGTCTCACTCTCGTTGGATACCTGCTTGGAGGTGGCCGCCTCGAACCACTCGGCGGGAACGAGCTGCTCGCCCTCCCAGACCCCACGCTGAAGCACGAGCTGCCCGAACTTCGCCATCGACTCGGTGCTCAGACTCAGCCCCCAGCCGCCGAAGCTGATGCCCTCCTTCGACGATCCCCAGGTCGCCTCCGTGATCCCCAGCGGCGCGAACAGCCGGGACTGCAGAAACTCCAGCAGGGTCTCCCCGGTGAGCCGTTGCAGAATGGCCGACAGCATGTACGTCGCGCCGCTGTTGTAGACGAACGGAGCACCCGGCTCGTTCTCCACCTCAAGACCGAGGAACGCCTGCGTCATCCGCTCGCCCCGGCTCATCCGCTGGACCGTGTCCTCGGAATGTCCCGTGCTCATCGTCAGCAGATGCCGCACGGACATCGCGGCCAGGTTGTCGCTGATCGTCTCCGGCAGGTCCTCAGGCCCGAAGAACGAGACCATCTTGTCGTCGATCGACAACAGCCCGGCGTCGACGGCCAGCCCGATCGCCGTCGAGGTGAAGCTCTTCGAGACCGAGTAGAGCAGATGCAGGTCGGACCGCCGGTACGGCGTCCACTCCGCCTCCAGCACGACGTGCCCGTGCCGCAGCAGCATCACGGTCTGGAATTCCTGCTCGGACGTATCCAGCGCGGCGACGAACGCGTCGATCGCGGCGGCGGATAGACCCTGGTCGTCTGGGGTACTGCGTGGAAGGCTGCTCACCCCAGGCACGCTATCTTCCCGGACGGACAAAAAGCATTTGAGTTCTTCGCACACGGCCGTGATCGTCAATCCGATCAAGCAGGTCGACCTCGCAACGTTCCGCCGGACCGTCACCGATGCCCTCGAGGCGCGGGGCGTCGAGAAGATCTCCTGGTTCGAGACCACTGCCGACGACGCCGGCGCGGCGATGGCCCAGCAGGCGATCGCGGCCGCCGTCGATCTGGTGCTGGTGGCCGGCGGTGACGGCACCGTCCGAGTGGTTTGCGCCGAGCTCGCCGCGAGCGACATTCCGGTGGCCGTCCTGCCCGCCGGTACCGGCAATCTGCTCGCCCGCAACCTCGGCATCTCGCTCGACCTGCAGACGGCGCTCGACGAAGTACTGGACGGCACCGAACAGCGCATCGACAGCGTCCGGATCTCCGGCGACCTACCGGACGACCGGTTCCTGGTGATGGCCGGGGTCGGGCTGGACGCCGCGATCATCGACGATGCACCGGACGAACTGAAGAAGCGCGTCGGCTGGGCGGCGTACGTGCTGTCGACCCTCAAGCACCTCAATCATCCGGTCATCCGGGTTGAGCTCACGATCGACGACCGGCCGCCGATCCGGCGCCGGGCGCGCACGGTGGTGATCGGCAACGTCGGCACACTCCAGGCGAACATTCCGCTGCTACCCGATGCCCGCGCGGATGACGGCATCATCGACGTCGTCGTACTGGCTCCGCGCCGGGTCAGCCACTGGCCGCGGCTCGTCCTCGGTCTGGTCGTGAAGCGTTGGCGGGAACGCCATCTCGAGCGGTTCACCGGCCGCCGGATCACGATCGAGACCCGCGCGCCGGCCCGCCGGGAACTGGACGGCGACACGATCGACCCCGGCCGTGTTCTCATCGCCGAGGTCGATCCCGCGTCGGTGCTGGTTCGAATTCCGACTACCTAACCTCCAGTACGGCGACCGTCCGCGCCGGCACCTGGATCGTGCCGGATGCGGCGGTCCAGGTCGTCTGCTTCACCACCGGATCCGAGCCGTTCGCCTGCACCGGCGACAACGCCGCCGACTGCCCGGCCAGTCCGGGCACCGTCTGCGTCACTGTCGACCCGGTGCTGTTGAAGACGACCAGCACGCCTTTGAGCGCCGGGTCGACGTTCGGACCGACAGTGTCGTCGATGCGCATCGTGACAACACCAGGCGTCGAGCCACTCAGCGGATAGCTCAGCTTGGCCTTGATCAGGTCTGCCGAACCGAGCCGGAACAGCGGTGTGGAGAAGCGCAGCTTCAGCAGGTCAGCAGCAGCCGCGGAAGCAGTCTGTACGTCGGTAGCGCTGGGCTTCAACGCCGGATTGCCGAGCAGCGGCTTGATGTACGGCCACTTCTCCTCATTGTCCGTCTTCGGCGGTAGACCGTGCCCGAAGCCGTTGTCGGCCCCCGTCCAGTCCAGGGTGTTGAACCAGTCACCGGAGTCGTACGAGTTCCGGTCCAGCGACTTGCTGCGCAACAGGTCTGCTCCGGCGTGCCAGAACGACGGCGTCTGCGCGAGTGCGGTCGTCGCCAGCGACAGTGTGTTCATCCGGACCCGGTCCGCCATCGGCAGGTCCGTTGGCAGCTTGTAGGTCAGCGTGTCCCAGAGCGTCTCGTTGTCGTGTGCGTCGACGTACGTGACCACCTCATCCGGCTGGTCGGCGTACCCGGCGGGGGAGCCGTTGTAGTCGACCGCATCGCCGCGCACCGTCGCACCCGTCTCGGCAGAGTGGAAGCTGAACGACCGCAGGTTGCCGGCCAGCCCCAGCTGGATCAGATCGGTGTCGTGCGCAAGACGCTTGGCCCGGTCCGCCGCTGAGCCGTTGATCGGGTCGCCGTTCGGGTCACTGGCCGCTCCGGAGCCGAAGCCCTGCACCCGCGGGTTGTCGTCGAACGGACCGCCGCCCCGGACCGCGTCACGCAGCCGGTCGGAGAAGGTACCGATTCCGGTGCCACCGAGATTGCCCTGGCGCGCCTGCACGAACAGGGCGTCGTTGGCGACCTCACCGAAGTTCCAGCCCTCGCCGTACAGGTAGACGCCCTTGCCGTCGACACCGTCCTTGGTCAGGGTCAGCTTGTCGAGTGCGGCCCGCACCTTGAGCATGTTCGCCTTGGTGTGGTGCCCCATCAGGTCGAAGCGGAACCCGTCGACGCGGTAGTTGCGCGCCCAGCTCACAGTGCCGTCCACCATGATCTTCTCGGCCATGGCGTGCTCGGTGGCGATGTTGCTGCAGCAGGTCGAGGTCTCGACCTTCCCGGTCGCGTTCAGCCGCTGGTAGTACCCGGGCACGACCTTGTCCAGCACGGACGTCGGCGCCTGCCCAGCTGCAGGTGTGTGGTTGAAGACCTGGTCCAGTACGACGCGTAGCCCGGAGCGGTGCAGTCCGCCGACCATGGTGCGGAACTCGGCGACTCTCGCGAGACCGTCCTTCTGTGTCGCGTAAGAGCCCTCCGGCGCCAGCCAGTGGAAGGGGTCGTAGCCCCAGTTGAAGCCGTCCTTCGCAGCGACCGCACTCACGCACGCCTGCTGCTGCTCGGAGTCCGCCGGGAACGACTTGAGATCGCAGGCGGGTGTCTGCTGACCGGTCTCCGGGATCGACGCGATGTCGAACGTCGGTAGCAAGTGGACGGTGTTCAGCCCAGCATCCGCAAGCTTCCTGAGATGCTTAGTGCCGTTGCCATTGTCCGCGAAGGCCAAGTAGGTCCCGCGGTGCGCAGCCGGCACTGTCGGGTCGCCGATCGAGAAGTCGCGCACATGGAGCTCATAGATGGTCGAGTCGACGGACTGAGCCAGCTTGGGCGCTGCAGTGTTCGACCACAGCGCCGGCTTGCCCGCTGGGTCGTCCAGGTCCACTGCGACCGAGTACGCCGAGTCCGTGGTCAGTGCGGCCGAGTACGGATCGGTGACGACGTTCGTCTCCACCTTGCCGGTGCTCGGCGCATACACCTGCACCTCATACCGGTACGACGCGTTCTTGAACGACCTGACGCCCTTGACTGACCAGGAGCCGTCCTCGTGGCGCTGCATCGGCAGCCGCTGCGCACCGACCAGCAGAGCGACGTTCTGCGCGGTGGGTGCCCACAGAGTGAAGGTAGGAGTGCCGCCGCTCCAGCTCACCCCATAGCTCCGCTGGGTGGCCGAACCGTACACATCGTCGAGCACACCAGGGATCTGTACGCCGGTCGCATCCAGCAGCCGGCCGGCATCGTCGTACTGGGCCAGTCCGAGCTGTCCGGTCAAAATCTTCCGTACGTCGGCCTGGTCGAGCCGCAGTGTCGTGTAGCCCGGCCGGACCTCACGCGGGTCGTAGCGCAGCCCCACCGACGTGCCGCCGATGTCGTCCGCGTCGACCTTCAGTCCGCCCGTTGCCGACCAGTGCAGCCGCCAGCGCGACCGCTCCGGATGTGCAACCGCCGGTACGGCGAGGGTGTCGCGGGACAGCCAGTAGGCCTTGGCCTGACTCAGGTCCGGCTGCGCACCGGGCTTGGCGGTCGTCACAGTGAGCGCGTGGGTCGCGAGCACGTACGAGAACGTGACGACGAGCCCGTCACCGGGCACAGTGATCGGTACGTTCTGTGCCGGGTAGCTCTCGTCCCACGACAGGTTGTGTGCGACCTTGGCCTCATAGCTGCCCGCTCCGATCTCACTCGTCGACCAGGTGTAGGTACCGTCGCCGTCGGCGTCCGTCAGCCAGGGTCGCATGCAGGACGGATCCCAGTCCGCCGGACACCCCAGCTCGGACTGGAACGAACCAGGCACCGTGATGATCGGCCCCTCCGCAGTGGAGGTGGCGAAGTGCCGTCCCTGCTCGTAGTAGAACGTCATCGGCCCGGCCGGTGCCGTGTAGGAGATGTTGGCGCCGTTCTGGTTGCCCCCGGCCCCGTAGTTCACATCCCAGTTCTTGTTCAGCGCCGCCTTGTACGCGTGCTCACCGGCCGGGATCGTGTACGTGCCCTTCCACACCTTGTCCTTCGGGTCGAGCACCAGCTGCGCCTGGTCGCAGTCCGGCGACCAGTCCGCCGGGCAGCCCATCTCGCTGTTGTGATCACCAGGCACGCTCACGTTGGCCGGCTGAACGACCGGTCCGGTCTCGCCGCCGCCACCCGGCTTCGGTGCGTCGCCGACCACGCCGTACGAGCCCGACACCGAGTAGCGCCCCGCCGAGTCCCGCAGTACAGACCGGTACTCGAGCAGCGTCCCCTTCGGCACTCCGCTGACATCCTGGAACACCCGGTACGGCGCGTTGTCGTCGGAGCCGAGCCGCTGCCAGGCCGACGTACCCACTGGGCGGTAGCCGAAGGTCACCGTGACCGGTGTGTTCGCCGGAACGGCCGCACTGATCTCAGCACGCCCACCGACCACGCCACCTGGCTCAGGCGCTGACAGGTAGACCGCAGGTGCTTTGGAAGGCGCAGGCACCTTGCTGACAGCTTCGTACACAGTGACCGACAGAGGCGGCTGGCTGAGCAGCACCCGACCCTCTCGGTCCGTCCGGACCGGCCGCGAGCCGCCATAGACCGGCTTGAGCCACGTGTTCGGCCCGTACGTCGGCATGGTCGCGGACTTCGCCGTGGTCGAGTTGTTGGCGACCACCAGGTACTCGCGGTTGTCCGCACCGACCCGGCTGAACGCGTAGAGCCCACCGGAGTTCGACGAGTACCGGTGTACCTGCCGCCCGTCGGCCAGCGCTGGGTACTGCGACCGGAGCTTGGCCAGCGCTGCGATGTGCTTGTACATGGGCGCGTTGACGTCGTACCGGTCCTTGCTGCCGATCGTCGTCGTACCGGACCCGTCGACCACCTCGTCGTCGGCGTAGTCCGTGGTCTTGGTCGCGAACATGTCCTGCCGCGCGTCCTTGTCACCACCCGGACCGGTGAAGCCCTGCTCGTCGCCGTAGTACACGACCGGCTGGCCGCGCGTCAGGTACATGAGTGAATGCGCCAGCTTGTCGCGGGCGAGCAGCTCCGGCCCGTTGGCACCGCCCTGCTTGAGGAACGTGCCCACCCGGCCCATGTCGTGGTTCCCGAGGAACGTGGGCAGCTGGTACGCGTTCGAGTCCGCATCGGTGTAGTAGTCGTCACCTGCGTAGAAGTCCCGCAGCTTGGTCGCCGGGTCGCCCTTGGCGAACGTCACCGCGTTCTGCTGGAACCCGAAGTCCAGCGTCGCCTGCAGCGCGCCGGCGGTCGTGTAGGTCGACATGAACTTCGGATCGGCGTCGTACACCTCACCGAACATGAAGAACTTCTTCGACCCGGCCTTACGCGCGGCATCCAGAACGGCCGGCGAGAACTTCTGCCAGAACTCGAGGTTGACGTGCTTGACGGTGTCGATCCGGAAGCCGTCGATCCCCAGCTCGGCCCAGGTCTTGTAGACGTCGATCATCCCGTCCCGCACCCGCGGCTGCTCGGTGAACAGGTCGTCCAGCCCGACGAAGTCGCCGTACTCGGCCGATTCGCCGGCGAAGGTCGAGTCACCGCGGTTGTGGTAGAGCGTGGGGTCGTTCAGCCAGGCCGGGACCTTCACGGTCTCGTCGGCCGGCGTCTTGAAGACCGGCACGTTCGGGAACGAGGTGTTGCGATCCAGGGCCGGGAAGGTGTCCCCACCGGCATAGGTCTTGTCGTCGAAGACGTTCCCGGACGCGTCCTTGTACGGCGCCGTCGACTTCGGGATGTAGCCGTACTGCCCCGACTGGTAGGCGATCACGTCGGCGGTGTGATTGGTGATGATGTCGAAGAAGACCTTCATCCCCTTGCCGTGCGCCAGGTCGATCAGCCGCTTCATGTCCGCGTTGGTGCCCAGGTGCGGGTCGATCTGGGTGAAGTCGGTGATCCAGTAGCCGTGGTAGCCCGCACTGACATCAGCACCGGCGCCCTGCACCGGCCGGTTCTTGAACGACGGCGTGAGCCAGATGGACGTCGTACCGAGTGCCTTGATGTAGTCGAGCTTCTGGATGACGCCGGTCAGGTCACCACCGTGGTAGAAGCCCTTGTCGGTCGGGTCCAGCCCGGTCTGCAGCCGGTCACCGGTCAGACCACCGGCGTCGTTGCTCGGGTCCCCGTTGGCGAACCGGTCCGCCATCAGGAAGTAGAACCGCTCCTTGGTCAGGTCCTGCCGCAGGCTCGGTGTGGCCAGCGCTCTGTCGGCTGCCGTCACAGTCGGCCCAGCCACGTCCACCGGCCGCACCGACACCACATGCGTCTTGTCGTCGTAGCTGAACGACAGCTTCGCCGGACCCTCGATCCGCAGCGGGATGTTCGGCCCGTTCAGGACCCCACCGGCGCCGTAGTTCTCGTCCCACCCGCCGTTGACGGTGACCTTGTACTCGTAGGACCCGGCCGGTACGTCGAACACCTTCGTGTACGGCGCCGCCGTACCGAGACTGCTCGCCGTACAGGCGGGGTCCCAGTCGCCCGGACAGCCCAGCTCACTCTGCAGTGAGCCGGCGAGCGTGATCAAACGCTCTGCTGATACCTGTGCCTGCGCCGGAGCCCCCAGCCCCAGGACCACCATCGCTGCGGCCGCTACCCCTGCTGTCCAACGCCTGAACCCACGCATCGCTGTCCCCTCCCGTGCCGGTCTTCGGGGACGCTAGCCCGCGCTCCAGAGCCACGGAAGGCTTCGAACGTCACAAAACGACAGCCCTGATCGAAAGGGTTGCCAAATGGACTAGACCAGTATTTTCTGAGGTCGTCCCCACCGCCTCGAAGGGATGTCCGCTCATGACCATCCGCTGGTTACTGGTTGCCGCGCTCGCCATCGGCGCGCTGACGACTACCGCTCCGGCCGCCACGGCCGATGACTTGCCCGCGCTGAGCCCGGCCCCGCAGTCGATCCGCCGACTCGGCGCCGACCTGCGCTCAGTCCCCACAGTCCTCAAAGAGACCGGTACGGCGAGCACGCGCGCCGCCGCTGCCCTGTCCGCCTGGTCTCTGCCATCCGCTGCCACTCTGAAGCCCGGTGGCTATGTTCTCGGCATCGGCTCCTACCAAGGCGAGCCCCTGGCGGTCCTGGTCGGCCGTGACTCGGCCGGCACTTTCTACGGCGAGCAAACGCTGGCCCAGCTGACCCGGTCCGGCGCTGCGCCCAGTGTGGCGGTCGTTGATGAGCCCGCGTTCGCACTGCGCGGTGGGATGGAGTCCTTCTACGGTCAGCCCTGGCGACAGGCCGACCTGCTGAACCACCTCGACTTCATGGGACGCCACCGGCTGAATGCCTTCCAGTACACGGTCAGCGGCGACCCCCACACCGCCGGGTCCGCCTGGCGGCAGCTCTACACCGGTGAGCCCCTGGACCGGATGCGAGAGGCGATCCAGCGCGCCAAGGCGAACCACGTGGAGTTCATCTACCGGGTCAACCCGGAGGCGAACGCCGGTGGCCCGGAAGACGTGATCTGCCACGCGAAGCCGGCCGACAAGGACGCGCTGATCGCCCGGTACCAGCAGCTCTGGGACCTGGGTGAGCGGATCTTCTCCGTCGGCTGGGACGACGTCAACGGCATCTTCCGCTGCCAGTTGGACCACGACACCTTCGGCTCCGACGCCAGCCCGCTGGCCGCCGCCCAGGCGCATGTGGTGAACGACGTCTACAACCGGTTCGTCAGAACGCATCCCGGCGCCCGCCTCGTCACAGTCCCCAGCGAGTACTGGGGGAACGACGAGTCGCCGTACCGGACTCGCTTCAGCGCTCTGATCCCGGCCGAGGTGGACATCTTCTGGACCGGCCCGGAGGTGGTGTCGCCGCAGATCACCACGACGGACGCAGCACGGGCGTCGGCCGCGTTCGGTGGCCGGAAGCTGCTGATCTTCGACAACTACCCGGTGAACGACTTCGCCCCGATGTCACAGCACCTCGGCCCGCTGGTCGGCCGGGACGCCGGACTGCCGCAGTACGCGACCGCCTTCATGATCAACGAGATGCAGGAGGCAGAGCCATCGCTGATCGCACTCGGTACGGCGGCGGAGTACGCCTGGAACCCCACTGCGTACCAGCCGCAGGAGGCGTGGTCTCGGATGATCACCGAGCTCGGTGGTCCGGCGGCTGACTCACTCCGCCGGTACGCCGAGGTGCACACCGGACCGGCAGTCCTCGCTGACCCGTCGGCACCACTCACTCCGCTCGTCCGGGCGTTCATGACGACCTATCGGAGCGGCGGGGATCTGACTGCTTCCGCCGCCGCGCTCACTGGGTTCCTCGAGCGTCTGGGCGCAGCGCCGGCCGAGTTGCGGGACAAGCTCGACAATCAGTCGTTCAAGGACGACTCCGGGCCGTGGCTCGATCGCACCGAGAAGAGAGCTCGCGCCGGCATCGCCGCGGTGCGTGCGCTGCAGGCCAAGGCAGCCGGTGACCTGGTCGGCTACCGGGCACAGCGGGAGGTCATGTACGCCGCCCTTGCCGACGGCAACACCTCGTTCCGCTACGCCGTCCCGGGCACCCTCGACGACCTGCTCGACCTGGCTGGTGTGAGCCGGGGGACCGATGTGGTGCGGCATGACGACGGCACCATGTCCGTCTATGAGCGCAGCCGCGCCGGCGCCGTCCAGACCGCGCGGCAGCAGACCGCGGGGAGCAGGTGGGACGCCTTCGTCGACCTACCGCCAGTAGCGGCAGCCGGAAAGCCGGAGGTCGTCGTACGACGCGACGGCGGGCTGACCGCGTTCGTGCGGGGGACGGACAACCGGATCCGGACCAGCCGGCAGACCGCACCGGGTGCTGCGTGGAGCGGATGGGAGCTGGTGCTGGATGCCACGGTCGGCGGCGACCCGACGGCGATCGTCGGCGACGACGGCCTGATCAGTCTGTTCGTTCGTGGCACCGACGGTCTCCTGCAGACGCTCTGGCAGAGCGGCGACGGCTGGCGGATGGCTTCGCTGGGCGGGAAGGCCATGGTCGGAAAGCCCGCTGTCGACGTCAGTCTGGACGGCGTCCTGACTGCTGTGGTGCGTGGCGCCGACAACGTCCCGCGGACCAGTTGGCAGTCGAGCGTCGGCGGCGACTGGGTGCAGCCTTGGCTCGACCTGCCGGGCTCGATCGGCTCGGACCCGGACCTGGTGATGAGTTACACCGGATCGTTCAGCCTCTTCTACCGCGGCACCGACAACGGCGTCTACACGAGCTGGCAGCCCAGCCGTGGTGCCAAGTTCACCCCGCCGGTCCGGCTCAGCGGCATCACCGCACAAGGCAATCCGCGCGCCACTCTCGACAACCTCGGCGGACTCACCCTCACGGTCCGCGGCTCCGACAACCGAGCCTGGACGATGTGGCAGAAGACACCTGGCGGCGACTGGAACCACGGCTGGATCAACGACCAGCAGGTGGCCCACTCCGACGTCCGCGTGATCGACAGTCTGACCGGAGCAGGTTCAACCTTCACAATCGATGCCAACGGCAAGCTCCACACCGCCTGGCAACCAATGTTCGGCGCGCTGTGGACCACCTGGGCAGACCTGGGCGGTTCGCTCAGCTGAACAGCGCCGGGAGTGTCGTCTCGATCGGAGTGCGCAGCACGGTGGTCGCCTCTTCGTCGTATGGGGTCTCCTGTGCGTTGAGGATGATGAGTGGTTTGCCCGCTCGCAGGGCGATGTCGCACAGTCCTGCGGCCGGGTAGACCTGTAATGAGGTGCCGATCGCGATGAACACCTCAGCGGCCTCCGTCGCGGCGACTGCTGCGTCCAGGACGGCCACATCGAGCGACTGGCCGAACGAGACCGTGGCGGACTTCAGAATGCCGCCACACATCTCACACGCGGGGTCCTCGTCACCTGCGTCCAGCCGGGGGAGTACGTCGGCCATCGGGATCCGCCGCTCGCACTGCAAACAGTCGACGAACCAGACCGTGCCGTGCAGCTCGTGAACCAGCTCCGGCGTCGACCCAGCCTTCTGGTGCAGCCCGTCGATGTTCTGCGTGACCAGCCCGGTCAGCCGGCCCTGCCGCTCCAGCTCGACCAGTGCGAGGTGGCCGGCGTTCGGCTCGGCCGTCCACGCCGGTGCGGCCAGCCGGAACTTCCACGCCTCCACGCGCACCTCGGGGCGAGCGACGTACTCGTCGATGTCGAACATCGCCTGCGCCGCCGGGTTCTTCGTCCACAACCCCTGCGGCCCCCGGAAGTCGGGGATACCGGAGGCGGTAGAGATGCCTGCTCCGGTCAGTACGGCGATGCGTGAGGCGTCGATCACGCCTTGGACTGTATCCAGTCCGTCGCCAGCACCGACATCATGACCTCGTCGATCCACTCGCCGTCCCACAGCAGCGCGTCCCGGAACACGCCCTCGACCACGAACCCGGCCTTCTCGTACGCGCGCTGGGCCCGCGGGTTGAACGCATAGACCCCGAGGCTGATCCGATGCAGTCCGACCTGCTCGATCCCGTAGCCGACGGTCAGGCGGGTCGCCTCGGTGCCCAACCCGCGGCCCTGGCCGGCCGGACCGATCAGGATCCGGAAGTTGCAGGACTTGTTGTCCGGGTCCCAGTCGTTGAGCACGGACTCACCGACCACCTCACCCGAGGCCTTGTCGACGATCGCCAGGTCCAGCCGGTCGGTCTGGTCCTGCCGCGTCCGGTACCACTCCCGCGCCTTCTCCTCGGGGATCTCACCGTGACTCCCGGTGAATCGCCTCACGTCCGGGTCGTCCATCGCGACGGCGAGCGCCTCGTAGTCGGCTTCGGTCACCTGCCGCAGAATCACCAGGTCGCCGGTCAGCGTCGGCTTGTCAGAGAAGTCGGTCACCGGCGGAGTGTGTCAGCTGACCCGCCGCACCACATAAGCATTTTCGGCCGCCGACACCAGCTCCTGCGACCGCATCCGGCACCAGGCCGGGATGTCCGTCGCCGCAGCGGGGTCGTCGGCCAGCACGGTGACGGTGTCGCCCACGGCCACGGCCGGCAGCGCCTTGGCCAGTTTGATCACCGGGAGTGGGCAGAGCAGCCCCCGGCAGTCCAGCTCCACGTTCACATCCCCACCTCCGCCCGGATCCGCGCCACGATCCCCGGCAGCACCCTGCAGAACCGGTCGATCTCGCCGTACGTCGTCGTCCGGGCCAGTGAGACCCGGACATTGCCATGGGTGAGCACACCCATCGCTGCCAACACATGTGACGGTCGCAACGTACTCGACGTACAGGCGGAGCCGCTGGACACGGAGAAGCCCTCAGCGTCCAGTGCGGTGACCAGAGCCTCACCGTCCACGTAGAGACACGAGAACGTGAGCACATGTGGCAGGCGGTCGTCCGGATCACCCACCACCTCGACATCTGTCACGTCCGCGGCCACCCGCTGCCGGATCTCCGCGATCCAGGCCCGGTGCTGCCGGTCCAGCTCCGTAGCCTCCGCCAGCCGGGCCTGGAGCGCAGCCGCGGCAGCCAGCAGATTGGGAACGTCAGGGAACCCGGGGGAGAGGCCGTCCTCCCGCTCGTCCATCGGCCAGGCCGGCGCGATCCGGGTGCCCTTCCGTACCGCCAGCAGCCCGACCCCGGCCGGACCACCCCACTTGTGAGCGCTTGCCGTCAGCACCGACCAGCCATCGTCTAAAACCTCCCGCCCAACCGATGCAGCGGCGTCAACAAAGAGCGGCACTGAGCCGCACGCCTCCGCAGCGGCCCTAACGGGCTGCCGCGTCCCCACCTCATGGTTGGCCGACTGCAGCACCGCCACCGCCACTCCGGGCTGCCGCACCGCCTCCGTGAACGCCTCCAGGTCCACCCGGCCCAGCATGTCCACACCGATCTCCAGCCCGGCCTCACCAGCGGTGTGCAGTACGGCGGAGTGCTCCACCGCACTGTGGACCACAGTCCGCCCGACCCGCCGCCGAGCAGCCAGTACGGCGGACAGTCCGCTGTGGATGGCCGCCGTACCGGAGGTGGTCAGGTAGAGCTCGTCCGGGCGCACTCCGACGCCCTCGGCAAGCACCGCCCGGGCGTTGTCCAGCAGCAGCCGGGCCGTCCGGCCCTCGTGGTGCAGACGGACCGGATCGGCCCACCCGGAATCCACTGCCGAGAGCAACATTTCCCGCGCGGCCGGATGCAGAGGCTCCGCCGATGCGGCGTCGAGGTACGCACGCTCATTCACAGGGGAAACGCTAAGGGCTACCTATGCGCAGGACGGCGTTTGGTGTCCAGTAGTGTTTGGTCGTCAGTCTCACTTGGGAAGGGAAAGGCGCCCCGTGGGTTCGAACGGCACGTCCGGAGTGGAGGAGCGCATGGCAGATACTGCCCGCGCCACACGTCCGGCGAAACGACGGCTGCTGGCCGCCGCGGCAACGGTGTTCGGCACCGTGCTGCTGACCGGTTGTTCGTCGGAGACCACTGAGCAGTGGAAACGACTCGGTCTCCCCGAGGCCGCCTCGGACCGGACCGAGGCTGTCCGCAGCCTCTGGATCGGCGCGTGGATCGCAGCGCTGATCATCGGCGTCGCGGTCTGGGCCCTGATCCTGTACGTCGTGGTGAGGTACCGCAAGCGGAACGACGAGGCACCCAAGCAGGTGCGGTACAACCTGCCGCTCGAGGTGCTCTACACGCTGGCCCCGTTCGCGATCATCGGGGTGCTCTTCTTCTACACCGTCGAGCACGGCAACCAGATCACCAAGATGTCGGGCACGCCCCAGCACACGGTGAACGTGGTCGGCCAGCAGTGGCAGTGGACCTTCAACTACAAGGAGCAGGTCAACGGGCAGGAAGGCGTCTGGGAGACCGGCACGCTGGACAAGCCCGCGGAGCTGTGGCTGCCGGTGAACGAGTCGGTGCACTTCGACCTGACCTCGCCGGACGTCATCCACTCGTTCTGGATCCCGTCGTTCTACTTCAAGCTCGACGTCATCCCGGGCCGGACCAACAAGTTCGAGGTCACGCCGACCAAGACCGGGACGTTCGCCGGCAAGTGCGCGGAGCTCTGCGGGCTCTACCACAGCCGGATGATCTTCTCCGTCAAGGTGGTCACCCGCGCCGAGTACGACCAGCACCTCAAGGAACTGGCCGACCGTGGCCAGACCGGTGCCGCCGTCGGCGGCAAGGACGCGACCACCATTCCTGGTCACGGTGAGCAGGAGGGCGGGAAATGACCGACTTCGCCGAGCGCTCCGGCGCCATCGGGACCAGTGCTGCGCTGCCGCGGCGGCGCAGCAAGGGCCAGATCGCGGTCAAGTGGATGACCACGACCGACCACAAGCTGATCGGTCACCTGTACCTGATCACGTCGTTCGCGTTCTTCCTGATCGGCGGCGTGATGGCGCTGCTGATCCGGGCCGAGCTGGCCAAGCCCGGTCTGCAGATCGTCAACGAAGAGGTCTACAACCAGCTCTTCACGATGCACGGCACGATCATGCTGCTGCTGTTCGCGACCCCGCTGTTCGTCGGGTTCGCGAACGTGATCATGCCGGTCCAGATCGGCGCTCCTGACGTCGCCTTCCCGCGGCTCAACATGTTCAGCTTCTGGCTGTTCCTGTTCGGCGGCCTGATCACGATCAGCGGGTTCTTCACCCCGGGCGGTGCGGCCGACTTCGGCTGGTTCGCCTACGCCCCGCTGTCGAACGCGGTCCGTTCGCCGGGCATCGGTGGCGACCTGTGGATCATGGGTCTGTGGATGGCCGGTCTGGGCACGATCCTCGGTGCGGTCAACTTCGTCACCACGATCATCACCATGCGCGCCCCCGGTATGACGATGTTCCGGATGTCGATGTTCACCTGGAACATCCTGGTGACGTCGATCCTGGTGCTGATCGCCTTCCCGATCCTGGCCGGCGCGCTGCTGATGCTGGAGGCGGATCGAGCCTTGGGGGCTCACGTCTTCGACGCCGGGAACGGCGGTCCACTGCTCTGGCAACATCTGTTCTGGTTCTTCGGGCATCCAGAGGTCTACATCATCGCGTTGCCGTTCTTCGGCATCATCACCGAGATCCTCCCGGTCTTCAGCCGCAAGCCGCTGTTCGGCTACATCGGCCTGGTCGCCGCGACGCTCGGGATCGGCATCCTGTCGGTGGCGGTGTGGGCGCACCACATGTTTGTCACGGGCGCGGTGAATCTACCGTTCTTCTCGTTCATGACGTTCCTGATCGCGGTTCCGACCGGGGTGAAGTTCTTCAACTGGATCGGCACGATCTGGGGCGGATCGGTCTCGTTCGAGACCCCGATGCTCTGGTCGATCGGCTTCCTGACGACCTTCCTGTTCGGCGGCCTGACCGGCATCATCCTGGCCTCGCCGGCGCTGGACTACCAGCTGTCCGACTCGTACTTCGTGGTCGCGCACTTCCACTACGTCGTCTTCGGCACGGTGGTGTTCGCGATGTTCGCCGGGTTCTACTTCTGGTGGCCGAAGATGACCGGCCGGATGCTCGACGAACGCCTCGGCAAGCTGCACTTCTGGCTGCTGTTCATCGGCTTCCACACGACCTTCCTGGTGCAGCACTGGCTGGGTGTCGAGGGGATGCCGCGGCGCTACGCGTCGTACGGCGCGAACGAGGGCTTCACCACGCTGAACGAGGTCTCCAGCGTCGGCGCCTTCGTGCTCGGCCTGTCGATGCTGCCGTTCTTCTACAACGTCTACAAATCCCGCAAGGCGCCGCTGGTCAAGGTCGACGACCCGTGGGGCTGGGGCCGGTCGCTGGAGTGGGCGACCAGTTCGCCGCCGCCGCGGCACAACTTCGACAGGCTGCCGCGGATCCGGTCCGAGAGCCCCGCGTTCGACCTGCACCACCCGGAGCTGGCGCTCGCGGAGTACCCGGCCAACCGGGCCTCCGCTGACAATCTCCTGGACGCCGGCGAGGACCAGGGCCGGGTCGCCCTCCTCGAGGAGAACGCAGCGAAGAACGAAGGGAAGGACGGCGCGTGAAGGTCGAGGCCTGGGTCTTCGGGATCCTGAGCGTGTTCGTACTGGTCGTCACGCCGATCTACTGGCTGATGTCGGAGGACCCGACCGGGACCACCGCACTGGTGATGACGTTCTTCCTGGCACTGCTGATCGCGTTCTACCTCAGCATCACCGCCCGCCGGATGGATGCCCGTCCGGAGGACCGCAAGGAAGCCGAGATCGTGGAAGGCGCCGGCGAGCTCGGCTTCTTCCCGCCGCACTCGTGGTGGCCGCTGTTCTGCGCCCTCACGCTGTCGGTGGTCGTGCTCGGCCTGGTCTTCGGCTGGTGGCTGTTCATCGCCGGCTGCGCGCTCGGGATCGTGACGCTGTCGGGCTTCATCTTCGAGTACTACCGCGGGGATCACGCCCACTAGTCGTCGAATGCCTCATACTGAGTAGTTTTTGCGAGGGCGCCGTCCGGGCCAACCGGACGGCGTTTTCGTGCGTCTGATGAACGACGGGCTACGCTGGGCGGCGGTTGACGCATACAGGGGAGAACTGGGGAATGGTGAGCAGGAAACACGGCCTGGCCGTGGTGGGAATCGCGGCGATGCTGCTGGTCGGCACCGCGTGCAGCGACACCGAGGGCGGCGGCAACGCCGGCCCGGGAGCCACGCAGAGCAGCACACAGAGCAACGGTTCGGCGGGAGCGTCCACGACCCCCGGTGCTTCGACGACACCCTCGGACGACCCGGCCGCCGCCAATGTCGCGGTGGTCCCGGCCAAGGGCGCCAAGGGGGTCGCGCCGGACAAGCCGGTGACCGTGACCACCTCGGCCGGCACGATCAAGTCGGTCACCCTCAAGGACGACGACGGTGACACGGTCGACGGCACTCTGAACGCCGAGAAGACCCAGTGGACGGCAGGACCCGGGGTCAAGCCCGGAGCGACGTACACGGTGACCGGTACGGCGGAGGGCACCGACGGCGCGAGTGTGCCGATCTCCTCGACCTTCAGCACGCTGAAGGCGACCAAGAACCTGAAGGCCTCGGTCGTCCCGCTGAACGGCGAGACCGTCGGTGTCGCGCTCCCGATCCAGATCTACTGGAACAACCCGGTCACCGACCGGGCCGCGGTCGAGAAGCGGCTGGAGATCAAGACGTCGGTGCCGGTCGAAGGCAGCTGGCACTGGGTGAACAGCAAGCAGGTCAACTACCGGCCGAAGGCCTACTGGCCGGCCGGCACCAAGGTCACGGTGCTGATCAAGACCGCCGGGGTGAACGCCGGCAACGGCACCTGGGGTGCCGCCAGCCGCGAGATCAAGTTCGCGATCGGCAAGTCGGTGATCAGCAAGGTCGACGTACCGAAGCACACCATGACGGTCACCATCAACGGCAAGCTGGCCCGCACCATCCCGATCACCGCCGGTAAGTCCGGTTTCACCACCCGCAGCGGGGTGAAGGTGATCATGGAGAAGTTCGCCACCAAGCGGATGGACGCCCGGACCGTCGGCATCAAGCCCGGCGACCCGGAGTACTACGACATCCACGACGTGAAGTGGGCCCAGCGCGTGACGAGCTCCGGCGAGTTCATGCACGGCGCCCCGTGGTCGAGCGGCAGCCAGGGCAGCGCCAACGTCAGCCACGGCTGCGTCGGCATGAGCCTGGCCAACGGCCAGTGGTTCTTCAACCAGACCCTGCGTGGCGACCCCGTGATCGTCACCGGCACCAAGCGGTACATGACGGCCGGCAACGGCTGGACCGACTGGAACCTGCCCTACGAGAAGTACAAGCAGGGCTCGGCGCTGAGCTGACGTCAGAGGGCCATCAGACTCGCGTCCTGCCAGCCGCCGCCGGCGGAGTAGCGAGTCACGGTCCACGGATTGCTGGTAGTGGCGCCGCTGTGGGGATACACCCACGCGGCGCCACTGCTGTCACGGACAGTGATGTCCAGTCGCCCGTCCCCGGTCACGTCCTGCAGCAGCATCACGTTGGCCAGCCCCCAGCCGCTCCCTGCGCCGATCTGAGCGCCGGTGGCGGTCACATGGATGGTCAGGTTCCCGGAGCCGTCCCGGGCCACCAGATCGGCCCGTCCGTCGCCGGTCACGTCCCCGACGAGCAGGGCGGTGGCCGAGTTCCAGTTCACTCCGACACTGAACGGTCCGGTCCAGTTGGCCGCCGTACCGGCTTTGCCGTTGTGCGGGTAGGTCCACATACTGCCGTCGCGGAAGCGCGCCACCAGGTCCGGTTTGCCGTCGCCGGTCAGGTCACCGATCCCGATCCAGTCGGCGATATCCCAGCCGGTGAGGCCGGTCGCGTACGGCGGCTTCCAGCCGGCCGCGTTCCCGGTCAGCCCGTTGTGTGGGTACACGTGCAGGGTCTGGTCGTTGCGGATCGTGACCAGATCCGCCTTCCCGGTGCCGGTCGCGTCGGCCAGGAACATGACCCGGACGATGTCCCACTCCGTCGTGTTGGTGTCGTAGGAGGTCGTCCAGGGGTTACTCCCCGGCTGCCTGTTGTGCGGGTACACGAAGAGCCGGCCGCCGCGGCGGATCACCATGTCGGCCCAGCCGTCACCGGTCACGTCGATCATCAGTTGACCTCCGTACCGTTGACGACCAGCCGCTCGAGTCCGGGGACCGGTGGGCGATGGACCGTGATCTTGGCCGGGTTCTGGGCCCAGCTGGTCGAGTGGGTGACGTTGAGGGTCTTGCCGTCCGCGGACAGCCGGAAGCGCAGCGACATCGGCCCGAACAGGGTGGGCATCTTGTCGAACACGGTCTCGGAGTCTTTCGAGATCCAGGCGAGCGGACAGATCCGGAGCAGGTGCAGTTCGCCGGCGGTCACCGCGTCGTCGATGACCGCGTGCCGGGCCGCCCAAGTGATCAGCGGCTGGGTGAAGAGCGTCCCGTACATGCCGTGCCGGTGCTCGCCGGAGATGAACGTGTCCGGCGAGATCGCGCCGGTGAGCAGGCCGTACAGCCCTTCGAGGAAGTGCGCGCGATCGCCTAGCTGCCAGCTGTGGAAGAGGTTCCAGCTGTAGCAGGGCTCACCGCTGCTCTGCTCGTGGTCCAGCACGACCCGGTCGAGCGCGGTGTGGTGCGCGGGGTCGAAGTTGGCCACATTGGGACCGACCCGGAAGAAGTCGACGAACGACTTCATCAGCGGATCGTCGGCGGGCAGCAGATCGGCATAGACCGACATCAGCGCACCACCGTCGAACGCCTCCAGGTCCGGCCAGGCGCTCTCGTTGCCGTAGAACTTGCTGGGCAGGATCGGCTGCTTGACGCCGTTGGGATCGGTCCAGCGCGGCGCGGTCGCAGCCTCCTGACGAAGCGTGTTCACATAGGTCGTCCGGAAGGCGTCGGCGAGCTGTGCGAACTCGGTCGCCCGCGGGTGCGAGATCTGCTGCAGCAGCTGGACCGCAGTCCGGAGACCGCGGTGGATCCAGGCCTGACTCGAGACCGCCTGCTGGACCTGGGCGGTGTCGTTCGCCTTGCCCGGCGGCATCAGCCCCTTCACCGCCTCATGTCCCTCGTACCGACAGGCCCTCTGGATGAACTCGCAGGCCTTGACGATCGGCGTCAGCCAGCGGTTCAGGAACGCCTGGTCCCGGCTGAGCAGTACATGCCGGGCCGCCGCCTCCAGGATCGCGCCGTGGTCACTGAGCCAGTGGAACGGCTGGAGCTGCGCCGGGGTCGCGAAGAAGCCCTCATGTGAGAACTCCCGGTAGTCATCGCCTGGCGGCTCCACCGTGTCCTGGACCGCCAGATACAGCTCCAGATGCGACGCCACCACGTCGTGGTAGCCGAGCAGGTCCAGGAACATGTGGCTGACCATCGAGGTCGGCGTACTCCACAGCATGTCGTAGCCGTAGGAGCCGGACAGGAAGGTGTGCTTGCCGGTGTCCGGGCTCTTCTCGCCGATGATCTCGGCCAGCTGCACGCTGCGACGGAAGAACTGGTCGACGTAGGGCTCCGGCGTGCTGATGGTCGCGGCGGTGGCCGGCTTCTTCGCCCAGTACGTCTCCGCCTGTGCGAGAGCACCGGCGTACCCGAGTGCCAGCTCGGCGTCGATCTCAGCGCGCGGCTGGGGGAGCATCGGCACCAGTACGTCGACGTACGCGCCCTTGCGAGCCTGGATGACCACCTTGAGGTCGTAGACCCCGTTGGCCCCGGTCAGCGTGGTCGCACCCGGCACACTGACTGCCATCCGGACCAGTCCGGCGCTGTCGAAGACCCTGGCGGGCACCGGCTCCGGTCCGGGGTTGAAGACCTGCTCGATCCGCAGACTGGTGTCGAGCGGCGCTGCGGACGGGATGACCTCCATAGTGACGAAGGCGTCCTGCTGCTGCGGCGGATCGATCCGGTGCTTGATGTACGCCTTGCTGAGCCGCAGAACGAACGTGAACGACGCAGGCGGCCGCACCTCACTCACCTGCTCGATCGAGAACCGCGTCCACGCGTAGATCGGCTCCAGCGCGGTCTGAACGTCAGGGGCACCGCGCAGATGCGCAAACACCGACTGACGCAGTACGACGCCCTCCTGCCGCCGGTGCTCGGTCCACAGCACTGGAGTGTGCTTGTCCTGCTGCCAGCCCTGGATGCCGACCCCGAAGTCGCCCTTGTACAGGTAGTACTGCCCGGTCGGCATCGGCGGGATCTTCCCGCGATCCGGCATCACGGGCGTCACCTGGAAGTCCTTGCCCTTGTAGACGTCCAGATACGGCTTGGGATGACCGACCGGCAACGCCACCGCCGGCTGGCACACCATGGTGCCGTTGTAGAACATGTCGAACCGGAACAGGTGCGACTTCCACCCCACCGGCGTCCACACACCCCGCTGAGGCGCCCACCAGCGCAGCGCCTCCTGAATACTCGGTTCCCCGAGCACACCCGCCACCTGAGCCTGAGCCTGCGCCTGGGCAGGCGCGGCGGCCGCGGCGGCCGCCGTACTGGAGGACGCAGTACTGGATGTCAGGCCGGCAGCAGTCGCAGCACCGGCCAGCTGGAGAGCACGTCGTCGAGATACTTGGGGCGGCATGTAAGAAGAGTTCGGCACACCGCAATGACTCGCAACCAGTTAGACCACAACGAAAAACGCCCTGACCGAAGCCAGGGCGTTTCTCGAGCTACTGAGTTCAGTGCTTGTCCGGCGTGACCTCGTGGAAGGCTTCCGTGTCGGTCAGCTCGTGCACGTCGTCGTCGTGACCGTGCGAGTGCGCGTCCTCGATCTCCGCCGCGGTCGGCTTCTGCACCGCGTCCGCGTAGTAGAAGTGGCTCAGCTTCGCGCGGAGCTTGTTCAGTGCGCGGCGCGGGGCGCGAACCCCGTTGTCGTCGGTCTCCGGACCGACCTCGTACGGGACGAGGCGGTCGTGCGCGGTGAGCTCGTAGGCCTCGTAGTTCGAGATCGGCGTGTGCCGCTCGGAGTAGCCGCCGTCGGGGGAGCGGACGATGATGCCCGACTCCAGACCGTGCAGCAGCCGCTCCTCGTCGGCGCGCTGCAGCGAGATCGCGATCCGCCGGGTCACCCAGAAGGCGAGCACCGGACCGAGGAACACCGCGAACCGCAGGAACCAGGTCACCTTGTTCAGCGAGACGTCGAAGTGGGTGGCCACCAGGTCGTTACCGCCACCGATCCACAGCAGGCCGTAGAAGGTGATGAAGGCGGCACCGATACCGGTCCGGGTCGGCACGTTGCGCGGCCGGTCCAGGATGTGGTGCTCCCGCTTGTCGCCGGTGATCCAGCTCTCGATGAACGGATACAGCGCGACCAGTGTGACGAACGCGGGTGGTATCAGGAGCGCCGGTATCAGCAGGTTCCAGCTGAGCGTGACGCCCCAGAAATGGGACTCGAAGCCCGGCATGATGCGGACCGAGCCTTCCAGCCAGCCCATGTACCAGTCCGGCTGTGAACCCGCCGTCACCTCGGCCGGGTTGTACGGACCGTACAGCCAGACCGGGTTGATCTGCAGCAGCGCGCCCATCAGGGCGGTGACGCCGAACACGACGAAGAAGAAGCCACCGGCCTTGGCCATGTAGACCGGCATCAGCGGGTAGC
Organism: Kribbella albertanoniae; assembly: GCF_004348455.1. Lineage (GTDB taxonomy): Bacteria > Actinomycetota > Actinomycetes > Propionibacteriales > Kribbellaceae > Kribbella > Kribbella albertanoniae. The sequence goes on from NZ_SMKA01000043.1 coordinate 34,227, forward strand.
CGACGACGTTCTTCTCGGTCCGCCCGGGACCGGCGTACTGGGTGTGCTTGTGGTACACGACCAGGAACAGGTGCAAGGTGACGAGCACCAGGATCAGGCCCGGGATCAGCAGCACGTGCACGGTGAAGAACCGCGACACCATGTCGTCGCCGGGGAACTCGCCGCCGAAGATGAAGAAGCTCAGGTACGTCCCGATCACCGGTGAGGCCTGGATCATGCCCTGGGTGATGCGCAACCCGGTCCCGGACAGCAGGTCGTCGGGGAGGCCGTAGCCGATGAAGCCCTCGATGATGCCGAGGAACAGCATCCCGAAGCCGACCACCCAGTTCAGCTCCCGCGGCTTGCGGAAGGCGCCGGTGAAGAAGGTGCGGAGCAGGTGCACCATCATCGCGGCGATGAACAGCACGGCCGCCCAGTGGTGGATCTGCCGCATCAGCAGACCGCCCCGGATGTCGAACGAGATGTCCAGCGTCGAGGCGTACGCCTCGGACATGTGCAGGCCCTTGAGCAGGCTGTACGAGCCCTGGTACTCGATCTCGGCCATCGACGGCTTGAACCAGAAGGTCAGGAAGATGCCGGTCAGGATCAGGATGATGAAGCTGTACAGCGCGATCTCGCCGAGCATGAACGACCAGTGGTCCGGGAAGACCTTGCGCAGGTTCTTCCGGCCGATCTTGCCGACGCCGAGGCGGTCGTCGAGCCACTTGACCGGCGGCGGGAACTCCGCCGTCGCGGGAGCCTTCTCTTTGGTATCAGACACTGGTGTCACCCTCGTTCCCAGAAGCTCGGGCCGACCGGCTCGGTGAAGCCGCTCTGCGCGACCAGGTAGCCCTCTGCGTCCACTGCCAACGGTAGCTGAGGCAGCGGCCGAGCCGCAGGCCCGAAGATCACCTTCGCGCTGTCGGCCAGGTCGAACGTCGACTGGTGGCACGGGCAGAGCACGTGGTGCGTGGTCTGCTCGTACAGGGAGATCGGGCAGCCCACGTGGGTGCAGATCTTGGAGTAGCACAGGATGCCGTCGATCCCCCAGTTCTCGCGACCGGGCTTGGTACGGATCTTGGCGGGCTCGATCCGGACCACGATCACCGCGGCCTTGGCCTTGGCGTTCTGGTACTCGACCGGGCTCTCCTCCTGGATCGGAGTGAGGTTCGCGGGCTGCGCGTTGACCAGCTGCCCGACCACCAGGTCGGACGGCTTGATCGGGCGGTCGGTGACGTCGTTGACGACCCGGACGCCCTTGGCCCAGATGGTGTTGTAGAGGCTGCGGCCCGGCAGCGGACCGAGGTCACGGAGCAGGACGATGGCCGGCAGACCGAGCAGACCCATCGAGGCGAGCAGCGACCGGCGGATCAGCTTGCGCCGGCCGAAGCCGGACTCGGCCGCACCCTCGTTGAAGCCCTCGATGATGTCGGCCTTCTGCTCCGGCGAGGAGTTCGCGTCGTGCCGCAGCTCGATGACCTCGGTGTCGACCATCAGCTGCTTGGCCCACTGGATCGCGCCGGCGCCGATCAGGAACAGCCCGAGGCCCAGGCACAGGCCCAGCGTCATGTTGTTCGCGTTGCCGGTCAGCGGCCCGAACTCGAGGATCGCGTCCCGCGGGATCGCGAAGTACCCGACGCAGGCGCCCAGGAAGAGCAGGCCGGCCAGCGTGAACATCGTCGCGACCTGACGCTCCGCCCGGTCGGCGGCCTTCGGGTCGATATCGGTGATCCGGTACTCGTGCGGCTCCAGACCCGGATCCGCGATCGGCTCGGCCACCTCGACCGCGCCGTGCTGCTCGTCGTCCGCCTTCACGGGCAGATTCTTGTCACTCATTCGGCCTTCGCCCCCTCAGCCTTGGCTCCGGGTGCACCGTGGCCCTTGGCCTTCACACCCTTGGCGCCGATCCAGACCGCCACCGCGACCAGCAGGCCGATACCGACCAGCCAGCCCCACAGACCCTCGGAGACCGGGCCGAGCCGGCCGAGGCCGAAGCCGCCCGGGTCCTTCTGCTCCTGCAGCGCGTGCAGGTAGGCGATGATGTCGCGCTTGTCCTCCGGCAGCATCACCTGGTCGGAGAAGACCGGCATCTGCTGCGGACCGGTGAGCATCGCCTCGTAGATGTGCTTGGGGTCGACGTTCATCAGCGACGGCGCGTACTTGCCGTTGGGCAGCGCGCCACCTTTGCCGGCGAAGTTGTGGCAGGCCGTGCAGTTCGTCCGGAACAGCTCGCCACCACGGGTGACCTGCTCGTCGGTGACCTTGCTGATGTCGTACGAGTCGGTCGCCGGAACCGCCGGGCCCGGGGCGAGCGAGGCGACGTACGCGGCCAGTGCCTCGATCTCCTCCGGCGTGTAGGTCGGAGTCTTGCGCGGGACCTGGGCACCCGGCTGCATCGCGGGCATCCGGCCGGTACCGACCTGGAAGTCGACGGCGGCCGCGCCGACACCGATCAGCGACGGGCCGGCCATGTCGCCCTCGCCGTTCCCGCTGCCTTCGGCGTTCAGGCCGTGACAGCTGGAGCAGCCGACCGCGAAGAGCTTCTTGCCCTCTTCGATCTGCTGGGACTGGGCCGAGTTGTCGGCCACCGCGCTGCCAGGGGCAAACGCGGCGTACGCCGAGCCCACTGCCAGGAGGCCGAACAGGAGCACGACGAGGCCGGCGGACCGGTGCCGTCGTCGCGCGGAGAGAAAGCGCGCCGGTGACAAGGAGGTTCTCTTCTCACTCATTTGAGCAGGTAGATGGTCGCGAACAGGGCGATCCAGACCACGTCGACGAAGTGCCAGTAGTACGACACGACGATCGCCGAGACGGCCTGTTCGTGGGTGAACTTGCGGGCCATGTAGGTCCTGGCCAGGACGAAGACGAAGGCGATCAGGCCGCCGGTCACGTGCAGGCCGTGGAATCCGGTGGTCAGGTAGAACACCGAACCGTACGGCGAGGACGAGATCGTGATGCCCTCGTGGATCAGCGTGGCGTACTCCGTCACCTGGCCGGCGATGAAGACCGCGCCCATCAGGTACGTGAGGATGAACCACTCACGCATCCCCCACTTGAGGAAGTTCGCCGCGGAACCGACCCGGCCGACCCGGCCGTGCTCGGCCGCGAAGACGCCGAACTGGCACGTCACCGAGGAGAGCACCAGGATCAGCGTGTTGGTCAGCGCGAACGGGATGTTCAGCATCTCCGTCGACGCGTCCCAGAGCGTCTCCGTCCCGGGCGCCGCGGTCGCGGTCGTCACCGACCGGATCGTGAAGTACGCCGCGAACAGAGCGGCGAAGAACATCAGTTCGCTCGCTAGCCAGACGATCGTGCCGACACTGACCATGCTGGGACGGTCGTGGTGTCCGTGTTCACGAGACGCTGGGAGCGCAGTTGCAGTGGCCACGCCGTCATTATGTCGGTCCATCTGCGAACTACTACGACCACCCCCATGCATGTCGCACAACGATGCTTCTACTGTGGACAGGTGCTTCCCCTCCACGCCGCGCCCGGTGACCAGATCGCGCCGTTCACACCACTGCGTCTGCTGACGGCCTGGACCTTCGAGCCGGTGTTACTCGCCGTGATCATCGCGACCGGCGCGCTCTATCTGTACGGCGTCCGCCAGCTCCGCAAACGCGGTGACAAATGGCCGGTGGGGCGCACGGTCGCCTTCGTCGGACTGGGGCTGGGCAGTGCGGTGATCGCCACCCAATCGGCGCTAGGCACCTATGACACGGTCCTGTTGAGCGTGCACATGGCCCAGCACATGATCCTGTCGATGCTGACGCCGCTGATGATGGCGCTCGGCGCCCCGGTCACGCTGGCGCTCCGGACGCTGCCCCAGCGGCCCCGGAAATGGTTGCTCTCCGTATTGCATTCCCGGTTCGCGAAGGTCGCCTGCTTCCCGCTGATCGGCTTCACGCTGTTCGTCCTGAGCCCCTGGGTGCTCTATTTCAGCGGGATCTACGACGCCACCTTGCGCTCGACCGTGCTGCACGACCTGCTGCACTTCCACTTCATCCTGGTCGGATCACTGTTCTTCTGGCCGCTGCTGGGCGTCGATCCGGTCCCCGGGCGGGTGATCTACCCGTTCCGGCTCATCATGACGTTCCTCACGTTGCCGTTCCACGCGTTCCTCGGCATCACGATCATGTCCGCGAACACGCTGATCGCCGAGGACTGGTACACGAGTTTCGAACGCTCCTGGCCGCCGTCACCACTGCACGACCAGTTCATCGCCGGCGGCCTGTTGTGGGGCTCCGGCGACATCGTCGGCCTGGTGTTCTTCGCGGTTCTGTTCGTCCAATGGGTGCGCGACTCGCAGCGTGAGGCGCGCCGTGAGGACCGCCGGCTGGACCGGTTGGAGGAGCAGGCGCGCCGGGCCGAACAGGCACCCCGGTAGCATTCAGCTGTCCAGTCGTCTTTTTCACAGCTTGGGATGAATCGATGAGCTCAGAGCGTCCGCTGAAGGTTCTCGTCTACAGCGACGACCGTACGACGCGGGAGTCCGTCCGGCTGGCGCTGGGCAAGCGCCCGGCTGCCGATCTGCCCGCCCTCGAGTACGTCGAGTGCGCGACCGAGCCGGCCGTGATCAAGACCATGGACAAGGGCGGCATCGACCTGGCCATCCTGGACGGCGAAGCGGTGCCGGCCGGCGGACTGGGCATCGCCCGGCAGCTCAAGGACGAGATCTTCAACTGCCCGCCGATCCTGGTGATCACCGGCCGTCCGCAGGACGCCTGGCTGGCCACCTGGTCGCGCGCCGAGGCCGCGGTCTCGCACCCGATCGACCCGGTCCGGCTCGCCGAGGTCACCGCGGAGCTGCTCCGCGCCGTGGTCGCCAAGCTGCCCGCCACCACCTGATCCCGGCGATGACCGCCTACACCTGGCCTGTCGTTCTCAACCCGCTGCTGCGGGGCGAGGACCTGGAGGCCACCGCCACCGCGTGGGCGATGGAGCAGATCCTGTCCGGGGCCGCGTCCCCGGCCCAGCTGGCCGGTTTCGTGATCGCGCTGCGCGCCAAGGGCGAGACGGTCAGCGAGGTCGAGGGCCTGGTCACGACCATGCGCAACTTCGCGACCAGGATCACGGTCCCCGGCCGGACCCTGGACGTCGTCGGTACCGGCGGCGACCAGGCGCACACGGTGAACATCAGCACGATGTCCGCGATCGTTGCGGCCGGCGCCGGTGCGAAGGTCGTCAAACACGGCAACCGCGCCGCATCATCGGCGTGCGGAGCGGCCGACGTACTGGAGGAGCTCGGGATTCCCCTCGACCTCACCGCGGCGCAGGTCGCCGAAGTGGGGGAGCAGGTCGGGATCACCTTCTGCTTCGCGCCCGCGTTCCACCCCGCGCTGCGGCATGCCGCAGTACCGCGCCGGGAGCTCGGCGTACCGACCACCTTCAACTTCCTCGGCCCCCTGGCGAACCCAGGTGATCCCTCCGCCCAGGCGGTCGGCGTCGGCGACGCCCGGGTCGCCGGACTGATGGCCGGCGTACTGGCTCGGCGCGGCATCGACGCACTGGTCTTCCATGGCGACGACGGACTGGACGAGCTCACCACCCGTACGACGTCGCAGGTGTGGAACGTCGGTGGCGGAGAGGTGGAAGGGCCGTTCACGGTCGACCCGCGCGACCTCGGCATCGAGCCGGTCTCGGCGGACGCGCTGAAGGGTGCGGACGCGCCGTTCAACGCCAAGGTCGTCCGGTCCCTGCTCGACGGCGAGGCCGGCGCGGTGCGCGACGTCGTCCTGCTGAACGCCGGCGCCGCACTCGCGGCCTACACCCCGGTCGAGGGCCCGATCACCGCCCGGATCCGGGCCGGGATGGACCGCGCCGCCGAGGCGATCGACTCGGGCGCGGCCAAGGACGTCCTGGAGCGCTGGATCACGGCCTGCGCAACCGTGCGCGGCTAGCTGTTGCTTGCTGGGGCCGGCGGGATGAGCATCCCGCCGGCTCTCAACGACTGATCTTGATCTGGCTGACCTTCGTCCGCCACACCTGGATCCAGGTCGGCGTCGTACCGGCGATGTCACCGATCGACACCGCCGCCGTACCGTCACCGCGATCGACGACCGCGATCAGCACGGTCGAGAACGTCTCCTTCAGCTTCGGCGCACTGACCGCCACCCGCGTGGTGATCTCGTGCCCCTTGCGCCCGTCCACGGTGATCGCCTTGTGCGTCGTACCGGAGATCTTCGCGCCCTCGCCGTACAGCCCGACGATCGCGCGCGACCCCGCCTGCGTCGCAGCCGACTTCAGCCCGGCCGGCGTACTGGCGAACTTGAACGTCGGTATCAGCTGCCCGAACGAGACGAAGTTCCCCCAGTCGGCACTGTTGTTGTAGTTGTCGTGCACAGTCAGCCAGATCGCAGCCCCGCCGTACTGGCCGGACCGCTCCCCGGTCGTCGTCCACGCCGACCCCATGATCGGCATCGTGTCTTTGTTGGCAGCAACGATCAGCGACCCGAGCACCTGCCCCTTCGGAGGCGGCGTCGCGGAAGGCTTGATCGAAGGGTTCACCGTCCGCAGCCCCGGATTCCCGGAAGGCAGGTCGACCGGCATCACCGCATCAGCCCGCGTCCAGATCCACCCGACACTCAGAGCAGTAGCCGTCAAAGCAGCCACCACCAGCACCAGCGCCCCAACCAGCCGCGCCCGCGCAGTCGAATCGCCACTCTGCCGCAAAACAACCCCATACCCCTCAGCCTCAGGCACCC
>NZ_SMKA01000440.1 GCF_004348455.1 Kribbella albertanoniae
ATCCTCCCCCACCCCAACTCCATCCCCCGAACGACAGCCGCCCCAGAACCCGGTTAACCCCAGGGCCGGTGAGTTAAGGCTCGCCTCTGCGGCATCCCGCTCCCCGCCACCACAACGTCCGAAAAACCGGAGGACGGCCCTCCGATCTTTCGGACGTTAAGGCGAACCCGCAGCGAACGAGTCACCGAGCCCCTCCCCAAACCGGTTCGGGGAGGAACCTCGGGGACTCCGTGACGAAAATCCATCGGACACCGCATCCCGGCATCCCCCGGCGACCCGAGAGCACCGGGGCAGTAGTCACCTTGAGCACCCACCAACCATCTGGCAGCCGCCGAAACGGTCGAACCGTGCACAAAGACGCCCGGCCAACGCACCCTGAGCACCCATCAACCACTTGCCGGCCGCACACAGGGTTGAACCGTGCACAACGTCGTACCGGCTCCCGTGGAGAGCCCTTAACCAACCGGCCTTGGGGTTAACCCATGCGACGACCGACCACGAGAACTCGCCAACCCGTTCGCGGGGTGGGTTCACCCACCAAAAGCGTGGCTTTGCGGAGTGCGGCTGCCCGTCCTTGGCAGTGCGACTCCGATGATCGCCACGACTCGTGGTCGCCTACCGAACCATCCCGGCCAAGCCACAGACTCGGCCAGCCACACCACTTCCGTGACGCCGGCCGCAGCGGCGAGCAACCACCGCTGTACGTTTCCGGCCGCATCCGAGCGAACCGTCCTGAAGATGCACAACAACAGGACGTATACGCCCATTACACCGCCCCCGCAGGCTCAGCCGGAGCCGCCGGCGCACCGAAATCGCCCACACCTCCTGTCCTTCGGGAGATCATCAGCGTATTGACAGATTTTCCTGTCAAGTGGGAGATTGGGCGCATGCTCGGATATGTCGACGAACCGGAGAAGGCGCGGGTGGCGTTGTCGCCGATCCGTCGGCGGATGCTGGAGCTGCTCCGCGAGCCGTCATCGGCGACCCAGCTCGCCACCGCATTGGAGCTGCCGCGGCAGCGCGTTGGGTACCACCTGCGCGAGCTGGAGAAGGCCGGGCTGGTGGAGCTGATCGAGGAGCGGCAGCGCCGCGGGTTCACCGAGCGGATCTTCCGCGCGGCGACCCTGGTGATCGATCCGGCCGTGATGGGCCAGGCGTTCACCGGGATCCAGGACCAGTACGCCGCCGAGCACCTGATCGAGGTCGCCGCCGGAACCGTGCAGGACGTGGCCCGGATGCAGAGCGCGGCCGGCAGCAAGCGGCTCCTCACATTCACCCTGGAAGCCGAGGTGCGGTTCGCCGAACCCGGCGACGTACACCGCTTCACCGACGCCCTGACCGAGGCCGTCCGGCAGGTCGTCGAGCAGTTCGACACCGAGGACGGACGGCCCTATCGCCTGATCGCCGGCGGCCACCCGGCACCCCGACGTACCGAAGGAGAATCATGACCGAGATCGTGGTGACAGTGGCGGCGCCGGTGGACGCCGTCTGGAACGCCTTGCGGGACAAGGAAAAGATCCGTCACTGGCACGGCTGGGAATACGCCGGTCCGGAGGGTGGGCTGGAGGAGGAGATCGACCAGATCTACTTCACCGAGACCTCCGAGACCGGGACCACGCTGACCCTGGGGAACGGCGACGAGTTCGTCGTCGAACCGGTCGAGGGCGGCAGCCGGATCACGCTGACCCGGGCACCGATCGGCGCGAACCCCGACTGGGACGCGTACTACGACGACGTCACCGAGGGCTGGATCACCTTCCTGCACCAGTTGCGGTTCGCGATCGAGCACCACCCGGGCGAACCGCGCCGTACCTTGTTCTACTCGGGCACCGGCCCGGTGAATCCGATCACCGAGCTCGGCATCCCGGCCGACGAGCTCGACCTGCCGGACGGCCGCGCGAAGGCGTTGGCGTTCTACACGTCCGAGCACCAGGCCGGCGTCACAGTAGATGCCTGGGGCAACGGTTTGCTCGTGCTCAGCCACATCCCGCCCGGCGAGACGAAGCCGGAAGGCGCGACGATGGCTGTCCTCTCCCTGTACGGCGACGTCGACCGGGAGCAGGTGGACGCGGCGTGGCGCGCCTGGTGGGCGGAGCGCTATCCCGAGCCGCAGGAGATGTACGCCTGACCCAGGGGTGACAGTACGCAAACGTGCCAGCACTCTCGGTCTGTTCTTCACCGGTTACCTGTGAGTACATAGGGGTCCCTCCGGCAAGAGAGGACCCCGGTGAAGAATCCGCCCAGTTCGCTCCGGCTCGCCCTGATCCTTGCGCTCTCCATGACCGGGCTCTGCCTGGTCGCCGCCCCCGCCCGGGCCGACGGCCCCGGCACCGGCACTCCGTACGTCGTCACGCTCGGCGACTCCTACATCTCTGGTGAGGCCGGTCGCTGGGCCGGCAGCTCCAACGACTCCGAGGCACCCGCCGACGCTCTCGGCGCACACGCCTACCACGACAACGCGAGCGGTACCGCGGAAGCGATCCCGAAATGCCACCGCAGCCGCTCGGCCGAGGCGTTCATCGGCGGGGGCGTCGGCAGCCTCAACCTCTCGTGTTCCGGCGCGCGGACCACGACAGGTACGGGCGAGGACTTCAAGCCCGGCATCGACTTCTACGACAACGGCGCCGGCCGGCTCGGTCAGGCGAAGGCACTCCAGCAGTTCGCGACCAGCCACAACGTGCGACAGGTCGCCGTCTCGATCGGCGGCAACGACTTCAACTTCGCCGCGATCGTCACGCAGTGCGTGCAGAACTTCCTGCTCTCGCCTTCCTGGGCGCCCGATTACTGTCGCGACGATTCCTCCGTGGTCGCCAACTTCACGTCCGCCAACGTGACCGCTGTCCGCGGCAAGATCGCCACCGCGCTGCAGAACGTCCGGACCGCGATGCGGAACGCCGGGTACGGCGACAGCGCCTGGACCCTCGTCGTACAGACGTATCCGTCACCGATCCCGACCGCCAGCGGCTTCCGCTACGGCCAAACCGGCTACACCCGGCAGAGCGTCGGCGGCTGCGGCTTCTGGAACGCGGACGCCGACTGGGCCAACAGCACCGCCCTCACCACCATCAACAGCACAGTCCGCGCGGCCATCACCCAGTCCGGCCTGACGAACACCCGCCTGCTGGAACTGCAGTCCACCTTCAACGGCCGCCGCCTGTGCGAGAAGTCAGTCGGCCTCTACGAGGAGGTCGGCCTCAGCTCCTGGACCCAACCCACCTCGGTCGACAAGACCGAGTGGATCAACCAGATCCGCACGGTCACCACGATCGGCTCGAATTACTTCATCCAGGAATCTCTGCACCCGAACTACTGGGCCCAACTGGCACTGCGCTCCTGCCTCCGCCAGACCTACACCCAGAATCGCGGCGGCACCTGCGCGATCGCAGGCGCCGGTCTCACGAACGGTGAGCCCCGCATGACACTTGGTTAGTTTCGGACTGAAGGGTCTCGGTACGGCGGCCTCCCCCGCGAGGGCGCCGTACCGCCTTGGTGCACTAGTGTTGCGAGTCTCACCAGGGCGGGGGCCCTGGACCCGATGTAGGTAGGAAAGGCAGAATCGCGCCGACGGGGTCGGCTGCCGGGTGGGGTGTTGGTGGAAACGGAATACGCGCTGTCGCTCGGCACGCAACGCTGGCCCCTGCCCTCCAGTGCCGAAGAGATCACCCTCGGCCGCGCCGCCAACGCCGACGTCCGCCTCCCGGCCGACGACCAGATCTCGCGCATCCACGCCCGCCTGGTCCGCACTGGCGCCGACTGGACGCTTCACGACGCGTCCCGCAACGGGACCGGCCTGAACGGCCGCCGCCTCACCGCCCCCACCGCGCTCACCAACAGCGACCAGATCCACATCGGCCGCTCGGTCATCACCTTCCACGCCACCCCCGCTGGCGCACCCACCACCCCAGACGCCCCGGGGTCAGCGCCAACCCCGAGCGCACAGGCCTCCGCGCCCAGCACACCAGGCACTGCCGGGGCAGCAG
>NZ_SMKA01000441.1 GCF_004348455.1 Kribbella albertanoniae
GGGGAAGTCGACTGCTGGGCGGGTGATGACTTCGCCGGTGGGGAGGCGGTCCAGGACGTGGATCGTGGTGAGGCGGCGAAGACCGGTGGGAGTGCGGGTCAGGTGGAGGACGGCTTGCAGGGCTGAGGCGAGTTGGCTGTGGATGGCTTCGCGTGGAAGGCCGGCCAGAGCGCCAAGGGCTTCAATGCGAGCCGGTACGTCGGTGGGCGAGTTGGCGTGGATCGTGCCGCAGCCGCCTTCGTGGCCGGTGTTGAGTGCGGTCAGGAGGTCGACCACTTCTGCGCCGCGAACTTCGCCGACGATCAGTCGGTCCGGGCGCATGCGAAGGGCTTGGCGGACGAGGTCGCGGAGGGAGATTTCGCCGTGACCTTCGACGTTGGGCGGGCGGGCTTCGAGGCGAACGACGTGCGGGTGGTCAGGGCGGAGCTCGCTGGCGTCCTCGACCACAAGTAGGCGCTCGTTGGGATCGGTGGCGGACAGGAGCGCGCTCAACAGGGTTGTCTTGCCTGTCCCAGTACCTCCACTGATGAGGAACGCGAGACGGGAGACGAGCAGGTCCCGGAGGAGCGCGGCGCCCTCGGGCGGGAGGGATCCAGCCTCGACAAGTGAATCCAAAGTGAAGACTTTGCGGGCGGGGACACGTAGGGACAGGCAGGTGCCCGGAGCTGCGATCGGCGCCAGGACAGCGTGGAAGCGAGTGCCGTCCTGGAGCCGTACGTCGACGTACGGCGTGGCGTCGTCGAGCCGACGACCGGCGGCAGCGGCCAACCGGGTGGCGAGGCGACGGATTGCCGCGTCGTCGCCGGTGTGCACGAAGACGCGCTCCAGACCGGAACCGCGGTCGATGTAGACCTCGTCCGGGCCGTTAACGAGGATGTCGGTGATCCCTGGTTCGGCGAGGAGACTGTCGAGCGGACCCGCCCCCAACGCCTCGCGGTGCAAGGCTGCGACGACCGCGAGGACGGTGGAGTCGCCGTACACGCCGCCGTCGGCACGCAGCGCGGCGGCAACCCGCGCCGGGGTCGGTTCGCCGCCGCTGACTGCGAGGCGATCGCGCACGCGGTCGAGGAGGTCGCCGGAGATAATCATGCGACCGGGGCGAAGAGGCCGAGAAGAGTGCTGGCAGCTCGGGCCAGCGAGCCTCGGGGATTGGGATCGAAGCGGCCCTGGTCCATCGCCGTAGGTAGATCCCGCTCGTCAACGACGATAGTTGCTAAGGGCAATGACAAGTGCAACGCTGCCTCGGCAGCGGGAATGGCCGGGCGACGGGTCTCGCGCGCGATGACGCGGAGATCCCCGGCGACCTCCGCGAGCGGACCGGCCAGGCGTTTGGCAGCAGCCAGGGACCGAATGTCGCACGGGACGACCAGCAGAGTCGCGGTTGCTCGGACGAACGCTTCCTCGACGGCGGGATCGGGTCGACGCGGCAGGTCGAGGACCACGAGGTCGTTGCTGCATTGGGCTGCATTGAGAACCGACCGCATCGTCTCCGGCGGTAGCGCGGTGACATCGGAGCGATCCCAGGACAGCACCGGGAGACCGCTCGCGGTCGGCAACGCCGAGCGCAGGGCGGCAGCGCTCACCCGGCCAGCCGCATTCAGAAGCTCAGGCCAGCGTTGACCGGGATCACGTTCGATGCCTAAGGCAAGCTCTATGCCGCCACCCAGTGGATCACCGTCGATCAGCATGGTTCGCAGGCCGCGACGATTGCCGGCCAGGGCAACGGCGGCCGCCATGGTGGTGGCGCCCGCTCCCCCACATCCGCCGACGAAGGCGAGCGTGACAGCCGATCGGACACCACCGTCCAACGTGTCAACCAGTCGGCCAGACAAAGCGACCTCGTCAACAGGGAGCCGGAACACCGCCTCCGCGCCGACCTCGAAGGCGTGGCGATACAGCTCATCCGTGCCCGGTCCGGCTCCGGCCAGCACGACGCCGGTACGTCGTACTGGCGTGGTGCGGGCCAGTCCCGCAACCAGGTCGTCGCCGACGATCACCAGTGGGCAGATGTGCCAACTGCGTCGCAGCGCATGCAGATCGCGCTCGACGAGCGGCGTGATCGAGGCCGCCGCGGCCAGCCGGAGCAGGTCGTCAAGCAATCGTTCGTTGGTAGTTGCCATGAGCACCGATGGGGGAAGCACTGTGGGGTTCATGCCAAGAAGATGCAGCGGACACCGATGGTCCGAACCACCCATTACGCACCTGTGGACAAAGGTTTGTCGGCTTTCCGCCAGCAGCGGGTATCCGCCACAGTGAGCCCGCGACCAACTCGGCGGAAACAGTTACCGTTCCTTTCGAAGTGTCTTTAACTAAATTTCACCGGACGCTTTTCCCCGCCCCAGTTCCGGAGGACCGCCCCATGAGTCGATTGCGTTTTCTCACCGCTACGGCCGCAGTAGCCGCCACTGCCTTGGTCACTGCAGCGGGCGTCTCGCTCGCGAGTACCGAGATGCCATCCGCCGCCCCGGCCGCACAGGCCGCTGTGATGGCACCGGCCGCAGCCGGCGGCATCAAGACCGCGTACTTCACCCAGTGGGGGATCTACGCCAACGGGTTCTACCCCAAGAACCTGCTCACCACCGGAGCCGCCGCCAAGCTGGACTTCCTGAACTACGCGTTCGCGAACATCCACCCGACCAACCACACCTGCTTCATGGCCAACAAGGCCGCGTCGCAGGACGAGAACAACCCGAATGCCGGTGACGGCGCCGGTGACGCGTTCGCCGACTACGGCAAGTCCTACGGCGCCGACATCAGCGTGGACGGTGTCGGTGACGTCTGGAACCAGCCGATCCAGGGCAACTTCAACCAGCTGAAGAAGCTGAAGGCCAAGCAGCCGAACCTGAAGATCCTGATCTCGATCGGTGGCTGGACATACTCGAAGTACTTCTCCGACGCAGCCTCCAGCGACGCCAAGCGGAAGACGTTCGTCACCTCCTGCCTGAACATGTTCATCAAGGGCGACCTGCCGGTGATCGACGGCTTCGGTGGTGCGGGCAGTGCGGCGAACATCTTCGACGGTATCGACCTCGACTGGGAGTACCCCGGCTCGCCGAACGGCCATGTGGGCAACCACCACAGCCCTGCGGACAAGCAGAACTTCACCCTGCTGCTGGCTGAGTTCCGGTCGCAGCTGAACGCACTCGGCAGCGCCAACGGCAAGCGCTACTACCTGACCGCCGCCACTCCGGCCGGGCAGGACAAGATCGCCACGATCGAGACCGACAAGATCGGGCAGTACCTCGACTACAACAACGTGATGACGTACGACATGCACGGTGGCTGGGACGCCACCGGGCCGACGAACTTCCAGGACCCGCTGTACCAGGCACCGAACGACCCGAGTAACCCGATCCCACCCGGTACGGCGAAGTACTCCGTCGACGGTGCGATCAAAGCCTGGACGACCGGAGACCCGGCGTACGGCATCCCCGGTGGGTTCCCGGCCAACAAGCTGACCATCGGCTACCCGTTCTACTACCGCGGCTGGAAGGGCGTGCCCAGCACAGCCAACGGCAAGTACCAGACCGCGACCGGACCGGCCGACGGACATGCGCTGAGCGGCAACGTTCCGGGCGTCTCGTTCTACAAGGAGCTGACCGGCTTCGTCGACAACCCCTCCGCGACCTTCTGGGACGAGACCACCAAGTCGTCGTGGTTCTACCAGGGCGGCACGTTCTGGACCGGTGACAACGCCCAGTCGATCAAGGCGAAGGCGGACTACGCGCACTGCAACGGTCTGGCCGGCGCAATGATGTATTCGATGGAGGCGCTCGACGCCGGCGTCACACTCTTCAACCACGTCGTGAACGCCGTCAACGCGGACACTCCGGGCTGCAGCGGCCCCACGCCGACTCCGACGCCCACTCCTACTCCCACTCCGACGCCGACACCCACGCCGACGCCGACCCCGACCCCCACTC
>NZ_SMKA01000442.1 GCF_004348455.1 Kribbella albertanoniae
GCCACTTGGGGGTGCGGAGACCGCGTGCTGGGGCTTGAACAAGGAATGACGTGTTCACGCCCACCGGCTCCTGTTCAACCCACGGTTGTTGGCGGGGCAGGCGACCAGAGGTGGATTTCGCCTGGGCTTCCGGGCTGTGGTTGCGGCCCGGAACGAGGGGATCTCCCCTCAGGTTGCCCCTTCTCCCCTGAAAATATGACCAGAGAAGGGTCCACTTGAATGGATAGCCGCTCAAATTCCTGCGGGCAGGGACGGATGGCCGCCGCGTCGGCGTACGAACCGGGGTTAGGAGCGGATGATGCCTTGGGTGGTGGTGTGGTTGCCGTCCCAGTCGCCGACGAGGGGGCGGTCGCCGGGGTCGCCGTACCGGATCTTCTCGGTGGTTTCGGTGGGGTCGATTCCGCTCATGCGGAAGTAGAAGGTGGCGTTGGCGGGGTTGTAGAGGCCTGGCTCGTCGCGGCCGTCGCCGTTCCAGTCGCCGGCCGTCGGCTTCCAGTAGGGGTCGCCGTAGACGAGGGAGCGGGTGGTGCCGTCGGCGAGGCGGAGGTCGAAGGTGGCCTGGGCCGCGCGATAGACGCCCACGTCGTCGACACCGTCACCGTTCCAGTCGCCGACGAGAGGAGTCTGGTACGGCGTGCCGTAGGCGAGCGTGGTTGTCGTTCCGTCGGCCGCGCGTTTGGTGAACGTGCCGGTGGACGGGGTGTAGGTGCCGGCCTCGTCCGTACCGTCGCCGTTCCAGTCACCGACGATCGGCTTGTCGCCCAGTGTGCCGAGGGCGATGGTGACCTGGCCGACGCCACCGTTGAAGTTGTTGCTCAGGAAGAACTTGTTGTCGTCCGGGCTGTACGCGCCCGGGGTGTCGCCGGCCACGCCGTCCCAGTTGCCGGCCAGCGGGACCATCGGAGTGTTGCCATAGGCAAAGGCCGGGATGGTCGCCGTCCCCGAGGTTCTGCTGTTCGACAGGTACCAGTTGTAGACGCAGACGGCCGCGGGTGCAGCAGTGGGTGCCTCCTTGTGAGAGAAGGCTTGAGGAACCGCGATCACGGCCGCGGCGACAGCAGCTGCGACGCCGCCGGTGATGATTTGGCCGAGGAGCTGGGTGCGCATCTCGTCCCCCTTACGCGTCGAGCCGGTACAGGGCCGCGGCCCCGGGTGCCAGGGTGGCGACGATCTTGGTCTTGTCCGCCTGCGCGGTGTACGCGCGGGTCGCCGGATCGAAGACCGAGACCTTGGTGACCGTTGCCTGGTTCAACGAAACCGTCGTGGTCCCGCTCGCACCGGACTGGCGGTTGGCGATCAGCAACCAGCGGGTCTTGGCGGCATCGGTCGGCCGGAACAACCCGAGCACCGCGGGACTCCCCGCCGTACCGCTGAGGTACGTGCCTGGAGTGAAACCGGCCGTGCCTGGTGGTGGCGTGTGGTTCGCGTGCACAGCCAGTTCGGAGACCAACGGTTTGAGCTCGGCGCCGACCTGGCGGAGCCAGCTCGTGTTGATGGTCTTCGCGGCGTCGTACAGCGGCGTGTGCGTGCCGTCGAGGGTGGTGAGCGCGCGACCGAAGTTCTCACCTCGAGCGGGGTCGGGCTGCCAGTAGGTGAAGTACTGGATGCCCTTGCAGCCGTAGGCGAGGCTGGTGTTGATGTTCCACAGCAGCTCGGCCTGGGTCGGGAACCGGTGCCCGGAGTACTCGACGCTCTGCACGAACACCCAGGAAGGAATGTTCGCGCGCAGCGCCTCGGAGCGGATGATCGCCCAGTTCTCGAAGTAGCCCGGGTCCTCGCCCGAGGTCAGCAACGGATAGCGGTCGTACGACAGCATCGGCGGATGGCAGAGGTCGACGTACCGGCGGACCATCGCCCGGTAGCCGTCGCCGTTGCCGGGCACCAAGTTCGAGTACGGCGTGTACGTCGGCGCCTGCTCGCGCGCGATCGCGAACGCCTTGCCCAGCGAGGGGACCTGCGCCTCCGGCAGTTCGTCGCCGAGACTGAAGCCGGCGAACGACTCGAAACCGCGGTACTGGTTCAGCGCGTTGGTCAGCAGCGTCCGGGCGTCCGCGGTGGTGATCGACATCGGGACCGACCGGTCGTCGCTGATCGTGAACCGGCGCGCCATGTTCTGCACATCGGGATCGCTGGACACCAGCACCTTCAGCCCGACCTGCTCGGCGATCGCCAGCGTGTGCCGGATGATCGCCTGATCGTCCACGTAGTTGCCGGTGATCACGAAGTTGAACCCGGCGGTGCGGATCTCGCCGTACCGCTCGACCGTCGTCTGGTACGGCGGCGGTGGCCAGAACACGCCGATCGGGAACTCGGCCCCACCGACCAGCGGCAGGTCGACACACGCGGCCGCCGGCGCCGTGGCCGCTGCGGGAACCTTCGCGGAACCGGTCAGACGATGAGCGAGCGGAAGCGGAGCGGCGGCCAGCGCCCCGATGACGGCGCCGCGCAGCACCGCCCGCCGGCCGAACCCGGCTGCCCTGTGTTCAGGAATCATCATGCTCCTTCTCTCTGGTCACGACGCAGACCAGAACAGCCGAAGCTCTCACGCAGGGCAATCCCTTTGACCCAGAACGTAGTGAACGGTTCGCGACCAGTTCCGGACAGCCGATGCACAGCCGCTGCAACCAGCTTTGGTTGCTCCAGGTAGTCTCGTTCTTTGGTGCCCGGGCGAGCGGGTTGCCGTGTCGACGGGGTGGGTACGAGGAACGGATGTTGATCGCAGGGCGGTACCGGCTGGGCGCGTCTCTCGGACGTGGCGGCATGGGGGAGGTCCATCGCGCCACCGACGAGGCACTGGGCCGGGTGGTCGCGGTGAAGACGATGCTCCGGTCCAGTGCGGACCCGTCGGCCTCCGAGCGTTTCCGGCGAGAGGCACGGGCGGCCGCGCGGTTGAGCGATCCGCATATCGTCGCGGTGTACGACTTCGGCCAGCACGACGACGCGTTCTACCTGGTGATGGAGCTGGTCGAGGGACGTTCGGTCGCCGGGGAGCTGGCCGCTAGCGGACCGCTGTCCTGGCAGCGAGCGACCGCGATCGTCGAGCAGGCTGCGGCCGGGCTGATGGCCGCGCACGCGCAGGATGTCGTTCATCGCGATATCAAGCCCAGCAATCTGCTGGTCGCGGCGGACGGGACGGTCAAGGTCGCGGACTTCGGCATCGCGCAGATGCCCGGGGCCGAGACCAGCGAGCTGACGATGACCGGTCAGATCCTGGGTAGTCCCTATTACTTGGCGCCGGAGCGTGCGCAGGGTCAGCAGTCCGGCCCCGAAGCCGACATCTACGCGCTGGGATGTGTCCTGTACGAGCTGGTCACCGGCCGGCCGCCGTTCATGGGCGATCATCCGACGGCGGTGCTCTACCAGCACGTGGACGCCGAGCCGGTTCCGCCTAGTGAGCTCCGCCCAGAGTTGGCTGGGCCGTTCGAGGGCGTGCTGTTGCAGATGCTCGCGAAGGATCCGGCGCAGCGGCCGACGGCCGCGCAACTCGCTGCGGGCAAGTGGTCGCCGGTTGTCACCGATCGGCCGACCGAAGCACTCGCCCCAATACCAGCACCCGTGCCCGCGGTGCCGGCGAAGGCCGGGCCGCAGCAACGGACGACCTGGATGATCGCCGCCGCCAGCGTGCTCATCATCGCCGGTGCGATCACCGCTGCCATCCTGCTGCAGAGCCGGGGCAACGACCTGCCTCCGACGGTCGACATCGGCCCGCGGCCGAGTACGAGTGTCAGTACGTCGAACACGCCGTACCCGAGTGAGTCCACGCAGTCCACCGTGCCGACGCGGCAACCATCGACGACACCGTCGCCCACGCCGACCCCGACCCCGACACCCACTCCCACGGCGCCGACCAGTACGCCGCCCACGGTCTCACCGACCCCCACGCCGCGGTCGACGCCGACTCCCACCC
>NZ_SMKA01000443.1 GCF_004348455.1 Kribbella albertanoniae
GTTGGGCGGGGCGGGGGTCGTCGGCAGGGCCGCCGCCGACGAGGCGGGCGAGGTCGTAGAGGGGATCTCCGACCAAGGCACTGCCCCAATCCACAAGTGCGGTCACGCGGCCGTTCGATGGATCGACGTAGATTTCGCGGTCGCCGAGATCAGCGTGCAGTAGTGCGGCAGGCGCATGGTCGAGGTTCGCGGCGAACTGGTGTGACAGGCGCCTGGCTCGCTCGGCGAAGGTGGCAGTGACGTCGTTTCGCTGGGTCAGCTTGACGAGGGCTTCTTCCAGGACCTGCTGTTGCCACTGCGACCAACTGTCGAGCGTTGCCCGGGAACCGTCGGGCGCGATCTGCCCACGTCCGGGCAGCGTGGTCTCATGGAGTCGCGTGTATTGCTCGGCGAGGTCGGCGAGAGTCCGGGGGATCGTTGGGGCGGCCAGGCCGGAGTCTTCGAGGGTTTGCCCATCGGCGGCTCGGGTGATCATCCACCGGCCGCCGGGCAGCTGGTCGTCCGTTCCCGTTGCGAGCACATCCACTACCCGAACGCCGGCGGTCTGCGCGCGGTGGATGACGGCGGCTTCGGTGTGGACGTTCTGGTTCGCACCTGCCTTGATGAAGGCCGTCAGACCGTCCCGGGTGATGAGCTTCACCACGACGGTCGGCCCCCAGGTCCGTTGCGGTTCCAGGGCAACGAACTCGCGCCCGAGCGCTTGGGCTGCAACGGCGACGGCACGGTGGTGAGCAGGCGACAGGTCCACCCCAGTCACCGTACGAGGTCGACGGTGACCGGCGGATCGCCGTACGGCGAAAGCTGGATGACTGTCGAGCCCGGGCGGAGCTTCGGGTCGGTCTGGAACCGACGCTCGAGGTGATCCTCGGCCGACGCATCTCCGGCGTCGGCGGCGAGTAGGAGTCGCGCGAGTTCGTCGGCGTCGGAATCCGTGATCCCGTTGCCGATTTCGTCCCACAGGAGGGCTTCGTGGCCGTGCCGGTGCAGGAACTCCATAACGACGTACATCCGGATGAAGCCCGGACCGGACAGCTCCGAGCCCGGGGCTACGCCGTACCGCGAAGGGTCGAGGCGGCCGGCACGGTAGCCCGTCCAGACTTCGGCGGCGGTCTCGAAAGGTGCTCCGGCGCCCGTCGGCAAGTCGCGGATGTCGAATGGACGAGTGCCAGGTTGGAGTTCGGGGTCGAACCGCTGCCACCGGGTGCCGTTCCACCATTCGGCGACGACATGATCGCCGCAGAAGTCCGGGGCGACGTTGAAGCCGACTCGGGTGCGTGCCGGGATTCCCTGCTCGCGTAGCGCGGCGACGGCGAGCAGGGCGTGGTCCCGGCAACAGCCTGCAACCCGGTCGGCAGGCGGTCGTGGATGTAGCAGCGGGGCGGAATGCCGCGCCTGGTCAAGGTCGAGAAGCACTGAGATCCAGCGCAGGTTGATCTCGTCGCGACGGTCGTCGCGGAGGAGGTGTTCCTCGGCTCGATAGTGCAGCACGAGATTGTTGACAACCGTGCAGATCTCCTCGATCCCGGACAGGTCACGGAGCAGTTGGCCGTGCCTGCCCGGGTCAGAGAAGGCAGAGTGTCGCGCTCGTCGGTCTGATGTGTTCATCCGACGATCCTGCCTGGATTTCTAGTTGGATTTCAGGCAATTACTACCTGGGGAGCTTGGCCAGCAACTCTTGCAGGGCTGCGATTTCACGAGTCTGGTCGGACTGGATCTTGCCGGCGAGGGCTACCGCTTCGGGGTACTTGCCGGTGGACTGTTCGGTCTTCGCCATCGTCACGGCGCCTTGGTGGTGGTCGATCATGAGCTGGGTCCACTGGCGGTCGAACTGGCGGCCCTTGGCGTTGCCGAGGGCGGACATCTCGTCTTCGGTCATCATGCCGGGCATTTCGTGAGCACTGTGGCCGCCGTGGTCCGGTGTGGGGACAGGCTTGCCCCACGTCGTGAGCCAGGTGGAGAGGGTCTTGATCTCAGGGTCCTGGGCGGCCTTGATGGCGGTGGCGAACTTCTTCACCTCGGGATTGGTGGCCGTGTAGCCGGCCATGTCGGCCATCTGCACGGCTTGCTGGTGGTGCGGGATCATCTGGGTCGCGAAGGTGACATCGGCGTCGTTGAAGTCGGGGGCGGCCGCTTTGTCATCGCTACCGCAGGCGGTCAGGGTGCCCAGGAGCAACAGGGCAGAGGTGATCCAGAGACGGTGTCGCATGGGTTGAGTCCTTGTCGTTCTCGTAGCTGCAGACGGGCTGGAGGCAGGGCTCGGCCTAGGTCCGCAGTACGCAGAGTTTCGACAGACTCGGTTGCCGCCACGGGGGCGACGGTTCGGCGAGGATCACGGGAACGACGACACCGGTCGGCGGTATCGGGTGCGCCGGCGCGAAGCTTCGCCGTACCAGCGTCACCACGAGGGCGATCAGCAACGCCGTCAGCACCGCCAGGCACACCTCACCCATCGTGTGCAGATGCCCATCCTCCACGGGCTCCACAGCTGGCGTGTCACTGGCGACCATCGAGTGCGCGGCCGGCGTGTGCTCGGCCATCGCTGGGTTGTGATTGCCGGTGAGGGCGTGCATGGCGAAGACACCGGCGAGCAGCAGTACGGCGACCAGGAGCCGCGCGGGCCCTCGTCGTACCGCCTGCCGTGTCGTCATACCGCACAGCCTAAATGGTTAAGCAACTACTTGACTTTCGCGAGGGTCAGGCCAATAGTTAAGTACATGCCTAACCAATCCGGGATCGACGCGGTCGGACGCGTTTTTCATGCGCTCGCCGATCCGTCCCGCCGCGCGATCGTCGAGCGGCTCGTCCGCGGACCGGCGGCGGTGAAGGAGCTGGCGGAGCCGTTGGCGATGTCGCTGCCAGCAGTGATGCAGCACCTGAAGGTGCTGGAGGACGCGGGCGTCATCGTCAGCGAGAAGCACGGCCGAGTCCGCAGCTGCCGACTCGAACCGCAGACCCTGCGCACCGCAGAACGCTGGCTGTCCGGCCAACGCACCGAAGGGGAACGGCAACTCGACCAGCTGGACGACTACCTGAAGGGAACCTGACCATGTCCGTCACCCACTCGACCTTCACCCTCGAACGCCACTACCCCGTCCCGGTCGACCAGGTGTTCACCGCCTGGGCCACCCCCGACGCCCGCAAACGCTGGATGGCCCAGGGCGCCGAGCACTCCCAGGACTTCACCGTCGGCGGCCACGAGACCGCCAAAGGATTCGACGGCGAAGGACGTCCACTGACCTACGAGGCCCGGTACGTCGACATCGTGCCGAACGAACGCATCCTCACCACGTCAACGCTGAGCACCGGCGACGTACTGTCGACCACCTCGGTCACCAGCATCGAGTTCCAGCCGGACGGAGACGGAACCCTCCTCACCCTCACCGAACACGGCATGTACCTCCCCGGCCAGGAAAAGCCGGAATGGCGCGAAGCCGGCACCGCCCAACAACTAGACACCCTCGCCACCGAATTCAAGCGTCAGTAACCGGCGGCTCCCACCCAACCTGCTGCGCCCACTCGGACTCACCTCTCTAGGCGTACATAAGAACTGTTGGTAGGCGGCAGTGGAAGGCGTCGCATGCTGGGTGGCGGTGCCGATGGCGTGGATCGTGTGACCTAGTAACAGTCCGTCTGTACGCCTCCGGCCACGCGCGGGCTATCTGAGGATGAGGGTTAGGAGGTGGGGGCCTAGGGATTGGAGGGTGGCTTCGTTGAGGTGGTAGGTGACGAAGCGGCCTTGGCGTTCGGCGGTTACGAGGTTGGCTCTGGTGAGGGCTTTGAGGTGGCGGGTCACCTGGGTGGGGTGGAGGTTCCAGAGGGCGGCTATTTCGCCGGCGGTGCGGGCTTCGCTGGCTACGGCTCGGCAGACCTGGAGGCGGTCGGGGGCGGCTAGGGCTTCCAGG
>NZ_SMKA01000444.1 GCF_004348455.1 Kribbella albertanoniae
TCTCGATTCCGACCGCCGGGCACGTGATTGCGGCGTACGCCATCGGGGTTGTGGTGGGGGCGCCGGTGATTGCGGCGTTGGGGGCTCGGACCGGGCGGAAGCGGTTGCTGCTCGGGCTGATGGCGATGTTTGTGGTGGGCAACGTTTTGTCGGCTGTTGCTTCGAGCTACGAGATGTTGATGGCGGCGCGGTTCCTGACCGGGGTGCCGCATGGTGCGTTCTTCGGGATCGGGGCGGTGGTCGGGGCCTCGATGGTGCCGGCGAACCGGCGGGCGTGGGCCGTGTCGATGATCATGGTCGGGCTGCCGGTGGCGAACATCATCGGCGTACCGCTGACGACTCTCCTCGGCCAAGGACTGGGATGGCAGGCGCCGTTCCTGGCGGTTGGTGGGCTCGGGTTGCTGACGCTGGTGGCCGTCTGGTTCTGGGTGACGCCGCAGCCGGTGGGTAGCGAGACGAACGTGCGCAGTGAGTTGAGTGCACTGGCCCGGCCGCAGGTGTGGATGGCGTTGCTGGTCGGGATGGTCGGGTTCGGCGGCATGTTCGCGACGTACTCGTACATCACCCCGACGATGACGGAGCTGGCCGGCTTCTCCACGGCCGCGGTCACGATCGTGCTGGCGACGTACGGCGTGGGGATGACCTGCGGCACGCTGATCGGCGGTCGGCTGGCCGACCGGGCGCTGATGCCGAGCCTGTACGGCGGCCTGATCGCGGTGACCGTCGTACTCGGAGTGTTCGGGTGGATGGCGAACACCAAGCCGACCGCGCTGATCGCGGTGTTCCTGATGGGCGGTTCGGCGAGCATCCTGATCCCCGCCCTGCAGACGCGTTTGATGGACGTCGCCCACGAGGGTCAGTCGCTGGCCGCTTCGTTGAACCACTCCACGCTCAACATCGCCAACGCGCTCGGCGCCTGGCTCGGCAGCCTCGTGCTGGCGGCCGGCTACGGCTACGAATGGCCGAGCCGGGTCGGCGCTGCACTGGCGGTCGCTGGGCTGATCTTCGCGGTGATCTCGGGCCTGATGGACCGCCGTACGGCGAAATCAGGGGACAACCAGGTCATCGCCTGACCGGATCGCTGGGTATCACCTGGTTGGATCGGGGTATGGCGACTATGACGTTCAGCGCCGCCGATCAGGTACGGCGGCGTGGGCTTCGGCAGATGCGATTGGTCGCACTGTCGTTGCTGGTGCTGGCTGCGATCATCTATGTGATCACGCTGCACCGTGACGGCGGCTGGGGCTACGTGAATGCGGCCTCCGAGGCGGCGATGGTTGGTGCGCTGGCCGACTGGTTCGCGGTGACCGCGTTGTTCCGGCATCCGCTGGGGTTGCCGATTCCGCATACCGCGATCGTGCCGACCCGCAAGGACATGCTGGCCGAGAGCCTCGAGCAGTTCGTCACCGAGAACTTCCTCTCCGAGGAGGTCGTGGCGGAGAAGATGCAGTCGGCCGATGTCAGCCGCCGGGCCGGCGAGTGGCTGGCCGCGGGCAACCATGCCGAGCGGATTGTCGCGGAAGGCGCTCGGACGATCGGGGCCGCGCTGCCGAAGCTCGGGGACGACGACGTGACGGCGTTCGTCCGGGGGTCGCTGCTGCCGCGATTCGTCCAGGAGCCGCTGAGCCCGATCGCCGGTCACTTCCTCGAGTCGGTCGTCGACGACGGCGCTCATCACGCGCTGTTCGATCTGCTGATGATCGAGGCGCACGACTGGCTGAGCGACAACCGCGAACTACTCGCCGACGTGGTCGGACCGCGCGCACCGCGGTGGTCGCCGATGTGGGTCGACCGGCTCGTCGTGGACCGGATTCATCGCGAGGCGCTCGCCTGGCTGGCCGACGTACGGGACAACCAGAACCACGCGGCCCGGCATGCCGTCGACCGGCTGCTGCGGAAGCTCGCCGTCGACCTGCAGAACGACCCCGAGACGATGGAGCGGTTCGAGGCCTTCAAGGCGCGGATGCTCACCCACCCCGACATGGGTTCCAGCCTCACCGCGGTCTGGGATTCGTTGCGCACGGCACTCATCGACTCGATCCAGGACCCGGCGAGCACCCTCCGGGTCCGCGGGGTGAAGGTGATCCAGGATCTGGGTCAGCGGTTGCAGGACGACGACGTACTGCGGGGGAAGGTCGACGCCCGCGCCACCGAGGCGGTCAGCTACGTCATCCGCACCTACGGCACCGAGATCGTCTCGGTCATCTCCGACACGATCGCCCGCTGGGACGGCCGCGAGGCGTCGGCCCGGATCGAACTGCACGTCGGTCGCGACCTGCAGTTCATCCGGATCAACGGCACCGTCGTCGGCGCCCTGGTCGGCCTGGTCATCCACACCGTCAGCCAACTCCTCTGACCCATTTGACTGGGTAGGCAGCGAAATTGGGGGTTCTACACCGTTAACCACGGTGCAGAACCCCCGATTCGAGTGCCTAACCAGCCAAATCAGATGCCGCAGCTGGGGGCGCTCCAGTAGTTGGTGGTGCGGATGTCGAGGTGGGCGTGGTCGTTGTGACCGGAGAAGCCGGGGCCGAGGATGCCACCGAAGCCGTGGCTGCGGGCCTGCTTGACCAGCGCGCACAGCGAGTGTGAACCGACCAGGTCGGCCGCGCGGCCGTAGAGGTGCTGACTGTCGCTGGCACCGCCGACCGAGCGGTTGCACGGGATGCTGCGGAATCCGCTCGAGATGTTCAGCGCCTTGTCCCCCATGGCGTGCCGCATGGCTTGGAGCTGCCACATGGTCTGGAGCGCGTTGGCCTTGGTGACCGCCTCACTCAGCGGACCGCCGTCGTATCCGGAACCGCCGCAGCCGTCGTCGAGTTCGGCGTACGTGAAGTTGATCGGGGTGCAGTCGTCGTCCTGCAGCTCGTAGATCTTCCGGAACGTCGCGTCACCGGCAACGCCGTCCGATCCGAGCCCGTACGCCGTTTGGAACCGGCCGACGGCGGCCGCCGTGGCGGGGCCGTATTCACCGTCGGTCGCCAGATGAGCGCCGTACCCGGGATAACCGGCCACGCGGATCTGCAACTGCTTCACATCGGCGCCACTCATGCCTTGGCTGAGTTGACGGGTCCACGTGTAGCAGCCGTCGGCGTGCGCCTTCGGGGCGGTGACGAACTGGGTGGTCAGGGTCGCGGCCAGCATCGCCGTGAACAGCAGGAATATGGCGGCGAGCCGCGGCAGCGGGCGGCCGGCTAGTCGGGAGAAGAGTTGGGACATGACAACCTCCGGGCGGTGAAGTGACTTGTCTGCGGACAACAGTGCGGCAAGATTCACCGGTTTACCAGGGAAAGTCCGGAACTTTCTTCCGAACAGGCAACCAAATCCCGGGGACACCTGGTCAGGCAGGATGTGACCATCAAGGTGAACGCGCTCACTGTGCGTGACAGAGAAACGGGGCCGCCGGTGACATCGACCGAGGGATTCGACGCCTTCGTCGCCGCCCGCTCCGGCCGCCTGCTGCGGACGGCGTACCTGCTCACCCACGACCACGCGCTGGCCGAGGATCTGGTGCAGACCGCCCTCGCCAAGGCGTGGTTCGCCTGGAACCGGATCGAGGGTGACAACCCCGAACCGTACGTCCGCAAGATCATGGTGAACACCTACGCCTCCTGGTGGCGCCGCCGCTGGACGCACGAGATCCCCAGCGACGAACTCCCCGAGAGCTCTGCGGCCGGCCCCGAGTACCAGGGCGATCTCTGGGAAGCGCTGCAACGACTCCCCCGCCGCCAGCGCGCCGTGATCGTCCTGCGTTACTACGAGGACCTGACCGAGGCCGAGACCGCCCGCCTCCTCGGCACCAGCGTCGGCACCGTCAAAAGCCAAGCCAGCAAGGCCGTAGCCAAACTCCGCCTGGACCCCGCCC
>NZ_SMKA01000445.1 GCF_004348455.1 Kribbella albertanoniae
GGGGTTAGGGGGCGGCTTCGGTGCTGATCAGGATGACCGTGCTGTCTGGCGCCAGGGGCAATCGGGGGCGGGCGGCTCGGATGCCTGCGAGTGCGGCTGCCCCGCTTGGTCCGGACGAGATGCCTGCCGCGCCGAGGTCGGCTGATGCCTGTAGCGCTGCGTCGTCGTCGACGGTGATTGCGTGGTCGAGGCCAGCTGACAGGACCGGCCAGGCGAGGGTTGAGGGTGTGCCGCAGTTGAGGCCGGCCATGACTGTCTTTGAGGTTGGGATGCTCAGCAGGTTTCCTGCGAGGAGGCTAGTGGTTACGCAGGAGGCGGCTGCCGGTTCGACGCCGAGGATCATCGGCGCGGGTGCCTCGCTGCGGAAGTGGGTGACTGCCGCTTGTGCGACCGACCCGACCCCCATTGGTACGACGACCAGGTCAGGCTCGGTGGAGATCTCGCGGAACAGCGTCGAGTACCCGTCCACGATCAGCTGCGGCACCACCTCGTACCCGCGCCATGCCGAGTCCTGGATCAGCAACCGCCCATCTCCAGCCTGCGCAGTCCCCGCGTACGCCGCCGCCTCCGCCACCGCGTCGTCGTACGAGCCCGGTACAACGCTCACCGTCGCGCCCTCGGTCCGAATCGCAGCGATCGCCGCCGCGCTCACCACGTCCGGCACGAACACGTGGGCGGACAGACCGAGCATCGCCGCCCGCCGAGCGACCGCGCGACCGTGGTTCCCGTCGGTCGCGGTGACGAGTGAGGCCGTGTCAATCTGCAGCGCACGATGGATCGCCCACCACGCACCCAGCGCCTTGAACGCCGGCAGACCGAGCCGCTGCGACTCGTCCTTGACCAGCACCTGCCCGACGCCCAGCTCCGCGGCGAGCGACGGAACGGACGTCAGCGGAGTCGGCCGGTACGCCGGAAGGCTCTGATGGAACGCGAGCACCTCGACCGGGGCAGGCGTCGTCCGCCACTCCCGGGCAGGAGGGTTGGAGTACCAGGCCAACTACGCGACCAGTGCGAAGGCGCCGTACTGGGCGGTCGGCGACGAGCTGACCGAGCGCGGTGCGGACTGTGCCACCCGGATCGAGGTCGTCTGCAGCGAGATCGGCAGCGTGGCCCGGACCGCGGTGGCCAGGTCGAACTGGACCTCGTTCAGCAGGTCGGTCAGCTCCAGCTCGAGGGCGCGGCAGATCGCGGCCAGGATCTCGGAGGACGGCTCCTTGCGGCCACGCTCGATCTCGGACAGGTAGGGCACCGACACCTGCGCCCGCTCGGCCAGCTCGCGCAGGGTGATCCCGCGCTCGCGCCGCAACCGACGGAAGACGTTCCCGATCACCTCGCGTAACAACACGTGTGGCCCTCCTCGGCTCCGATGTCCTGTACCGAGTGTGCCATCCCGGCGGGCTCTGCGGTGGGCAGATCTGCCACGGGCAGATTCCGGGGCCTGATCCGGCCGTCCGCCCGCACTCTGGACACCATGAGCGAGCTACTGAACAACCTCGGCAAGAACGTCTACGAACGCCTGATGTGGCAGCGCATCCTCGTCCTCGGCGACGAGCTGAAGGAGGAGAACGCCAACGCCCTCTGCGCCCAGCTGTTGCTGCTGAACGCCGAGGACCCACGGGCGGACATCTCGCTCTACATCAACTCACCGGGCGGCTCGGTCTCGGCCGGCCTGGCGATCTACGACACGATGAACTTCATCAGCAACGACGTGGCGACGTACGGGATGGGCCTGGTCGCGTCGATGGGACAGGTGCTGCTGACCTGCGGTACGCCGGGCAAGCGGTTCGCGCTGCCGCATGCGCGGATCATGATGCATCAGCCGACCGGCGGCATGGGCGGTACGGCGAGTGACATCAAGGTGCAGGCCGAGCAGGCGATCAAGGCCCGTGAAGACCTGGCCCAGCTGATCGCGGAGCGGACCGGGCAGCAGCTGGAGCGGATCACCACGGACTTCGATCGCGACCGCTGGTTCACTCCGGAGGCCGCCCGGGAGTACGGGATCGTGGACCAGGTGCTTACGCGGCCGGCCGCCGTACCGGCTTGAGGGCTTGTTCGAGGTCGGCGGTGATGTCCTCGGGGTCCTCGAGGCCGAGGGAGAGCCGGAGGAGGGCGTCCGAGGGCTTGGCGGTGGCCTCGACCAGGCGGTGGGTGAGCGCGGCCGGGTGCTGGATGAGCGTGTCCACGCCGCCCAGTGAGACCGCGTGCGTGATGAGCTGCAGGTTGCCGGCAACAGCGGCCGCCGCTTCGTAGCCACCAGCGACGGTGAAAGCCAGTACGGCGCCCGGCCCGGACATCTGCCGGCCGACCAGCTCCAGCGGGTCGGAGAGGCCGGGGTAGTAGACCCGCTCAACGGCCGGCTGGGCGGACAGCCAGTCGGCCACCTTGCCAGCGGTGGCCTGCTGCGCCCGCACTCGCACCGGCAGCGTCTGCAGTCCCCTGTGCAGTTCGTACGCCGCCAACGGGTGCAGCAGGCCACCTGTTACTGCGCGGATCTGCCGGAGCCGGCCGACCCAGTCCCGGCCGGCCGCTACGACGCCGCCCATGACGTCGCCATGACCACCCAGGTACTTCGTTGCCGAGTGCAACACCAGGCTCGCCCCGTGCCGAGCCGGTTGCTGCAACACCGGAGTCGCGAAGGTGCTGTCCACCAACACCGGTACGTCGCCCGCCTGCCGAACCGCCGCAGCGATGTCGACGAGTTCGACCGTGGGGTTGGCCGGGGTCTCGAGAATGACCAGGCCGGTGTCGGCGCGGACGGCCGCGGCGATCTCAGTCGCCCGGACGAAGCTGACAGTTGTCCCCAGGAGGCCTGTGGATAACAAGTGGTCGCTGCCGCCGTAGATGGGCCGGACGGCGATCACGTGCGGGCGACCGGCGGCGACCGTGGCGAGCAGGCAGGCGGTGAGCGCGGCCATCCCGGAGCCGAACGCCACCGAGCCGTCGGTCTGCTCGAGCTCCGCGAGCGCGTCCTCGAACCGGGCCACGGTCGGGTTCCACAGGCGCTGGTAGACGAGGCTGCCGCCGTCCGGGCCGTTGCCCTGGGCGAGTTCGTCGTACGACGCACCGCCGGTCCCGACATCGGGGAGCGGGTAGGTCGTGGACAGGTCGATCGGCGGGACGTGCACCCCGAGGGCGGTCAGGTCGTCGCGGCCGGCGTGCACCGAGCGGGTGTCGAGCTGCATGACGCCTCCCAAAGTTATCCACAGGCACTGGCGGTCTTGAGGATGGAATCTTCTGCGGTTGAGGCGCAATAGTTCCGAAGAAAATTCGTCCACAGGGATGTCCACACGCTGTGGATTCTGTGAACACGCTCTACAGTGCTGGTATGCCGAAGGATCGCCGGAGCCCCGGACCGGCCCCTCGGGCGGTGCCGGGCGCAGGTCCGGGCGGCCTGGACGAGGTGGACCGCGAGCTGGTCCGGCTACTCACCGTCGATGGACGGATGCCGAACAACGCCCTCGCCGAGGCGACCGGGATCGCGCCGTCGACGTGTCTGACCCGCGTCCGCGCACTGCGCGAACGCGGCGTGATCCGCGGTTTCCACGCCGACGTGGATCTGGGCGCGCTGGGTCAGCCCCTGCAGGCGCTCATCGCGATCCGGATCAGCACGCACTCGCGCGACGAGATCGATCGCTTCCGCGCCAAGGTCCCCGGACTACCCGGCGTACTGTCCCTCTTCCACGTCAGCGGCGCCAACGACTACCTGCTGCACGTCTCGGCAGCCTCCCCCGACGCCCTCCGCGAGTTCGTCCTCGACCACCTGACGGCGGATTCGGCGGTAGCCCACGCCGAAACCAGTCTCATCTTCGAACACGTCCGAGCCACCCCAGCCC
>NZ_SMKA01000446.1 GCF_004348455.1 Kribbella albertanoniae
AGTTCGAGGTGACGGAGAGTTACCGGGTGAGCTGGCTCGCGGTGGACCTGATGGTGCGGGCGGTGGGTGTGGGATCGGTCACGCGGTTCTACCTGCAGATCGCCAGGCGGGGCTACAGCGAGTACGCGCGGGCGCGGATGATGCAGGAGTACGCCGGGATCACGGCCGGCGACCTGGTGGTGAACCTGCGGGGACCGGCTGCCTGAGCAGGTGGATGCGAGAGTCCTCGCGAACAGGAAGTAGGCTTGCGCGGGCACTGAATCGGGTGCCTGTGCAGATACTTGTTCCAGAAACTCGCAGGGAACTCGAGGAGAAGACCGCGTGACTTCCCATCGCCCCGCGGCGGTCGTGATCATGGCCGCCGGGCTCGGAACCCGGATGAAATCGTCGACCCCGAAGGTGCTGCACGAGATCGGCGGGCGCAGCCTGGTCGGTCATGCGGTGGTCACCGCGCGTGCGCTTGCCCCGGAGCACCTCGTGGTCGTGGTCGGTAACGGCCGGGAGCTGGTCGAGGCTCATCTGACCGCGCTGGATCCGGACGTGAAGACCGCCGTCCAGGAGCAGCAGCTCGGGACCGGCGACGCCGTGCGCTCCGGACTGACCGCCGTACCGGCTGCGTTCGAGGGCTCGGTCGTGGTCACGTCGGGTGACGTGCCGCTGCTTCAGTCCGAGACACTGCACGAGCTGGTCGCGGAACACGACAAGCAGGGCAACGCCGTCACCGTGCTGACCGCGCGGGTCGCCGACCCGACCGGGTACGGGCGGATCGTCCCGGGGGCCGACGGCACGGTCGCCGCGATCGTCGAGCACAAGGACGCGACCCCCGAGCAGCGCCAGATCGACGAGATCAACGCCGGAATCTACGTGTTCGACGCGGCCACGCTGCGCGACGGGCTGAGCCGGCTGACCACGGACAACGCGCAGGGCGAGCTGTACCTGACCGACGTACTGTCGATCGCCCGCAACGACGGCAAGCGCGTCGGGGCGTATGTCACCGAGGACGCGATGCAGACCGAGGGCGTGAACGACCGCGTCCAGCTGGCCACGCTCCGCGCCGAGCTGAACCGCCGCACCCTCGACAAGCTGATGCGTGGCGGCGTCACGATCGTCGACCCGAACACCACCTGGGTGGACAGCACCGTCGAGCTCGCCCAGGACGTCACCCTGCTGCCGAACACGCAGCTGCACGGCGCCACCACGGCCGGCAGCGGTACGACGATCGGTCCGGACACGACCCTGACCGACGTACAGATCGGCGAAGGCGCGACGATCATCCGCACCCACGGGTCGAGTTCGGTGCTCGGCGACGGCGCGAGTGTCGGCCCGTTCGCCTACCTGCGCCCCGGCACCAAGGTCGGCGTGAAGGGCAAGATCGGCACCTTCGTCGAGACCAAGAACACCAGCATCGGCGACGGCGCCAAGGTGCCGCACCTGACGTACGCCGGGGACGCGACGATCGGCGAGGGCGCGAACATCGGCGCCGGCACGATCTTCGCGAACTACGACGGGCAGAAGAAGTACCCGACGGTCATCGGCAAGCACTCGTTCATCGGGAGCAACTCGGTGATCGTCGCCCCGCGGACGGTCGCGGACGGCGCCTACCTGGCCGCCGGGACCGCCCTGACCGAGGACGTCGGTCCGGGCGAGATCGCGGTGGCCCGGGGCCGGCAGCGCAACATCAAGGGCTGGGTCGCGCGCAAGCGGGCCGGAACGAAGACCGCACAGGCTGCTGCGGAAGCAGAAGCCGCGGCCGATACTGGCGACAAGAAGTAAACGGGAGGCCGGTCAATGAGCGGGATGAAGCGAACCACCGAGAAGAACCTGATGGTGTTCTCCGGCAGAGCCCATCCCGGGCTGGCCAACGAGGTCGCCGAGCAGCTGGGCGCCGGCCTGGTGCCGACCTCGGCGTACGACTTCGCCAACGGCGAGATCTACGTCCGGTTCGAGGAGTCGGTGCGCGGCAGCGACGCCTTCGTGATCCAGAGCCACACCTCGCCGATCAACGAGTGGATCATGGAGCAGCTGATCATGGTCGACGCGCTCAAGCGCGCCTCGGCCAAGCGGATCACCGTCGTGCTCCCGTTCTACGGCTACGCCCGGCAGGACAAGAAGCACCGCGGCCGGGAGCCGATCTCGGCGCGGCTGATGGCCGACCTGTTCAAGACCGCCGGCGCGAACCGGCTGATCTGCGTCGACCTGCAC
Source organism: Kribbella albertanoniae (assembly GCF_004348455.1). Lineage (GTDB taxonomy): Bacteria > Actinomycetota > Actinomycetes > Propionibacteriales > Kribbellaceae > Kribbella > Kribbella albertanoniae. Next base: position 2,203 of record NZ_SMKA01000446.1, read on the forward strand.
ACCTCGCAGATCCAGGGCTTCTTCGACGGCCCGGTCGACCACCTGATGGCGCTGCCGATCCTGAGCGACTACGTCCGGGACAAGTACGGCGACCAGCAGTTGGCCGTGGTCTCGCCGGACGCCGGCCGGATCAAGGTGGCCGAGCAGTGGTCCGCGCGGCTGAACAACGCGCCGCTGGCCTTCATCCACAAGACCCGCGACATCGACCGCCCGAACGAGACGGTCGCGAACCGGGTCGTCGGTGAGGTCAAGAACCGGGTCTGCATCCTGGTCGACGACATGATCGACACCGGCGGCACCATCACCAAGGCGGCCGACGCCCTGATCGCCGAAGGCGCCGCGGGCGTCGTGATCGCCGCCACCCACGCGATCCTGTCCGGTCCCGCGGTGGACCGGCTGAAGAACTGCCAGGCCAGCGAGGTGATCGTCACCAACACCCTCCCGATCGCCGAGGACCGCCGCTTCGACAAGCTCACCGAGCTGTCGATCGCCCCCCTGATCAGCCGGGCCATCCGCGAGGTCTTCGAGGACGGCTCAGTCACCAGCCTCTTCGACGGCCGCGCCTAACCAGTACGGCGCTGGGGAGCGCTACCCGTCGTTTTCGGGTGGTAGGACTCCCCAGCTCCAGGTCGGACCGTGCAGCTGGGACCGCAGGGGGTGGGAGCGCCGGGCCAGCCGCGGAGGGCGAGGACCGCGGCGACCTGAGCTGCCGCGCCACACGGATCGCCGGCCACCTGGTGCCCGAAGCGAAGCGTCACCTGGGCGTCAACTGCGGCAGCATTATCTCTCGCCATGTCCCGCCACTGCGAGGCGACATCCGCGTGCCCGACCCGGCCGTCGAGCTCGACGATCACGCCGTACGGGTCATACCGGCAGTCCCGCCGGATCGTTGCACCGCTGAAGCTCCCAGCGGCTTGGCGGGTAGCTGCCGGAAGTCCGTGAGCACGTTCCACTCTCTCGAGGTAGAAGAGTTCCAGCCACGACTCGACCCCCGCGTCGGCGTCACGCAGCACTTGGGTGATGGCTTTGCGGCGCGGGAGATTCTGCAGCCGATCCAGCTCCTCCAACAGGCGCCGCGGGGTAGTCCGGCGTTGACGGCAAGCGTCCAGAATCATGGCTAAGGCGGCATCGCTGTTCGGCCGGCGACTCGCGACCGTCAGGAGTGCCACCTCCAGCCGCACGATCGGTGGCTCGCGACTCCCCAGCAGGCGGCCGTCCAGATCGCGGTAGCGACGAATCACGATGCCGGACTGCCGACGTACTCGGCGATGGTGTGGGAGATCCAAACAGATTGGCTCGGCGGCCCAGTCACCATCGAGCCCGTATCGGCGCAGCGCAGTCTCACCACCCAGCGCCGCATCAGGCCCGCAGGCCAACCACGCCGCCCAGACCCGCGTTTCCCACGGAACCGGTCCGGTGAAATTGACGTACGCACCGCGATAGACCCGCTGGATCTGCCCGGACCGCAACCGCACCGCGAGCATTTTGTCCGACGCGCCCTGCAGCTGCGCTTGCCGCCAGCTGAAGGCCCCCAGCTGCTTCCGCAACAACTCCGCAAACTGTTCATCCAGAAATCCCTTCACGCCAGAGAAGATGCACCCCGCCCCTCCCT
>NZ_SMKA01000447.1 GCF_004348455.1 Kribbella albertanoniae
CGCCCGAGATAATCAGCCGGATCCCCACCAATCACCACCCGAACCACCTGTCGACCCACCGGCCCCGGCGCGACCCCGCCCCCTGTGTCCACAACGGCTCCGCCGGCTTTCGCGGCGGCGCGCTCAGCGTCCTGGGTGATTGAGGTCGGCTCCGCGCCTGGCAGGCCTCGCCTTCCCCAGGACTCCTGGTGCACTGCCCAGCTGAGCGGGCGGCGCGCGGCCCAGCCCGACCGTACGAGTTCAGGTGCAGGAGCGAACTCGTCGACGTACCCGATGCACAGGTAGCCGACCAGCTCGATGTGTGCGGGCAGGTCGAGCACCGCCGCGACCTCGCCCGGTTCGAAGAATGAGACCCAGCCGACGCCAAGTCCCTCGGCGCGCGCCGCCAGCCAGAGGTTCTGGATGGCGATCGCCACCGAGAACCACGTGGTCCGCGGGTCCGCGTGCCGACCGAGGACGTGTCGTCCACCCCGCCCGGCGTCACACGTGACCGCGATGTTCAGTGGCGTGTCGAGGATCGCCTCGATCTTCAACCCGTCGAACTGCTTGCGCCGCTCTTCCGGCAACGACGCCGCGAAGGCATCCCGCTGCGCAGCCGCCAGATCATGGATCTTCCGCCGCGTCGCGATCTCGCGGATCAGCAGGAAGTCCCACGGCTGGCTGAGCCCGACACTCGGCGCCCGGTGCGCGGACTCCAGCACCCGGGTCAGCACGTCATCCGGAATCGGCAGGTCCACGAACCCCCGCCGTACATCTCGCCGCTCAGCAAGCACCCGGTGCACCACCTGCCGCTCCCCCGGCGCATACCCAGGTGCAGAGGCGAGCCGGCCGACCGCAGCAGTGGCTTGCGCCGACGTTCGCTTGGTCACCACCAACTCGGCACCAGCACTGAGCACCGCGGCTTCCGCGACACTCGGCGTACCGGCGAGGCGCTCGACCTGCTCACTCGGGCTCGGCACACTCTGCCGACGCAGCTCAGCCGGAGCAACCGTCTGCAACTCAGCACCCAGGAACGCCGCCAGTCGCTGGACACCCGGCTCGGTCTCGCGCCCGTCGACGGTGATCAGGATCCGCACGCGACCACCACCGGCGTCGGCCACCGCCGCCCCGACAAGCTCGCGGAGTTCGCGGTACGACGTACCGGCGCGCAGCCCGACGCCGACGACCAGGTTCATTTCTCCAACCCAGCGTGTACTCGCGCCGCCGCCACCAACCGTGCGGGCACATCCGGGCTGGCCGTCCAATGCAGATGCAGGTACGACGCATGCACGCGCGGCCGGGCGATTCCTTCGACCCCGCCCGGCAGGTACCAAGCCGGGTCGACCTCACCGTCGAGCTCAACCGCAGTCCGGTGGAACTCGTGCCCCCGAACCCGGCGACCCTCGTCGAAGAACGCGGTCGTCGTCGCCGCGATCGCAGTCCGGTAGCCGAGCGTCAGGCTGCCTGTCATGCGGGCGGTCGCCGGGAGTACGCCGGTCATCGGGTGACCGTCGAGTTCGCGGCACAGGTACAGCAACCCCGCACACTCCGCGATCACCGGCAGTCCGGCCGCGATCTCGGTCGCGACCTGCTGACGTAACTTCTCGTTGGCCGACAGCGCCTCTGCATGCAGCTCGGGAAACCCACCACCGAGATACAGCGCAGCGGTTGCCTCTGGCAACGGATCGTGCAGCGGATCGAACCGGACCACCTCGGCTCCGGCAGCGGTCAGCAACTCCGTCGTCTCGGTGTAGTGGAACGAGAACACCGGCCCACCAGCCACCGCGACGACCGGCCGACCTTCCTCCGCCGGCGTCACCTCCGCCGCCGGATCCCAGGTCGACGTCTCTAAATCAGAGGCCGCCCGAGCCGCCGCCACGAACGCCTCCAGGTCGACCCCGGCACGCACCAGCTCAGCCGCAGCCTCAACCGCCTTCTCTGCCTGCTCGCGCTGCTCATCGGCCGGCACCAATCCCAGGTGCCGACTCGGCACCGTCAGCCGGGTGTCCCGCCGCAACACGCCCAGCACCGGTACGCCGGTCGGTGCGACTCCGGCCCGTACTTCAGCCTCATGCCGATCCGAACCGACCTTGTTCAGGATCACCCCGACGATCCGCACCTCGGTGTCAAAGGCAACGAAGCCCTGAACAACTGCCCCGACACTCCGGCCAGCTGCCGAAGCGTCGACCACGAGTACGACCGGTGCCTGCAGCAACTTCGCCACATGCGCGGTCGACGAGAACCCTTCGGTTCCGAGCGCGCCGTCGTACAGGCCCATGACGCCTTCGATCACTGCGATGTCGGCACCCTGCGCACCGTGCGCGAACAGCGGCGCCACTCGCTCTTCACCCGACAGCATCGGATCGAGATTGCGGCCCGGCCGGCCAGTGGCCACCGCGTGGAACCCCGGGTCGATGTAGTCGGGCCCAACCTTGAACCCACCAACGACATGCCCTGCCCCACGCAGCGCGGCCATCAGCCCGACCGCGACGGTGGTCTTGCCCGCACCGGAGGAAGGCGCCGCCACGACAACCCGCGGGATCACCACAGCCGGCTCACCACTCGATGCCCCTCTGGCCTTTTTGCCCGGCGTCCATCGGGTGCTTGACCTTGGTCATCTCGGTGACCAGGTCCGCGGCGTCGATCAGGCGCTGGTCGGCGTTGCGGCCGGTGATGACGACGTACTGGTGGCCGGGCCGGTTGACCAGGGTCTCGACGACCTCGTCGACATCGACCCAGCCCCACTTCATCGGGTAGGTGAATTCGTCCAGCACGTAGAGATCGTGGGTCTCGGCGGCGATCCGGCGCTGGATCTCACGCCAGCCCTCGACGGCGTCGGCGGCGTGATCCTCCTCGGTACCGGCCTTACGCGACCAGCTCCAGCCTTCACCCATCTTGTGCCATTCGACCGGCCCACCCTGACCGGTTGCCTCGTGCAACTGACCGAGCGCCTTGAAGGCACCCTCCTCGCCGACCTTCCACTTCGCGCTCTTCACGAACTGGAAGACCCCGATGTTCCAGCCCTGGTTCCAGCCGCGCAACGCCATCCCGAAGGCGGCCGTCGACTTCCCCTTCATCTCGCCGGTGTGCACCATCAGCAGCGGCCGGTTGCGTCGCTGCCGCGTGGTCAGGCCGTCCTGCGGCACGACCTCCGGTTGTCCCTTCGGCATCAGGCCGCCTTCCGTTCGGTGACCGTCCGAATAAGGTTGCCAGCGGCAACGTCTCCGAGGTCGAGGTACTCCGCACCCAGGTCAGTGGCCAGCTCGCCGGCCAGCCCGAGCCGCACTCCGCGGCGCGGCTCACAGTCGACCACCACGGTCGCAATCCCCCGCTGTGCAAGCCATCCAGCCGCCTGCTTGGCCCGGGCGAACGCCTTCTCACCATGCGTCGCCCGACCATCTGTGACAAGCACCAGCAACGGCCGCCGCCGCGGATCCCGAATCGCCGCGATCCGCAGTACCTCCGCCGCCTGCATCAATCCCTCGGCCAGCGGCGTCCGACCACCCGTCGGAAGCGACTCAAGCCGCCGTACGGCGGTCTCCACACTGCCCGTCGGCGGCAACGCAACAGTCGCCTCCGCACCAGCAAACGTGACCAGCCCAACGGTGTCGCGCCGCTGGTAAGCGTCAAGCAACAGCGAAACGATCGCCGTCTTCACCTCGCTCATCCGCCGCTTGGTCCCCATCGACCCCGAAGCATCCACACAGAACAGCACAAGGTTCCCCTCCCGCCCTT
>NZ_SMKA01000448.1 GCF_004348455.1 Kribbella albertanoniae
CTGTATTCGTGCAGACCGTCCGGCCGACTACGAGACCGCCTGGCGCCGCGTCTCCCGCGAATGCCGTCTGCTGACCGCATCGTTGCTCTGGGCCCGCAACCGCCGCCTGCTCGCCCCGAACATCGTTCCGGCCGCCGCCCGCCTGCCCGGCGTCTACGGACACATCGTCAATCGGTTGTCCTAGGCAACAAAGTCGCCGGTACGACGGTGTCCGGCGACCCGCTCAGGTGTCGGCTTTCCGCCACCCTCTGTACCTCGTCGACCACGCTCGGTACCCTCGCCCTAACCGCCCGCCGTCACCTCCTTCCGCCCCGAGGAGTCCGCTCATGAAAGCTCTTGCTGCCGTCGCCCTCCTGGCTGCCCTGACCGGATGCGGATCCGCGACCGCCACCGCACCGCAGCCCTCCCCGCCGGCGACTGTGCCCGCGACGGCACCCAGCACGCCGGCGACCGAGTGGAAGATCGACCCGTCCTTCAACTCCTTGGACCTGGCCTGGATCGAGCTGATGATCCCGATGGACGAGCAGCTCCTGCAGGTGCTCGGGATGGCGGAGAAGCAGGCCGCCGATCCGGCCCTCCGGGCGTTCGCGACCGCGGTGGCCGGCGGGCACCGGGACGAGGTGGAGAAGCTCAAGCTGAACCGGACCCGGTCCGGGATGCCGGTCCGCAACCCGCACGTCGGGCACGACATGGCCGGCATGATGACCGAGCCCGAGATCGTTGCCCTCGGCAAGACCTCCGGCCCGGCTTTCGACCAGCTCTTCGCGAAGAATCTGAAGGAGCATCTGGACGAGTCGATCGTGCTGGCCAAGGGCATCGGCACCAACGGCAAGGACGCTGCGGTGAAACATCTGGCCGCCGAGATCCGGACCAGCCGCGCAGCGCAGCTGAAGCAACTGACCGCGCTCCAGACATGATTGGGCCCGGCGGTCGCTCAGACAACCGCCGGGCCCAGTGGTTTTGGGCTCCCTGGTGAAGAGTCCAACCCCGGTCACTCCTCGAGCTCCCTGGTGAAGAGCTCGATCAGCGACAAGGAAGACTCTGTCAGCCGGATGTTGCTCAACCATTGCCGGTACATGAAGCCTTGTTACATGAGCCTGTGGCATAGATCTCAGCCCGGATCGGGAACTCAGTGCTCGGTCCGCACCGCCGCGATCTGCAGTTGTAATGCCAGTCGTTCGAGTGGATCACTCAGGTCGAGCGCGGCGATCTCGCCGATCCGCTTCATCCGGTGCCGCAAGGTGTTGGTGTGCAGATGCAGTTCCCGTGCTGCCCGCTGTGGCTGACCCGGATACTCCAGCCACGCCTGCAGAGTTTCGACGAACCCGGTGTCGTGCTGGATGTCGTGCCGCAGCAGCGTCGCGAGCGGCCCGTCCATCTTGTTCACGTCCAGCGACAAGACTGCCCGATGCACGGTTAGCACATGCCAGGCCTCCTCCACCCGCAATACCGGGCCGGGTGCGACCCCACGCCGTACAAGGCCGAGCAGTTCGACCGCCTCGGCCCGGGAGCTCGGCAGATCGGCCGGTCCGCGGGCAGGACCGCCGGCTGCCGCAATAGAGCCCTTCGCATGGTCCGCGACCAGCTTGGCCAGCCAGGGCCACGACCCTGGTCCCTCGGTATCGGTCACGACCGCAAGGACGGTCCCGTCCAGGTCAGCGAGGTGCGGGTCGCTCCACCCGTGCCGGCGCCCGGTCGACTCCCACAGGTCGAGCTGCTGCGGTACGTCGTACCCCTCAGGCGAGGAGAGTGCGACAACCCGCCATGGTCGTGGTGGAAGGCGCACATCGAGCGGATTGTCCGGTGAGAACTGTCGGAGCACAGTCCGGAGCCTGTCGATCGCACTGCGCCGGGCAACGTCGGCCTGGGCCCGCAGACGCAGCAGGTGCAGCGCCAGTACCGATGCGGCGTTGCTGAGCTCGGCCATCACCTCGTCACTGACCGGACCATTCACCACGGCCCAGATGGACCCCAGCCACTCGCCACCGGCACGCACCGGCACGATGAGGCGCGGGCGGATCCCATTCGGGCCTTCGGGTACCAGGAACGGCTCGCTGGACCGCGCCAGCCGTCTGAACACCCCTCTGGCCCGGAAGTGCGCGACTACCTCAGGCGGAACCCGCCGGCCGACGATGGTGGAGACCCGGGCCGGGTCGGTGAAGTCCTGTCCAGAGGAGTACGCCAGCACCCGCGACTGGTTGTCCTCGATGGTCACCGGCGCGTCCACAATCGCCCTGGCCGCGTCAGCCAGTGCAAACAACTCCTGATGTACGCCGGCATCACCGGCCACGGGGGAGTCCGGTGCGGCCGCTCGGTCGAGGACACCGCGCAGCAGCCAGACCACGTGTGCCCAGGCCACGCTTGGCTGCAGTGCGACCAACGTGAGCAACCACCGCTCGGCTGCCGAGACCACGGCCGGGTCCCGGGCGAGCGTCGTACGCAGAACAACTCCAGAGGCGTTTCCAGCCGCGCAGCGCTCCACGAACTCCACCGCGTCCTCGGCATCGCGAAGACCGAGTCCGAGCACCAGATCGCCCGGATGACCGGTGGCGGGCTCCTGCGGATCCGCCAGGAAGACGTCCCGGACCTCACTGTCTCCCTTGCCGGTCACCACCACCTCGAACAGGGCAGGACCGACGGCGACGATCAGGTCAGGCGCAGTGATCATTTGGTTATTGTGCGCTGAGCACAGTCATTTGTCCCGCGAATGGTGTGATCGCACCATGACAGCGGTCTCCAGCGGCCGCACCATCGATACATGGTCGCTACTGGCTCCACTCACATCGTCCCCGATCGCGTCGCCGTCGTCGGCGCGGGCATGGTCGGTCTGGCCACCGCCTGGTTCCTCCAGGAGGCTGGTGTCGAGGTCACCGTGCTCGACCGTGAAGGTGTCGCCGCAGGCGCCTCCTGGGGTAACGCCGGCTGGCTGACGCCCGGCCTGGCCACCCCGCTGCCGGAGCCGGCAGTCCTCAAGTACGGCGTCCGTGCGGTGCTGAGCCCCTCCTCACCGGTGTACGTCCCGCCGACCGCGAGCCCGCGGCTCCTCAATTTCCTCACCCGCTTCGCTCGCAACAGCACCGCCGGACGCTGGAAGACCGCGATGGATTCGCTGGTCCCGATCAACCGCCAGGCGCTGCCGGCCTTCGACTTCCTGGCCAAGGCCGGGGTCGAGGCGCAGACCTACGAGGCCAAGTCCTTCCTGGCGGCGTACCGGACCGAGGCCGAGCGCAGCGTGCTGCTCGAGGAGATCGAGCAGATCCACGCGGCCGGCCAGGGCATCGAGTTCGAGGCGATCACCGGTGACGACGCTCGCGAGATCGAGCCGTCGCTGTCCGACGAGATCGGTGCGGCGATCCGGCTGCACGGTCAGCGCTTCATCAACCCCGGTGAGTACGTCCAGCTGCTGGCCGACTCGGTCGTCGCCCGCGGCGGCCAGATCATCACCGGCGTCGTGGTCAAGGACATCGTGGACGAGATCCGCGGCGTCCGCCTGATCACCGGAGACGGCGAGACCGATCCGTTCGACGCGGTCGTGATGGCCACCGGCGCCTGGCTGACCGATCTGGCCAAGGACTTCGGCGTGAAGACCGTCGTACAGGCTGGTCGTGGCTACAGCTTCAGCGTCCCGATCGCCCACGTACCGGCCGGCCCGGTCTACTTCCCGGCCCAGCGGGTCGCCTGTACGCCGCTCGGCGACCGCCTGCGCGTGGCCGG
>NZ_SMKA01000449.1 GCF_004348455.1 Kribbella albertanoniae
CATGTCCATGGGCCCCCGAGGCACCATCGCCCCCTGGCGCCGCCACATCACCTTCACCCCGGTCACCCCCATCCCCCTCACCGACATCACCACCCACCTCCACCTGACCACCCAACCCAACTGGGGCCACCAACTACGCCGAGGCCTGGTCCCGCTGACCCCCGAAGACTTCGCCGTACTCGAAAAAGCCATGACTGCCCCCAGCACCTAACCACCCCGCCTGCCCGCCGCATCGCATTCGATGGGTGAACCCATCCGGTTGGAGGTCCCCTGCCTGAGTTCCCTGGAGGGTGGGGTAGATGTTCGCCCGGACGGGCCCCAAACCGGTTCGGGGAGGGCGCCCACCATCCGCGCAGGGCTTTGGGGAGCTTCCCCCCCCCGAATCCGTCGCGGATCCTCCCCAAACTGGTTCGGGGAGGCGGTTGACGGGGAGGAGGTTGCGCCTCGGGAGCCCAACACCTTCCCGCGGTGGCCATCCACCCGCGACGGTCACTTGTGGAACAACCTCTTCTTCAACCACAACCGAGGCCCGTCAGCCACAAGCGACGACCACTCGGGCGCCGACCTCGCCATCTCCCTCGGCCACCCGCTCGGGCCTGCCATCCTCCACTGTCAATCGGCCGCCGCGGCGCGGACCCGGCACCCCGATCCCGGCCGCATCGCAGAGCACCGGAACCACGCCTTTGTGGAACTTCACTGCCACGGAGCGACCGCGAGGATCCACAAAGGCCGTTGAACCAGCCGGGTGGGCGGACGGTCGTGGCAGGCGACGGATGAGCAGATCGATGTGGTTCTGGAGAGGTTCGGCGGGATCGGCTGAGGGTTCGCGACCCCGACACCTCCTGTGCTCGTGCACCTAAGGGCACGAAGTGGTCTCGGCGAAAAGTTGCGCCAACCATTGGGGTGGAAGGTGCGTCTCAGCTCGCGTTAGGCCATCTGGGGCCGGCGTGAGGGAGGGCATTGTGATGAAGAAGAACGTGGTGGGGCGGATGCTGGCCGGGGCTTTGGCGGCGGGGGTTGCTGCTGTGGTTGCGGGTGCGGGGGCCAGTAGTGCGGCGGCGCCCAGCTACGCGTACAAGTGCTGGGGGACTTCGAAGGACCACTGCAACGTGGCGTTGCAGGCGCCGAAGGGGTGGAAGTTCACGCAGATCGACCGGTTCGAGGCGAAGTTCAGCCACGGGTCGAACGACATGCTGCGGGTGGACGGGATCTACGCGAAGGTGAGCCCGAAGGCTCAGGTGGCGCGGAAGACCGCGGCGCTGAAGAAGGTGCCGGGGCTGAAGATTCTGTCGCAGTCCCACGGGGTGGCGCTGTCGACGGTTCCGTGGAACGCCAAGAAGGTTGTGTACTACGACGTGAAGTACACCTACCGCGACGGTGCTCGGGGGCAGCGCGTGGTCACCACTCGGTACGCCGACACGCTGGACGGCGGCAACCGGGCGTATCTGGAGCTGACCGTGGGTGGACGGCTGCAGGACCAGGCGACCCTCGACCAGGTGCTGACCAAGGCGACGCAGACGGTCACGCTTGTCGGTTGAGGGCGATAGCTTCAGATCATGAAGCTCACTGGGGACGACATACCGGTCGCCGCGGCTCGACGAATCGCGCTGGGGGCGCAGGGATTCGCGGGCAGGCGGCCGGTAGGTCGCATCGACGTACGGCGGATGCGGTCGGCGATCGGGGACGCCGGAGTGCTGCAGGTCGATGCGGTGAATGTGTTGACGCGGGCGCACTACCTGCCGCTGTTCTCGCGGCTGGGCAACTATTCGCGGGAGCGGCTGGACCAGCTGAGCTGGGGGCCGAAGGCGGAGCTGTTCGAGTTCTTCTGGGCGCACAAGGCGGCGTTGCTGCCGGTGTCGTATTTCCCGCTGCTGAGGCATCGGATGCGGGCCGCTGAACAGCAGGACTGGTCGGCTGACCTTGCTCCGGAGATCACCGCGCCTTGGTCGGTCGTGGTCGGGATGCGCCGGTTGCGGGCCGAGCGGCCCGGGTTCGTCGAGCAGGTGCTGGCGACGATCACTGAGCAGGGACCGTTGACGGCTGGGCAAATCAGTCCGGACGATGTACGCCGGAAGCGCAGCGACCCGGATCCGGATCCGACGACGGGTTCGATGTGGAACTGGCAGGACGCGAAGATCGCGGTCGAGTACCTGTTCTGCGCCGGTTTGGTGAGCATCGCCGGCCGGCGGAACTTCGAACGGCTCTACGACCTCACCGAGCGGGTGCTACCGGCCGCCGTACTGGCTGCTTCCGAGCCTGATGATCCGCAACGGGAGCTCGTCAAACTCGCCGCCCGCGGGATCGGGATCGGGACGGCCGCCGATCTCTGCGGAGCCCGTGGCCACTACAAGTTGCCGACCGCAACCGGCCGCCGGATCATCGCGGAGCTCGTCGAGAGCGGTGAACTGATCCCGGTTCACGTCGAGGGGATCACCAAGCAGAGCTACCGCTGGCACGAGGCCGTGGATCGCCCGGTCAACGCCCGCGCGCTGCTATCGCCGTTCGATCCGCTGATCTGGAATCGCGACCGCACCCAGCAGTACTTCGACTTCTTCTACCGGATCAGCATCTACACCCCAGCAGCCGAACGCATCCACGGGTACTACGTGCTCCCGTTCCTGCTCGGCGACAACCTCGTGGCCCGCGTCGACCTCAAAGCCGACCGATCCACCTCCACCCTCCTCGTCCCCACCATCACCCCCGAGCCCGGGGCCCCCGACTTCACCGATCCCCTCCACGAAGAGCTCCGCCTGATGGCGGACTGGCTCGACCTGGAGAACATCAGCTTTTCGTCCTGACCTGTACGTCGGCCGGCCCGTGCCAATGCGCTCGGATACGGCCGGGAACCCACCGCACTGGTTGCTCGCCGCTGCGGCCGGATCTACAGATGGAGTCTGGCTGGGCGGTCTGTGGCTGAGCGGGACGGTTCGGTCGCGGCCAGAGGTGAACGAAGCTTGTGACTGACGGGCTGTGGTTGCTGCCGATCGTGACGAGGCGTTCTACTGACCCGCCGCGATGGCCCGAGGCAGCTCGGGCTGGTTGGGGGCGCCGTACGCGGTTGCCCGGCGCGGCTGGGGACTCGTACCCCCCGAAAACGACGGGTAGAACTCCCCAGCCCCCGCAACAACCAGCCGAACAGCCGAACCCCATACACCAACCGGGGACCCCGGACACCCGACCAGATGTCCAAACTCCCCACCAGGTGACCGCAGCACACCCCGGCCCACCCGCTCGCGGCCCAGCAGAACGCCGTACCCGCAACGTCCGAAGAACCCGCACACCCTGACCTCCGGATCGTCGGACGTTTAATCCCTGCCCGGGGCTAACGTCCGAAGGAACCGCACACCCTGGCCGCCGGATCGTCGGACGTTAATCGCTGCCCGGGGCTAACGTCCGAAGGACACGCGCGCCTGGTGTTCGGATCGTCGGACGTTGTGACGGGCTGGACGGGAATCACCCACGCATCGGACAGCAGAAGGGGTATCCGTTCAATGTGCTGGTTCTCCGCCCAAATAACGAGGGGAGAACCGGCAATCTGAGCGGAGATCCCCTCATTTTCCGCGCGACCACCACAGCACGGGTGGCCATCTGAGCGGATATCCCCCCAGATGGGGGGTTGCCCACTGAGATTTTGAAGGGGCAACCCCCGATGTCGAGGGGCATCCCCCCGGTTGGGGGGTTGGCGGGGGGAAAGAG
>NZ_SMKA01000044.1 GCF_004348455.1 Kribbella albertanoniae
GTCAACGCCATCCCCGCCTCGATCACCCTCACCGACGCCCTCGCTCTCGAAGCCCGTCCACTAGGCGGCGCCGAAGTACCGGTCGGCGTCGGCGGCGACACCCTCGCCCTCCGCACCTTCGACGCCTACGAACACGGCCCCGGCATCGTCGTCATCGGCCCACCCCGCTCCGGCCGCAGCACAACCCTCCTCACCATGTCCGCCTCCCTCCTCACCCGAGGCTGGCAACTAGCCGTCATCACCCCCCGCCGCAGCCCTCTCCGCGACTACCTAGGCACCGAAGGCGTAGCCGGCGTCTTCGGAGCCGATGCCGACAGCAACGAAGTGGCCGCCGTCCTCGACACTCTCAAAACCCCCCACGCCATAGTCATCGACGACCTGGAACTCCTAGGCCAAGACACCCCCCTAGCCGAACTCCTGGAAGCCCGAGTAGCCCTACTCCGCGACACCGGCAACCTGGTCATAGCCGCCGGCACCTCCGGCGACCTCTCCTCCATGTACCGAGGCCCCGTAGTAGCCATGAAGAAATCCCGCTCCGGCATAGTCCTCAGCCCCGAAAAATACGACGACGCCGAACTCTTCGCCCTCAACCTCCCCCAAGGCCTCCCCGCCGGCAACCCACCCGGCCGAGCCCTCCACATAACCAACGGCCAATACACCCGAATCCAAGTGGCCCTCCCGTGAGCGCTGGCAAACGACGTAAGGCCCTGCTGATCGGCCTCCCGTTAGTCCTGATAGTGGCCGGCGGCATCGCCGTCCGGGTTGTTCCGGACCGCTGGGCCGCACGCTGTGCGGCAGTCAGTGACCGAATCCCGACGGACACCCTGCCATCGGTGCAGTTCCAGGCTCCCGACCAGTTCAAGCTCGGGACACCGGCTTGGAGCAAGCAGTGGTGGACCGAGAGCCTGGCGGCGGCTGCGAAGAACCCCTCGGCGCTGGGCACATTTCGAGGTGCCCTGCGCATCGAAGGCGACGAACTGGACGGTGCCGCCGGGTCGTTCGGGGGCCGGGATATGGCCGGGGTGCGGGATACATGGCGTGGAAACGTCCTGCTCACGATGTACCCGGACGTCCATCCCGACGGCGTAGCTGTGCGGGTCAACCGATCCGCCGACGCCAAGGCGTGGGCCATCCCGGACCGCAGCAGCTCCGTAGATTTCCCTGCCGGGGGCGACCAGATGATCCTGGCGGACACACCGGCCGGCCGCGCACGCCTGGTCTCGATCAACCGCGACAGCGGAAAGACGACCTGGTGCCAAGAGCTTGGCGACCTGGGAGACCTCAACAGATTCGGTCCGGCGATCGCTTCCGTCCCAAGATCCGGCAGCCTCTTCCTCGCCGAGCCCACGTTGGCACGCTCCGAGGATTCGACCGTCATGATCAGCCGACGCAACCTGGCCGACGGAAAGCTGTTGTGGCGAGTGCCGGCCGCCGGCTTCCACCGTGTCGCGACGGTCGAGCCGTTCCAGGATCTGGTCCTGGTTGCCAGGACCGGACCGTCGCTCAGCAGCAACGACCGCTACCGGCAGTTCGGCGATAGTCCGCAACCGGCAGGCAACGTGGTCCAGGCCCGATCGGCCGCCGACGGCGGTATGCGCTGGACCTACGGCGGCCCGGACAAAAGCGGCTGGATGAACTCCATCGTCGGCATCGACGGGGAAACGGCGGTTGTCCTGTCCCAGCGCGATCAGAAGGTGTGGCAGGGCAACGTCCGAGATGAGCGCCTGCACCCCGAGGATGCTCTCCAGACCACGAGCCAACTCATCGGGTTAGGGGCCGATGGCAAGGAGCGGTGGCGCCAGGATCTCGGCAACAGGCTGTACTCGTGCCGAGGATTCGGTACGGCGATCGAAGCGGGCGTCGCCCTCAGCGTCGAGGGTGACTTCCACCAACCGTTCGAGAACCAGGTCCTGGTCGCCCGAGACAGCAGAACCGGAGCGATACGTTGGCGGACCCCGGTCGCGGATTACACCTTGGCCCCCGACTTCTGGGGCTACAGGCTGATCGGCGACCGGCTTCTGACCGGCTCCCAAGGCGAGAAGCTGATCTCGATCGACCTACGGACCGGCGCCATCGATCATCCTCTGGGCGAGAACACCCGGTATGGCGGTATCGCCATTGACGACCAGTCGGTCACGATCGATGCCTCCGGCCTCCTGCTGACTTTCGACCGTCCGCGCTGAGCCCAACCCATGCTTTACGGCTCGGGCCATCCCCCGCTGGCGCATGCGGACTGGGCACCGTCGTCAACTGCTACGACCCGCCATTGGCCGCGCTCATTGGTGATCAGTGGCAGCATGTCGACCCGCGGATGGGCCACGACATCCGGATCGGGATGCAGCGTCCCGTCGGGCCGGACGATCCGCAGGCCGGACTGATCCTGACAACCTGTCGGCCGTCTCGCATCAGATCTGATCGTAATCTCGAGTTCGCCACCCACGCGGACCTTGTCGGCCTTGTGGTCAGCGATGTACCCACGAAGACTCCTCAGCGCATCGTCCGTCGCGACCTTCGCCAACTGGGGATCCTCCACGTACGTGGCGAGCCCTTTGTAGTACGCACGGATGTAAGTGACCCAGGCCCGGATCGCCAGCTCCTCGTCATTGACCGCCTGCCGCTCTGGCCGATGAACAGTCAGCCTGAGCTTGCCGAACTGGTCAACGGTGACCGTAGGCACGGTTGCCGGAGTCAACGCTGCCTGCGGCTCAGACGGCATCGACTGCGACGCCTCGGTGCGTGACGGTGATTCGTAGCCATCACGGCCGTCGCCTTGGCACCCGGCCAGAGCCACCCAAACTACTGCCAGCGCAGCAATCCGCCGCGTACCGTGCACCGTCATCCTGAGCTCCCCAAAGCCGTGCGGCCCAGCACACAGGGCCAGGTAACGCTGACACTGTACGTCGATAGGGTTGCTACTTTGCGTTCGGTAGCTCGGTTCGCGATGCCACGGGGGAGACCACGATACGAGTAAGTCTGACGACCAGGAGTCGATCCAGCGTCGGTACCATCGCGCCAAGATTGCCGGTCGCGTTCTCGCGGCGACGGTGCTTCTCGCGCTGATGGTGCTGCCGTGGCTGGAGATCTCAGGCGAGCGTGCGACCGACCCGCGCG
Source organism: Kribbella albertanoniae (assembly GCF_004348455.1). Classification (GTDB taxonomy): domain Bacteria; phylum Actinomycetota; class Actinomycetes; order Propionibacteriales; family Kribbellaceae; genus Kribbella; species Kribbella albertanoniae. The sequence continues at coordinate 3,112 of NZ_SMKA01000044.1, forward strand.
AAGTCTTTCGCGGACTCCAGATACTCAGCTCGGTCCGCGACCAGGTCGAAACGACGTATCTGAGTGCCAGTGCACAATCGCTGGTTCTCGGATACCTGGTATTTGCGTTCGCATGTCTGCTGTCGCCGGTGAGTCTGACGGGGGTGATCAGCAGCATCGCCGGTACGGCGACCACCGCAGCGCTCCTGATGGCGATCGATCCCCTCCACGAAGCTTCCTGGCGGTTCGGGCCATTGGTAGCCGTCGTCCTGTGGATCACGACAGTCGTGGTCGCAGTCATCGGCTGGTCGTCCGAGCCACGTGAAGTCGTCCGGAGCGCCCGCAAGCGCCGATTCGCGCTGGTGACCGCTGCAGCTGTCACGCTGGCAGCTGCCTCGTTCGGCGGGGTCAGCGGCTGGGACGCGTGGAAGCACCGCTGCTCGGCGCAGGTTGCGCAGACACCGGACGCAAGCCTGCAGACGATCCACACCGAGCCGGTCGACCGGGCCGACTTGCGCCCGATCGAGGCGAGCAACGACCTGTTCAGCAATCCTCAAGGCGCTCGGGCCGTGCTGGCATCGGCACGCGAGCCCGGCGGTGGATTCCGCCCGGCGAGCCAGGTTTTCGTCGCCAACCGCAGCGATCAGTCGGCGGTGCCGACTGGCTACCTCAACGATGATCCGGTCGTCTCAGTCTGGCGTAGAGGAGGCCCGTCCAGGTCGGTGGCCGTCTTGGACCGGACCACCGGTCGCGCCCGGTGGGGACGAGCCAACGTCGAGGGCGCTGTTCCTGGGCGGAAAGTCCCTGGCCAGTTGACGACGTCGCAGTTGGGATCGCGCCCGCTCGCGGCGTCCTTCGCCGCGGCCGACGGCGAACTCGAGTGGTGCACCTGGATCGGGAAGGGGACGCTGACCGAGGACCGCTCGATGTTCTACTCCTCCTTGTCCGCGGACAAGGAGTTGTACGTCGTCCGCGGGCCGGTCGAGGACCCCGACAATCCTTACAAGCGGCCGAGTGACCCGAGTGTGCTGCTGGCCCGGATCGACGCCCGCTCGGGCGAGGTCGCCTGGGAAGAATCAGTCTCCGGTGTCAACGCCGTGGGTGCGCTGGAGATCTTCGGCGAGCAGATCCTGCTCAGCCGTGTCAACCCTGGCCCCGGCTGGCCCCGGACTCTGCAAGTTGGGTCGGACTCGTCCGCGGGCAGTCTCGTCGCGCGATCGACATCGACCGGCGACGCGGCCTGGACCTACGCCGGTCCCGACCGTTCCCGCTGGGTGGTCAACGCCGTCGGCGTCCACGACGACACCGCGCTGGTCGTGGCCCGTGGATTGACGACCGACCTGAAGGGTGCATCGGACGACGGCCGTTTCCGGAGCTGGCTGATCGGTCTCGACGGGAACGGGAAGGAACGCTGGCGCCACGATCTGCGAGGCACTGCCACTGACAAACTCGCCGACGCCACGAGACTTGCCGGCGACGCTGTTCTCACGGTGGAAAGTACCTGGAAAGAACCGGCCCAGCGTCTCGTCGCGCGTGAGATCGCGACCGGGAAAGCGCGATGGACCCGCAGCACCGGCTCCTCTCTGTCTGACATCGACCTGGAGAGATCCGCCGTCATCGGCAACCAACTCGTCGTCGCTGTGCAGGGAAACGAGGGTGGGCTGCTGGCGATCGACCTGGCTACGGGCAGGGAACAGACCATCATTGCCACCGGCGGCGTGCAGTCCGTCGTCGCCTCGGACAAGTCGATCACCTTCGCAGCCGAGGGCCTCGTCATCACTCTTGACCGCGCCTGAACAACCACCTCTGTTTGCAGGAACGTGCAGTGTGCCCCGATGGACAAGACGGGTGCGCCGCTCGCGCCTTACGATGGCTGGATGGGGAATGTGCCGCATCCGCTGCGTACCTACCTGCTGGAGCTGCAGAAATCTGTTCAGGGTGTGCAGCAGCAGTTGACCGGCAAGCTGGATCGGCCGCACAAGAATTTTGCCGCGGGCAACATCTGGGCCGGTCCGACGGCCGATCGATGGGGGACCCGTCTCAGCGACCAGCGGACGTCGTACAACACCGAGCTGAACAGACTCGGCAACGAGGTCGCGGAGCGCCTGGCGAAGACCCCTGCCACCTGCACCGAGGAAGAAGCCACGGACTGGAAGCGGAGGCTGGGTCTTGCCTGAACCACGAGAGGGCAACCTCGTCGGGATCGACCCGGTCGCGTTCAAGGCGATGAACACCGACCTGGCGAAGGTCAAGGCACTGATCGACGCCAACCTACCGAAGCTTCGCACCGCGTTCGCCAAGATCGAGCTGCAGACCGGCCGCATCGAACGTCTGGCCGCCGTCAGCCGCTGGATCGACTCCGAAATGCCCATGCTGCAACGCCGCCAACTCCTGGCCCAGCAACTCCAGAAGGAAGCACTGCAGTTCGGTGTCTCCCAGCCCATGGTCCGCAGCGAATCGACTGGCAACTTCGCCACCACCGAAGCTGCCGTCGCCCGAGCCAAGGCACTGGCCGCGCAATACAAGGAGGGCGAACTACCCGCTGCGGTCTGGGACGAGGTGATGCAGAACCAGCACGACCCGGACTTCGCCGAAGCCTTCGTCAAAGCGATCGGTCCGGAAGCGGCTCGACTGCTGGGCGCTTCCACCGGTAACCCGGAAGCCTGGAACGACAGGAACGATCCAGCTGCTGCCGGACGGTACGTCGCGCTGGCAAATCTGTTCGCGACGGCGAGTCACCGTGGTGTGATCACCGACGACTGGCTCGACAAATTCCCCGGCCTGGTCGATCTCATGCGCCATGGCACGTGGAACAACGGCGTCCTGGTCCGCGCCGGGCAACGCGCGCTGGACTCGTTGCAGGTGATGCCGGGCAATAACAAGCGGACGGCCGAGGTTCTCACCATCGTCGCTCGGTCACCGATCGCGGCCGCCCAGCTGTATGCTTCCAGGCTCGAGATCCTCCAGCGGATGATGCAGGGCGAGCTGGCCGGCTGGACTTCTACCTCGGATCCTGCTCTCGGTGACCCGCTCGGCAAGTTCCTCACTGCGGCGACAGTCGACGCCCGGAAGCAGTACGAGGGACTTCGTACCTCGGCAACGTGGCCCAACCCGACCGACGAGCTCGTTCGCAACATGCTTCTGAGCCTCAAGGATCGTCCAGGACAGACGCCGTTCGCCGGTGTACAGAAGGCCTACACCGCGATCGTGACCGAGTATTTCGACGATCTCTACCAGTCCGTCTCCGGACCCATGGTGCCGAAGTACTTCGCCGACGGCGATCCTGGACGGCAAGGTGTGGAAGCGCCGAGAGAGGCTTGGAGTGCGATTGTCCAGCAGGCGATGTGGAACCCCGAGTACGCAGCTGCGCTCAGCCTCTTCTTCCAGGCCAAGTACCAGGAGAAGTCCCAGGCGATCGATGCGTTGACTCCGAGGAAAGGGGCAACCGCGCAGACCAGCCTGTGGAACTGGCATAACGGTCAGTTCAGAGGATGGTTCACGCTGCGAATCGCTGTCCTCAGGCAGCAGAAGAAAGATGAGGTTGCCGCATACAACGCCAAGGTGCAGGAATACACCGGATACATCATCGACACAGCGTCTGCGGGAGCCCTCGCAGGCGGCGGCGTGTCCGGCGTCACGACTGCGGCAGGTAAAACCATCAGCGGTCTGTTCAAGAGCTCCACTGTCACTGACATCAAGGGCCTGGTGGCCAGCTGGTTCGAGCGCGAGGTCGAGAAAGACACTCTGAAGACAGAATGGGCGACCGACTCCAGTGCTTGGCAGGTCAAGGCCCGCGATCTGCTGAAGACTCCAGCTGAACCTGTTACGGATGCGTCTGGACACGTATGGACCGGCGATCCAGGACGCTACGAGAAGATGTACGGCGCGAAGTTCACGACCGGAAGCGAAAGCGCACCGTTTCTCGACGTCGCATCGATGTCTCCTGCTGGTCGCCGTGCCTTCGCCGCCTGGTTGGAGGATCCGGCGGTTCAACAGGCAATTTGGAGTCGGGCCAGCCCGGAGCTGGGCGGTTACCAAGCCTCGATATCAGGTGGGTAGTGAAAGCCGGCCGATCAGTGAGCGACCATTCCGAGCTGTCACGAGCAGGTAGATGTTTCCAGCACCGACCGCGGCATTCTGCACTGGCCAGCCTGCGGTGGTCAAGGATCCGTCAGGTTGGACGAGACGGACCATCTTCTGAGTGTCCTGCCCGTCGTTGATCTGCAATGCGGATTCCACGATCGCAGACTGATCCGCCGTGTATTGGCCCTTCCAGTGGAACGCAGCCGGAATCTGGCGACGGTTCTCCGGCGGATTCACCGTGATGGGCATCGCGATGTACCCGCGGTCGAAGCTGATCCCGGTCCCCGCAGTGAACAGCGGGTGAGCGTCTGCAGCATCACCATCGCGGGCGAAAGGTTTCTCGCCGGGGTTGGCAGCGCCGGGATCGCGGCGTCGGGCAACCCCTCGCACGGTCCCATCGGACGAGAACGCCAAGACGCCGCCTTCGGCCTGTGCATAGATCGTTCCGTCGTCGCCGGAGGCCAGGCTGTTCAGTTGGAAATCGCCGGGGAGTGGCCAGTCGAGCGACTTGGTGCCGTTGGGCGGCGACACAGAACCCGGTATCGCCTGGCCGAACGCCTCCTCGCTCCGATACGGCACGGCCTGCCCGGCGATGGTCTCGACCTTCCCTGACATGACGCGCCGAAGAAGTCCCATTGCTTGGTTCTGGGCACGGAAGTCGCGCACCTCGCCGTAAACAAGGTTGCCATCTGCATCGACTGTGATCCCGCCGATGTCGTCTGCCGGTCCAAGCGCTGTTCCGCCGTCGGCGGTCGCGCCCGCGTGTCCGTTCCCGACGATGCGTGTGGCTTGTCCGGTCGGGCTGATCTTCGAGACCATCCCGACGCCCTTACCCGAGTGAGAGACGTACATGGTGCCGTCCTGGGCGACGGCGAGTTGGGACGCGTCAGTGATCTTCGGATCGACGAGGATCCGATGCGCGGCACCATCCGGCGCGAATGCCCAGATACTGACCCGGTCCTCGTCGTTGACCAGCAGTCTGACCGTTCCGTCGCGCCCGATCTCCAGGTCGCTCGTATTGCCGGTGAGCGCCAGGTCTAGGGCCTTGGTGGCGTCGGGATTGGTGCCGCCGCCGGCGATGATCTGGACTTGTTGGCCGTCGTCCTGCTTCTTGTCCTGGTCGGTGCAAGCGGTGAGGGCCAGGGTGGCGGTCAGGCAGATGATCGCGGTTCGGCGCCAGGTCATGGCGGTCATGCTAGTTCTCCCGGGGGTGTGGCTCTTGGTGGGGAGTACGGCGAAGCCGGCCAGCGTGGGGCTGGCCGGCTTCGGAACGATGGTTCAGCTGCCGGTGGCTTGGGCGATGGCTTGGCGGTTTTTCTGGACTGCGGTGGAGGCGTTGTTGAGGTCTGTTTCGATGTTGGTGATGTTTTTCTGGCACTGCTGCCAGGCGACGCGGAAGTCGTCGGCGTACTTGCCCTTCCAGGTGGTGCTGCTGACGACCTTGGTGGAGGCGGTCTTGAGCTGGCCGAGTTCGTTCTTGAAGGCTTCGAGCTTGGCCTTCAGGGCGTCCATTTCCGGCAGGCTACCGCCGACCATGTCGTTCATCGGTTCCTCGCTTCGCTTCTGTGGTTGACGTCTGCTGGTTAGCGGACGACGGTCTGGCGTTCTTTGACGGTGATGGGAAGAGTGGCTGTGTTGGTGGGGCCTTGGATGTCGTCCTGCTCAACGCCGCCGAGCTGCCATTTGACTGTCCAGTTCATGGCGGCGGTGAGGGTGTAGGTGCCGGCGCTGGTGTAGGTGACGGTGCAGGCGTCGGCGGCGTTGGCGTCGGGTGAATAGGGGATGCCGATGCCGGCGCAGGTGGGCTGGTCGGCGCCGTTGCCGGGGTCGATGGCGAAGTCGGGGACGATCTGCCATTCGAGGGCGTAGCCGAACAGGCTGATGGTTTTGGCTTGTGGCTTGTACGTCGCCGGGTCGTACTGGCCGTTGGCGTTGGTGAGCCAGATCCAGGTGGGGAAGTTGACCTTGTTGTGGCCGGCTTTGGGGTTCACCGCGAGGTGGGTTTCGGGGAACGGGATGGTGCCGGCGATGTAGTACATGACTTGTTCGGCGGTCGGGCGAGTTTCGGGTGGGGTCTTGAAGAACTCGAACCTGATGCCGGCGCGGCGCATCCACTCGTTGCGTTTGATGTTGTCGAAGTCGTCCCAGCCGGCCATCTCGGCTTCGAACTTTTCGAGGGTGTCGAACTCGCCGAAGCGGCAGTAGTGGGCGTACCACTGGCCGTCCGGGCCGGCTACGGGTTCGCCGGGCAGGGGTACGTAGTCGGGCTGGGGTACCCAAACGCACAAGGGTGGTTTCCCACCCTTGGTCCACTTCGTCTTGTCGGTCCCCCCGGGCTTCTTTGTGCCGCGCGGACACTGCAGGTTGCCATTCGCCCGCGTACCGGTGGCATTCATCGAGGGGACGCAATCGGGGGTCCCAGCGTCGGCAGTGCCGGAGGCGATCTGAAGGCTCGCAACGAGAAGGGCTGCTGCAGCGGCCGCGGTCAGCCGGTTCACTTGGTGCATCCGTAGGAGGCCGGCTCCGCGCGGGTGTCGAAAACCATCCACTTGCCTTTGATGAGCTTGAGTTTGTCGATCCGGGTGAGTTTGCCGCCGGGTTCCGCGATGTTCTTGCCGGTTTTGCGGCTGACGGCGGTGTACTGGTCGTCGACGCAGGCGGTCACGGTGCTGATCTGGGGCTTGGCGCTCAGCGACAGGTCGCTGATGCGGGACTCGATCAGGCGCATGTTGCCAGTGACCTTGGCCCGGTGGATCCCCTTGAAGAGGTTCATCTGATTCTTGACCGTCTCGAGGCCGCCTTCGGTCATGTACTTCTCGTAGGGATAGGTGACACCGCCTTCGCGGTAGCCCTTGTCGAGCGCGACGATGAACGCCGCATAGGCGGCCAGGACCTGGGTTTTGGCCGTTGCGGTGGGGTCGGCCTTCGTCGGAGTCGGGGTGGGTGTGGAGGTTGGGACCGCTGGGGTGCTCGCGGTGGCTGCGGCGGGCTTGGTGTCGCTGCCGCAGGCTGCGAGGGACAGGAGGAGGGCTCCTGCTGTCACGGTCGCGCCGAACCTGTTCACGTACTGCCTCCCCGAAAAAGTCTGATACAAACAGGTGATTCTAGGTGACAGAAGGTCCCGAAGCGATCGCTGGAAGTTGCAGGAACGTGCAACTGTTGGTGATCGATTGCCGACCGACTGTCGGGATAGGGTTAGCGCTACGCCGGGCGGGGGCGGGTGAGGATCTCTTGTGGACATAGCCCGCTTGATGTTTTGAGGAGAGCGGTAGATGTCCAGCACAGCCGGCACTGAGTCGGTCGATCGGCAGCGTCAGCGTGCCCAACGGTCAGCAGGTGGAGCGGGTGGTTCGTCCCGGCTTCCGGCCGCGCCCAAGCGGCGGCGGCCCGCGGTTGCGGCGCTCGCCGCGCTTCTGGTGGTCGGCGGTGCGCTGATCGCCGGGCTGCTCGCGGTCCGGATGGACGAGCGGCAGTCGTATCTGCAGGTGTCCCGGGACATCGCGGCCGGCGAGAGGATCGAGCGCGGTGATCTGACGGTGACCCGGGTCGCCGCGGACGTGCCCGGTCTGATCGAGCAGTCCCAGGCCGGCGTGGCGATCGGCAAGTACATGAAGGTCGCGTTCAGCAAGGGACAGCTGCTGGACTCGAGGTCGCTGAGCGACCGCGCCCCGTTGCAGGACAACACGGCCGCCGTTGGTATCACCCTGGCCGAGGGCCGGTATCCGGCCGGCGGCCTGGCTCCCGGGGACCAGGTCAGGTTGGTCCGGATCGGCGCGGTCTCGACACCCGGTGCGGTGATCGGCAACGCCGTCGTCCTCGCCGTCAAAGCGCCGGCCGACAAGGGCTCCGGCCTCGGAAGCAAATCCTCGTCGTCCGAGACGCAGACCCTGACGGTGGTGGTCGACGAGACCTTGGTCACCGCCGTGGCCGATGCCTCAGGCAACAACAAGATTGCGGTCGCGCTCCTCAAGAGCGGGACGTCGCTGAAGGGGCGATAGTGGGTCTCTACGTCCTCGCCGCCGCGAAGGGTTCGCCGGGCGTCACCACCTCGGCGGTCGTGCTGTCCGGCATCTGGCCGGGGGAGCCGATCCTGGCGGATCTCGATCCGGCCGGTGGTGACATCGCGCTGCGGTACCGCGACACCTCGGGCGTGCCGCTCGACCCGAATCGCGGTCTGCTGTCGCTCGGAGCCGCAGTACGGCGTGGTGCGGCCGAGGTGCAGTTGTCCGATCACGTCCAGCAGATCTCCGGCGGTCTCGAGGTTCTGACCGGCGTGACGTCACCTGATCAGGTGCAGGGCCTCGGCTCGACCTGGCAGCACCTCGCGAAGTCGCTCCGTTCGGTTCCCGGCCGCGATGTCCTGGCCGACTGCGGTCGACTGGCGCCTGGTGCGGTCACCATGCCGGTGCTGCAGAGCGCGGATGCGGTGCTGATGCTGGCCCGGCCGACGCTCGAGGGCCTGTCCCACCTGCGCGAGCTGATCCGCGGCCTGTCCGAGATGCTGAAACTCGGTGGGTACGACGGAGTGCCCGTCGGAGTCGCTCTGATCACGTCGTACCGCGATGCCCGGACAGCCACGGACGTGCAGTCGATCCTCGATCAAGCCGGCCTACGGACGTCCGTGCTCGGCATCCTGGCCGAGGACGACAAGGCGGCTGCCGCGATCCGCACCGGCGACGGCCGCCGGGCCAGGCAGTCTCTGCTGACTCGATCAGCGGCAGAGATCGGCGAGCGGCTTCGCCGGCTGGGCCACGATCGCGCCGGTGCCCAGACGGCAGTTGCCCAGGGGAGTGTCTGATGGATCAGTCGCTGGTGCGCAGCCTGCGCGAACAGGTCGCCGAGATCCTCGCCCGGCAGCGGCGTGAGGACACGGCCAACGGCCTGCCGCAGATGACCGCGGAGGACGAGCGCCAGTTCGCCCGGGCCGTAGTCGCGCGAGTGCTGGAGGACCACGCTCGCTCGGAGCTCGCGGCCGGCCGGACGCCGCCGAGCGCGAGTGACGAACAAGACCTTGCCGACGGCATCCATGCCGCTCTCTTCGGTGTCGGCCGGCTGCAGCCGTTGCTCGATGATCCGATGGTGGAGAACGTCGACATCAACGGCTGCGACCGGGTCTTCATCGGGTACGCCGACGGTCGTGAGGAACGCGGAATCCCGGTCGCGGAGAACGACGACGAACTGGTCGAGCTGATCCAGACGCTCGCCGCGTACTCGGGCCTCGCCAGCCGTCCGTTCGATGCGGCGAACCCTCAACTCGACCTGCGGTTGCCCGACGGCAGCCGGTTGTCCGCGCTGATGGGCGTGGTGGCCCGGCCGTCACTGTCGATCCGCCGGGCTCGGTTGTCCCGCGTCAGCCTGGAGAGTCTGATCGAGCACGGCACGATCAGTATGGAGCTGGCCGCGTTCCTGTCGGCCGCCGTCCGGGCTCGGAAGAACATCATGATCGCCGGTGCGACCAACGCCGGAAAGACGACGCTGCTGCGAGCCCTGGCGAACGAGATTCCGCCGGAGGAGCGACTCATCACCGTCGAGCGGGCGCTGGAGCTCGGCCTCGGTGAGTTCGAGGACCTGCACCCCAACGTGCTGGCAATGGAGGAGCGACTGCCGAACTCCGAGGGCCAGGGCGCGATCGTGATGGGCGAGCTGGTACGGCGGAGTCTGCGGATGAACCCGAGCCGGGTGATCGTCGGTGAGGTGCTGGGCGACGAGATCGTCACGATGCTGAACGCGATGAGCCAGGGGAACGACGGCTCGCTGTCGACGATCCACTCGAACTCCTCGCTCGAGGTGTTCAACCGGATCTGCACCTATGCGATCCAGTCCGCCGAGCGGCTCCCGGCCGATGCCACGATGATGCTGATCGCCGGTGCGATCGACTTCGTCGTGTTCGTTGAGCGGCGCAACGAGTTCGCGCAGGGTGGTGCGCTGCGCCGGGTCGTCACCTCGGTGCGCGAGGTCAACGGTGTCGACGGGCGGGTGCTGTCGAGCGAGGTATTTGCCGAAGGCACCGATGGCATCGCCGTACCGGCGGCTCCGATCGCCTGTATGGCGGAGCTTCAGGCTGTCGGATACCGGGCGAGCGCGCCTGCGGGGTGGGCGACGTGAGTACGCCGTCCGTGACGCTGCTGCTGATCGTCGTGGCTGGTGCCGTGGCGGGTGGTGCGCTATTGATGCTGGTCCTGGCGCTGATCCCGCGTGCCGAGTCGACCGAGGTGAAGGCACCGTCGGCCCTGCTCGGCACAGTTCGCCGAGCTGGTCTGCGGCTGCCGATCGCCATCGGTGCCGGTCTGCTGATCCTGCTCCTGACCAGGTGGCCGGTCGCTGCGATCGCTGCCGGGGTGCTGGTCTTCGCCTGGCCGATGCTGTTCGGCGGTTCGCAGCAGGAGCGGGTGGCGATCGCCCGCCTCGAGGGCGTGGCGAACTGGACGGAGTCCTTGCGAGACACCGTGGCCGGTGCTGTTGGTCTCGAGCAGGCGATCCCGGCGACCGCGTACGCCGCGTCCCCGGCGATCGTGAAGGAGCTGTCGGCGCTGGCAGACCGGCTCAGAGTGCGGGTTCCGCTGGGACAGGCACTGCAGCGGTTCGCCGACGAGATGGACGACTCGAGTGTCGACCTGATCGTCGCCACCTTGATTCTGAACTCCCGGTTGCGAGGTCCTGGCCTGCGCGAGGTGCTGACTTCGCTGGCCGACTCTGCCCGGGCCGAGCTCGACATGCGGCAGCGGGTCAGCGCAGGTCGCCGGGGTACTCGCCGGAGCGTGCGGATCGTGATCGGGGTCGCCCTCCTCTTCGTCTTCGGGCTGTCGATCCTGAACCGGCCCTACGTCGAGCCGTATTCGACGCCGATCGGGCAGGTCGTTCTGCTGGTGATCCTGGGTCTCTACGCGCTCGGCTTCATCTGGCTGCGGCGGCTCGCGGCCTTCGAGACTCCGGAACGCTTCCTGCACGCCCGGGACCGGTTGCCCGACGTCGACGGTGGGATCCGTCGATGACGCTGATCATGGTGTGCGGTGCGATCGTCGGCGCGGGACTGTTCGTCGCGCTGCGGATGATCGACCGGTCCGCGCCGGCCGGCCCGGTCGCGCTAGCACAGCTGGACCGGGACCGGCGCCGGTTCACCCGGGAGCTCAGCCTCACCGCGGACCGCCGGCACCAGGCCGAATCGCTGCGGATGCGCCGCCTGGGAACGAATCTGCGCCGGCTCCTGGAGTCCCGCGGGGTTCAGGTCCCGGCATCGGTTCGCGCAGATCTCGGCGTCGCCGGCCGCTCGCTGGAGGCGCATTTGGCCACCAGCCTGATGTCCGGGGTCGCCGGGTTCTTCTCGCCGATCCTGCTGCTCGCGCCGGTCAGCCTGGTCACCGGTGGCGTACCGGTGGTCATTCCGATCTGGTTGTCGTTGATCGGAGCCCTGCTCGGGCTGGTGGTCCCGACGACCCAGTTGCGGACCGTGGCCGCTGACCGTCGCCGCGATTTCCGGCATGTCCTGAGCGCCTTCCTCGATCTGGTCGCGATGAACCTGGCCGGTGGCCGTGGTGTTCCGGAGGCGCTGTCGTCGGCCGCCGGGATCAGCGACGGCTGGGCGTTCGTCCGGATCCGGGACACTCTCGAGACCGCTCGCTTGCAGGGCATCACGCCGTGGGCGGCCCTCGGCGAGCTCGGCGAGGAGCTGTCCGTCGACGAGTTGCGGGACCTGGCCACCGCGCTGGCCCTGGTCGCCGAGGACGGCGCCAAGGTCCGGGAGTCCCTGGCGGCCCGGGCCACGTCGATGCGTCGGCGCGAACTGGCCGACACCGAAGGCCGGGCGCAGACCCAGTCGCAGTCGATGCTGATGGCGCAGATGCTGCTCGCCATCGGCTTCCTGATCTTTTTGGCTTACCCGGCGGTTTCCCGGGTGATGGGGTTCTGACCCGGACTCCGGATCGAACCGTTCACAGGAAGGAAGAACAATGAAGAACTCGATGCACCTGGAGCTGGTCCGGGTCCTGATCGGTGCTCGGCTCGAGCGGGCCCGCAGGACCGAGCAGGGCGTGTCCGCGGTGGAGTGGGTGCTGATCTCGGCAGCAGTTGCCGGGATCGCGATCGCCGTCGGCATCATTCTCTACAACCGGCTGACCGGTAAGGCCAACGACCTCGAGCTCGGCGACTGATCGCGGGGGACCAGAACACATGAAGATGCGGCATCGGCGGCGGACCGAGCGTGGGGTGAGCACGATCGAGCTCGTCATCTACGCGCCGTTGCTGATGCTGATGATCTTCCTGGCCATCCAGTTCGCGCTGATCTATCTCGGCAATCAGGCAGCCTCCTCGGCGGCGCGGGAGGCGGCCCGTACGGCGCGGACCACGCTGGACCGGGACGCGGCCGCGGCAGCAGGAACGGCGTACACGGAGAAGATCGGCAAAGGCATCCTCGAGGACGTCACGGTGACCGTCGAGCCGGTCGGCGAGCACGAGGTCCGGGTGGTGGTGACCGGGCATGCCCTGAAAATCACCCCGTTCCTGAACCCACCGACCGTGTCGCAGTCGGTGCAGGGCCCGTTGGAGGAGTTCCGTGAACCCGAGTGAGCGAGAGCGCGGGTCGATGGCCGTCGAGATGGTCATCCTCGCGCCGGTGATGATGGCGTTCGTCCTCCTGGTGGTCGCCTGCGGCCGGTACGTCGCGGTCCGGGGCGACATCGAGGCCGCCAGCCGGGACGCCGTCCGGGCGGCTTCGCTGGAGCGGTCGGCCGGGAAGGGCACCGCGGCCGCGGATCGGGTCGCCGCAGTCGCCGTCGAACACCCGGAGCGGTGCGCTCCGGCCGAGCTCACCGGTGATTTCGTTGCCGGTGGCACCATTACCATCACGATCACCTGCGACGTGTCGTACGCCGGTCTCGGGCTGCTCGGTCTGCCCGGCTCGAAACGAGTGAGCGTCAGTAGCTCGGCGCCCATGGACACCCATAAGGAATTCGATGCGCAGCCGTGACGACCGCGGTTCCGCGACCGTCTTCCTGCTGGGCTTCGCCACCGTCCTGATGGTCGCGGCGGGCCTGGTCATCGATGGTGGCCTGGCCATGAACGGACGCGAACGGATCACCGACGACGCCGAGCAGGCAGCCCGGTACGGCGCGGACGCCACCGACGAGAACGCACTACGCCTGGATGACGAGCTGCAGGTCAATGTCAGCACGGCCGTCGACCGGGCCACCGGGTTCATGGCCGAGCGCGGGTACCACGACATCGACGTACAGGTTGACGGCAACGCCGTGACAGTGTCTGCCGCGGGCACTGTCGACACGGTGCTGCTGAATCTGGCAGGAATCGGATCGTTCACTGTGCGCGGTGAGGCCACGGCAGTCGCCGTGGACGGTTAGCAGGAGGAAGAAGACGACGATGTCCCGAACACCGGGCCCGGCCCGTTTCCTGGTCGACGAGAACGCTGCGACACCACAGCGTTCCGTCGGCCGGGCGGTCCTTGCTGCCGTGGCTCTGCTGGTTCTGGTCGTGGGGATCCCGGTCGCCCTGGCGATCTTCACCGGGCCTCCGCCGGTGCCGCACAGTTGGCCGACGCGTGAGGCGCTGACCAGTCCGGTCGGCGTCGGCACGGTGCTGTCGGTGCTCACCTTCGTGGTCTGGCTCGCCTGGCTGCATTTCGTGATCTGCGTCGTCGCCGAACTACGCAGCGCGCTTCGTGGTCGTGGTGTCCCGCGGCCGATCCCGCTGGGTGGCGGCAGTCAGCGCATCGCCCGCATTCTGGTCAGCGCGATCATCGTCACGGGAATCGCGACCGGTACCGCCTCCGCCAGTTCGCCGGCGCACGCTCCGGCGCCGCCGCCGGTGACCCACAGCGTCGCGATAGCCCAGCCGACGCCGACGGCGACCCCCGAGCGGGTCGAGGCAGCGGCCGAGAGCGCGAATCCCCTTGCTGGTAAGAAGGTTTACCTCGTCAAGGCGCCGCGCTCCCATCACCACGACAGCCTGTGGGACATCGCGGAGAAACATCTCGGTGACGGCCGCCGGTACAAGGAGATCTACGAGCTCAACAAGGATCGTCCGCAGCTGGACGGTCAGCGGCTGCACCTGGCCCGGCTGATCATGCCGGGCTGGCAGCTGATCATGCCGGAGGATGCTGTCGGGGTCTCGCGGATTCCGGTCGAGCAGGTCGAGGAGCGGCACACGACCCCCGAGCCGAAGCCGACCACCAAGCCGGAGCAGCATCGGCCCGCGGTCGAGGACGGCGGGCACACCGCACCGGCTGAGCAGCCGGGTGATCAGGCCAGCGTGGATCAGACCGACACCCGTTGGCGGCTGCCAGCTGACCTTCTGGGTGGCGGTCTGCTGACTGCGGGCCTGCTGGCCGTGCTGCTGATCGAGCGTCGCCGGCGCCGGGGCAGCGACCCCGACCAGGCGGCGACCACGGCAGAGGTTGCGCTGCGGGTCGGTGGGGACCCGAGGCGCTCGCTGGCGCTGGACCACGCACTCCGCTCACTCGGTCAGCTGTGCGAGGCGCAGAATCTGCCGCTGCCGTCGATCTTCGCCGTGCTGGTCAGTGACGAGTGGATCGAGCTGATGCTGGCTCCCGGCCAGACCGGCGCACCGGCGCCGTGGCAGGTTCTCGATGACGGCGGGCGGTGGCGGATCGCCCGCGCGGACGTCGTACCGGACGCCGGTGGCCCAGCGCCGTACCCGGCTCTGGTGTGCCTCGGCCGCGACGACCAGGGCCGCGACGCGTTGATCGATCTCGAGGCGGCCAGTGGGGCCGTCAGCATCAACGGCGACGCGGTGGTGGCCCGGGAGGTTGCGAGTTCGGTAGCCGTCCAGCTCGCCACCAACCCCTGGGCCGACCTGCTCGAGGTGACCGCGTCCTCGCTGCCGGACGGGCTCGACGAGATCCTCTCTGACCGGCTGCGGGTGATCCACGACATCGAGGCAGTGCTGCCCGAGCTCGAGGGCGCCGACCCGCGGTCCGACGTACTCACCGGACAGCTCGGTCGTGCGGCGGACGAGATGCCGCGGTACGTCGTCCTTGGTGCTCCCCCGAGTGAGACCACGGTGGCGCGGTTGGGTGCACTGGCTGGCCGCGGGCGGAACGGGTTCGGCCTGCTAGTCGCGGGGCCGGTGCCTGGGGCGCGCTGGCAGTTGCTCGTCGACGAGTCCGGCATGTTGCGGATCCCTGCACTCGATCTGACAGTGCAGGCCAGCCGGCTGAGCGAGAAGTCGCTGCACCAGGTGACCGATCTGCTGGCCGCGGCCCGGACCACGGCCAGCGTGGACCCGACCGGTCAGCTCCGAGTCCCGAACGCCGGCCGGTCCGGTGACGACTCGAGCTGGGCCACCGCCAAAGTGCGGGTCGGCGTGCTCGGCCGTCTGGACGTCCGGACACCGGGCGACATCGAGCCGGCCCGCTCTGCGCTCGCGGTCGAGGTCGTCGCCTTCCTGGCACTCCACCCGGGCGGTGTGCATCCGAGCGTGCTGGCGGCGTCGGTGTGGCCACGAGGTGTCACGGCGGAGGTGCGGGATGCGACCGTGGCCCGGGTGCGGCAGTGGCTCGGGACGGACTCCACCGGCTCGCACCAGCTCCGCATCGACCCGACCGGCCGCCTGTACCTGGGTCCTGAGGTCGCGGTGGACTGGGACTGCTTCTGTGAGCTTCTGCGGCGCAGCCGGACCGCGCAGACCACCAGGGACGAGCGTGAGTTGCTCCGGCGGGCCATGCATCTGGTGCGCGGACCGTTCCTCGGTGACCGAGCGCCGGGATCATGTTCCTGGCTGGCGCGCGTGCACCTGGAGCGCGTCGTACCGGATCTCGTCGTGAACGCGTCGCATCGGCTGGCCGAGTTGTCGCTCGGAGACGACGACCCGGCTGGTGCCTCGACCGCCGCACGGGCTGGGCTGCGGCTGGCCGTCGGCTCGGAGTACCTGTGGCGTGACCTCTTGATCGCGGAGTTCCGATCGTCCGGTCAGCGGGCCGCCGAACAGGTGGTTCAGCAGCTGGGCGAGATGGCGCAACGTGAGGGAGCTGTGGTCAGCGCGGAGACCGAGTCCCTGATCGAGGAGCTGCTCCCGGGGCGGATGAGCGCGCGGCGGGTGAGCTGATCCCTTGGCTTTCGGGGGTTGCTTCGGCATAGTCAGGGGTTGATCGATAGAGCAGGGGTGTGCCGTGCCGGAAGACGGGCCGGCCCCGCTGAGGGTTGATGCCGAGACTGCGATCATCCTGCGCGAGGCCTATCACAAGATCGAGGCGCTGTTCCGCGCCGACCACTACGGGCTGTACGACTATGTGCGGGTCGTGGTGGCGAAGGTTGCGCGGGTGGACACGTTCTATGTGGGATTCCTGCACGGGACGACGCGGGTGCGGTATCCGTACGGGTACGACGACGGGCGGTACGTCGATCCGGATACGCATCGGTTCGGGCCGCAGGGGCAGACGGCGTGGTTGCTGAAGAATCGGCAGACGTATCGGTTCGCGTACGACAACGGGGCTGCGCTGCATGCCGGCGTACCGATCGGGGAGGTCGGGCGGCGGTCGGCGGATGCGGTGACGGTGCCGATCTTCCGGTCGGTGAAGGACGGGGCGGACCAGCTGTTCGGCATGCTGTCGATGCAGAGCTACGAGCCGCAGGTGTACGACGACAACGCCGTACGGGCGTTCGAGTGGATTGCCGGTGTGGTCGGGCGGGTGCTGACCCGGGAGGGTGAGGATCGGGACGCGTTGCGGCGGTTGCCGGCCGGCGATGTCGGGCCGGGGTTGCTCACGTCGGATCACGTGATGGAGTACCTGACCCATCGGATCGCGTCGATCCGGGAGATCGCCGCGGAAGCGATGTCGGCCGATGCCGTGCCGACGGAGGTGCAGGGGCATCTGGTCCGGATCGTCGAGACGACCGAGCACATCCAGTCCGAGCTGATCGAGATGCTGCTGGAGACCGATGAAGGGCCGGAACGGCGGTTCGCGGGGTTGACGAAGGCCCAGCAGGGGATCGCGGTGCTGCTGGCGGACGGGTTGGACAATGACCAGCTGGCGGCGGAGCTGGGGATCAGCCTCAACACGGTGAAGACCCACCTGAGCGCGATTCTGCGCAAGTACGGGATGGCGCATCGCGCTCAGGTGGCCGACGACGTACGGAAGTACCTTGCCCCGTAGATCTAGTAGGAGCGGGCTACGAAGGCGGTTAGGCCGCGCTCGTTGTCTTCCACCGGGAGTGTGCCGTCCTGGCGCTGCAGGCAGCGGACGGTGAGGGCGGCGGTGGCCAGGCGGTCCTCGCCTTCCTCGCCGATGACGTCGTACGGGAGGGTGGCCCAGCCGGTTGCTGCAGCTTCGATTGCCTCGTCGACGGTGCTGACAGCTGTGGTGCGGGCGGTTTGGCGGGCGAGCGCCTCGTCGTGGAGCCAGGTCTGGTCGGCCTGGAGAGCCTCCACGATCGTCGGCACCAACTCGGCCAGCGGTACGGCGGACTTGGCCGAGGCGCGGAGGCGTCGTACGACGGTTGCAACCCCGGACTGCTGGTCGCGCGGCCCGATCTCGACGCGGACGGGGACACCCTTCAGCTCCCAGTTGATCGCCCGCCGGCCGAAGGGCTGGTCGGTGCGGTTGTCGAGGTGCACCCGGACGCCGACCGCGCGCAGGTCGTCGGCAATCTGACCGGCGGCCTCGGCATTCTCGTCCTTGATCGCCAGTACGACGACCTGGGTGGGCGCGGCCAGGGGCGGGATGCGGAGTCCGGCGTCGTCGCCGTGCACCATGATCAGGCCGCCGAGCATCCGGGTCGAACTGCCCCAGGACGTGGTCCAAGCCAGCTCGCGTTGTCCGTCGCGGGACAGGTAGCCGATGTCGAAGGCGCGGGCGAAGTTCTGCCCGAGCTCGTGGGACGTGCCCATCTGCAACGCCTTGCCGTCACCCATCATCGCCTCGAGCGCGATCGTGTTCACCGCACCCGCGAACCGCTCCCGCCGCGTCTTGCAGCCGACCACGACCGGAATCCCGAGCATGTTCTCGATCACCTCGCGATAGACGTCAACCGCGATCCGGGTCGCGTACGCGCGGGCCTCAGCAGCCGACACATGAGCTGTATGCCCTTCCTGCCAAAGGAATTCGGTCGTCCGCAGGAACGTCCGGGGACGAAGCTCCCAGCGGACCACGTTGGCCCACTGGTTCAGCAGCAGGGGGAGATCGCGGTAGCTCTGGATCCACTTGGCCATCGACTCACCGATGATGGTCTCCGAGGTCGGCCGGATCACGGCGGGCTCCTCGAGCTGCTTGCCGCCGGCGTGCGTGACGACGGCGAGCTCGGGGCTGAATCCCTCGACGTGCTCGGCCTCCCGCTGCAGGTAGCTCTCGGGAATCAGCAGCGGGAAGTAGGCGTTCTCGGCGCCCGCTTCCTTGATCCGCCGGTCCATTGCCGCCTGGCACAGCTCCCAGATCCCGTAGGCGTACGGTCGGATGATCATCGTGCCCCGCACCGGCCCGTTGTCGGCGAGCTCGGCTTTGGCAATCACATCCTGGTACCACCGGGGAAAGTCCGTCGCCTGCGCGGCAAGCACGGATCGGGTCGCTGTCATACCCGGCAGTCTAGGAACGGTTTCCCGGATGCGGCCACGCATTTGTCGCCCGAACGACAGGACGTATACGTATGCGACGGCGTTCGCGCGGTGGCTCCAGGCGGGGCACCGGGCTCTACGTAGACGGATACATCCTGTCCTTCGGAGGCTAGCCGTAGAGGTGCTGGTACTCCGCGGCTGCGCCGGAATGTAGTGGGATGGGCGTGGTGACGACCAAAGACTGGAGATTCAGGTACTGCGCTCCGACGGCGGAGGGTGGGACCAGCAACCGGGCCTGCCGGACGAGGGTGTTGGTGACCACGCGGGCGACGGCGGTGGGCAGTTCCGGTCGGCAGAGCAGGAAGTTGGGGATACCGAGGACAGCAACCGCTCCGGGGGCCTTGTAGACACCGGCCGGGACGAGGACGTCCTGGTAGACCGAGCCGAAGGTACGGCGGAGTGGGGCGAGCCAGTCGCCGAGCGGCAGCAGCCGGATCGGGGTACGACGGCTCAGCTTGTCGAGCGTGGTGGTCGGAACGCCACCGGACCAGAACATCGCGGCAACCCGGTTGTCGGCGAGCGCGGTGGCGGCCTTCTCGAGCGGGAGGTGGTCCTGGGTGCAGTCCACCCGAGCCGCGGCGAGCAGCCGGGCCGCGGTGACGGCGGCCCCGGATCCGGCGGCACCCGCGGAGATCGTCGTACCGGCGAGGTCGGTCAAGGACTTGTACGGGCTGTCCGCGCGGACCACGCACTGCAGGTAGTTCTCGTAGACGCGGCCCAGTGCGCGGATGGACGATCCGGAGGTGATGGCGTCCGCGAGGCTCAGAGCCAGATCGGTCTCCCGCGCGGCGAGCAGCCGCAGGTTGTCCGTACTCCCGCCGGTCTGCCGAACCGTCACCTCCCGAGCAACCCCCGCCACCCGCAACTGAATCGCCAGCAACTGTGCGAACTCCAGATAAAACCCACCAACCTCCCCAGCCGCAATCGTCAACCGATCAACCGCCGGCCCCCGACCACATCCAGCCAGTACCAGACCTGCTGTACCCAGAAGCACCGTTCGCCTTTTCATGTTGCTTCCGGCAACTTGATGGTGGCGGTGAGGCCGTGCGGGGAGGTCTCCGACAGCTCCAACGATCCGCCGATGGCTAGGGCGGTTTGTTCGGCTATGGCTAGGCCTAGGCCGGTTCCCGACGTCTTGGTGGGGCCGCGCCAGAAGCGTTGAGTGGCCAAAAGTAACTCGCTCGGCGGGATGCCGGGGCCATTGTCGGAGACCTGTACGACGATGCCGTCGGGACCTCGGGATGAGGAGATGATCACGTGCGCGCCGGGGCCGGCGTACTTGATGGCGTTGTCGAGGAGAACCCCGACGAGTTGGCCGAGATCGTGGTCGTCGACGGCGGCAACCAGGCCGGCGGTCGCCTGCAGTTCCAGGGTGATGTCAGCGGCCGTTGGTTGCCAGGCGTCGATCTCTTCTTGCAGGACGGCCTCGACCAGGCAGGTTGCGTTCGTGGGCTCACTCAAGCCGTCGGTGATGCGGCTCTCGATCGCGGCCAGCTTCAGCAGCCCAGCCAGCACGTTCTCCAACCGCTCGAGATCGTGCTGAACATGAGCCAACCCAGCAATTCCCGGGTCCAGCGAATCCACCCGCAACCGCAACGACGCCAACGGGTTCCGGAGCTGATGGGAGGAGTCGGCAACCATCTGCCGCTGTACGTCGATCGACCGCTGAACCGTCGCGCCCATCACCTCGACCGATCGTGCCAACCGCCGCAACTCAGGCGGGCCACTCGCCTGCAGGGGCTGATTCCACCCGCCCGACCGCCCCAGCTCCACGACCGCGTCCTCCAGCCGACCCACGGGCCGGATCACCCACCGAGAAGCCTTCGACGCCATGAACAGCAACAACAACTGAGCAGCCACGGCCGCCGCGCAGATGATCGCCCACGACCGCGTCACGTCATCAAGAGCGGCCCGCGCGTCGACCGCCAGTACGACCGCACCGGCAGGCTCTTGCGGCGAACCGACCGGTGCCGCAATCAGCGTCCGGGCCGAGGTCCACGGTCGCAGCGTGTCGATGGTGAGCTGCGGCAAGTCCCGAGCCGCCAACTCCGCAACGGGACCCACGCCGGGCGACGCCATCGTGATGCCGCCGGTCGACACCATCACGTGCCCGGAAGCATCGGTGATCAGGACGGCCTCGTCGTACAGCTCCTGGTGTCGCTCAGCCTCCAACCGCACCCCGCTGTAGTCACCATCGGCCGCAGCCCGCCCGGCCAACCCGGCGAACCGGGCGAGCGTGGCGCTCCGAGCGAGTTGCAGAGCCTGCGTGCGAGTGTCCGAAACCGAGTCCAGGAAGGGAATCACGAGCGCCGCGAGCAGAATGAACGAGACGACCGCAAGCACCCCCATCAGCCGGGCTCTCATGGTTCGAGCCGATACCCGAAGCGCCGGATCGTGGTGATCACCGGCCGGCCGAGCTTCCCGCGGAGCTGATGCAGATGCACGTCCAGCGCCTTCGACTTGGTGACGAACGCGTCCCCCCAGACCTCGTCCTGAATCACCTCCCGGCTAACTGCAGTCCCGGCCCGCCGGGCCAACGCGGCCAGCACGTCGAACTCGATCGGCGTCAGGTGGATCACCGAACCGTCCAGCGTCACCTCCCGCAGCCCGAAGTCGATCCGCAGCCCGCCCGCCTCGTACGCCGTACCGTCCGGAGCCGACCGTCGGTAGCGCCGGGCCGAGGCCTCGATCCGGGCCAGCAGTTCGGCCAGCCGGACCGGTTTGGTCAGGTAGTCGTCAGCGCCGAGCCGCAAGGCCAGTACGACGGACCGTTCGTCGTCGCGGGCGGTCAGCACGATCACCACCACGTCGTCGACCCGGCGGAGTTTGCGCAGTACCTCGAGACCATCGATGTCCGGCAGGCCCAGGTCGAGCAGGATGACCTGGGCCTCCGCGTGCCGAAGCAGGACGTCTTCCCCGCGGCCGACCAGCGTGACCTCGTGACCGTTGGCGCTCAGCACATCCCGGAGCGAACGACCGAGCGTTTCGTCGTCCTCGGCGATGAGTGTGCGCATTGGGTCATTGTGCCGTCGGCGTCCGCGGCCGGCCCACCGGGCGCGCAGTGGAGTGCTGAGCCTTCATCCGACCGCGCGTTTCGGACATGGTCAGGTAGACGATCAGGCTGACCAGCGCGCAGCCGCTCACGTAGTAGTAGAACGACGACTCGTGCCCGGCGTCCTTGAGCCACAGCGCGACGTACTCCGCCGTACCGCCGAAGAGCGCCACCGTGACGCCGTACGGCATGCCGACGCCGAGTGCGCGGATCGCCGTCGGGAACAGCTCGGCCTTCACGATCGCGTTGATCGAGGTGTACCCGCTGACGATCACCAGCCCGGCCAGCATCAGCAGGAACGCGGTCACCGGTGTCGCATCCTCGAGGGCGGTGAGGATGGGCACGGTGAGCAGCGTGGCGCCGATGCCGAAGAAGATCAGCAGCGGCCGGCGGCCGACCTTGTCCGAGAGCATCCCGCCGAGCGGCTGGAGCATCACGAAGATCAGCAGGGCAAGGAAGTTGATCCAGGTGACCTGCGACTTCTCCAGCCCGGTCGTGTTCACCATGAACTTCTGCAGGTACGTCGTGAACGTGTAGAACGCGACCGTGCCACCGAGCGTCAGCCCCACGACCGTGAGCACCGCGCGCGGGTGCTTGGCCAGCTCCCGCAGCGAACCCTGCTTGAAGGCGCGGTTCTTCGGCTGGGCTTCGAACTCGGCCGACTCGTCCATCGTCCGCCGCAACCAGAACACGATCACCGCGGCCACGGCTCCGATTACGAACGGGATCCGCCAGCCCCAGGCCGCCAGGTCCTCCTTCGACAGCGTCTGCTGCAACGCGATCTGTACGGCGAGCGCCACCAGCTGACCGGAGGCCAGCGTCACGTACTGGAAGCTGGAGAAGAACCCGCGCCGGCTGTCGGTCGCGACCTCGGACATGTACGTCGCCGAGGTCCCGTACTCACCACCCACCGACAGGCCCTGCAGCAACCGTGCTGTCACCAGCAGCACCGGAGCGGCAAGACCGATGGACGCGAACCCCGGCGTACAGGCGATCACCAGCGAGCCGGTCGCCATCAGGGTCACCGACAAAGTCAGAGCGGCCCGCCTGCCGTGCCGATCGGCGTACCGGCCGAGCAGGAAGCTGCCCACCGGCCGCATCAGGAAGCCGACCGCGAACACACCCGCGGTGTTCAGCAGTTGGCTGGTCGCGTCGCCCTTGGGGAAGAAGACCGGGGCGAAGTACAACGCGAACGCCGTGTAGACGTACCAGTCGTACCACTCGACCAGGTTGCCCATTGAGCCTTTGAAGATGTTGCTGACGACTCGCCGTGAATCCACGATGCCTCCTCGAACATGAAGTTGCCGCCACTCTCCGGGCAACGGAAAGTGGCGGCAACAGCACTCAAGGCATCCTTAGCTCGCCTTAAGAAGAGCAACAGCAGTCATTTGCTGCCGAACTCCTGATAGGTCAGCTTGACCTGCTCGATCCAGAAGCGATCTCTGGTTGCCGCACTCGCATGCTTCTCAAGCAGACCTAGTTGCACGGCCAACTTGTAGAAGCCGGGCCCGGCATCGTTCGCGCCGAGATACTGCACCAAAGCGGACAGCATGACGCCGCTGTTCCCACGAGTGTTGTCGACGATCTCGCCGAGCAGTTGCCCGATGGCCGCTCGCTCCGGTTGCTGATCGAAGTCGAACCGGCGGAGGCCGGTTCGCTGGGCCAGCACGGCATTGAACTCCGTGTACGAGGTTGGTCTACCCAGCTGAGCCAGCTCGATGAGAAATCGTTGGCCTTCCTTGACCATCAGATCCCAGTCCTCATCCTCACGTCCGTATCTCATTCAACATCCCCCCTTCGAGTTACCGAGAGTAGTTGGCAAGCAAGTCCCTTCGTAAGACCTCAGAGCATGCGAACGCCCGGCTCCCCGAAGGATGCCGGGCTGCGGCATTCTCCTCACACTCGAGGCAGGGCTGCTGGTTGTGGCGTATCGGCTGAAGGCACCCTGCTGAATGGGTGACCCGGGGAGGGGGCGGACCGCCCACACTCACCAACTCCGCGCGGTGAGCTGGGTTCACGCTCAGCACGACCGGCCCAGATCGGCCAGGAGCGGGTTGGTGAGTGGCGGAGGTCCGCTCCGGCATGCAAAAGCCCGGCTCCCCGAAGGATGCCGGGCTCTTGCTGGACGGATTCTTACAAAGAGGCGAGCGCGTCGTTCCAGGTCTTCGAGGGGCGCATGATCGCAGCGGCCTTGGCCGGGTCGGGCTGGTAGTAGCCGCCGAGGTCGGCGGGCGAGCCCTGTACGGCGATCAGTTCGTCGACGATGGTCTGCTCGTTGGCAGCCAGGGTCTCTGCGTGCTTGGTGAACAGGGCGGCGAGCTCGGTGTCGTCCGTCTGCGCGGCCAGCTCCTGCGCCCAGTACAGGGACAGGAAGAAGTGGCTGCCGCGGTTGTCGATCCCGCCGACGCGACGGGTCGGCGACTTGTCCTCGTTCAGGAAGGTCGCGGTGGCCCGGTCGAGGGTGTCGGCGAGGATCTGCGCCTTGGCGTTGCCGGTCGCCTGGGCCAGGTGCTCGAAGCTCGCGGCCAGGGCGAAGAATTCACCCAGGCTGTCCCAGCGCAGGTAGTTCTCCTTGACCAGCTGCTGCACGTGCTTCGGCGCCGAGCCGCCCGCGCCGGTCTCGAACAGACCGCCACCGGCCATCAGCGGGACGACGGACAGCATCTTCGCGCTGGTCCCCAGCTCGAGGATCGGGAACAGGTCGGTCAGGTAGTCACGCAGCACGTTGCCGGTCACCGAGATGGTGTTCTCGCCGCGGCGGATCCGGTCCAGCGAGACCTTGATCGCCTCCACCGGCGCCAGGATCTTCAGGTCCAGGCCCTCGGTGTCGTGCTCGGTCAGGTACTTGGTGACCTTGGTGATGATCTGAGCGTCGTGGGCGCGGGTCTCGTCCAGCCAGAAGACCGCCGGGTCGCCGGTCGCGCGGGCCCGGGTGACGGCCAGCTTCACCCAGTCGCGGATCGGGTCGTCCTTGGTCTGGCAGGCGCGGAAGATGTCGCCGGCCTCGACGTCCTGCTCCAGTACGACGTTTCCGTCGGCGTCGACCAACCGCACCGAACCGGCGGCCGCGAGCTCGAAGGTCTTGTCGTGCGAGCCGTATTCCTCGGCCTTCTGGGCCATCAGACCGACGTTCGGCACCGAGCCCATCGTGGCCGGGTCGAAGGCGCCGTGCTCACGGCAGTCGTCCAGGACGACCTGGTAGATGCCGGCGTAGCTGCTGTCCGGCAGTACGGCGAGGGTGTCGGCCTCGGCGCCGTCCGGCCCCCACATGTGGCCCGAGCTGCGGATCATGGCCGGCATCGAGGCGTCCACGATCACGTCGGACGGCACGTGCAGGTTGGTGATGCCCTTGTCGGAGTCGACCATCGCGAGCTTCGGTCCGTCGGCGAGCTCGGCGTCGAACGAGGCCTTGATCGCGTCACCCTCGGGGAGGTTCGCCAGGCCGGCCAGGATGCCGCCGAGACCGTCGTTCGGAGTCAGGCCGGCCTTCGCCAGCGTCTCGCCGTACTGAGCGAAGGTCTTCGGGAAGAAGGCGCGGACCGCGTGGCCGAAGACGATCGGGTCGGAGACCTTCATCATCGTGGCCTTCAGGTGCAGCGAGAACAGGACGTCGTCCGCCTTCGCCTGGGCGACCTTGGCGGTCAGGAACTCGCGCAGCGCGGCCACGTGCATGACGGACGAGTCGACGACCTCACCGGCCAGGACCGGGACCGACTCGCGCAGTACCGTCGTCGTACCGTCGGCGGCGACGTGCTCGATCCGCAGCGAACCGTCGGCCTCGATCACGGTCGACTTCTCGGTGGAACGGAAGTCGTTCTCACCCATGGTGGCGACGTTGGTCTTGGAGTCCGAGCTCCAGGCGCCCATCCGGTGCGGGTGGGTCTTGGCGTAGTTCTTGACCGAGGCAGGGGCGCGGCGGTCGGAGTTGCCCTCGCGCAGCACCGGGTTGACCGCGGAGCCCTTGACCTTGTCGTAGCGCGCCTGGATCTCGCGCTCCTCGTCGGTCTTCGGCTCGTCCGGGTAGTCCGGCAGCGCGTAGCCCTGGGCCTGCAGCTCGGTGATCGCGGTCTTCAGCTGCGGGATCGAGGCGGAGACGTTCGGCAGCTTGATGATGTTGGCTTCCGGCGTCTTGGCCAGTTCACCGAGCTCGGCCAGCGCGTCCGCGATCCGCTGGTCCTCGGTCAGGAACTCGCCGAAGAGGGCGATGATCCGGCCCGCCAGCGAGATGTCGCGGGTCTCGACCCCGACACCGGCCTGCCCGGCGTACGCCTGGATCACGGGAAGGAACGAGTACGTCGCCAGCGCGGGCGCCTCGTCGGTGTGGGTGTAGATGATCGTCGAGTCAGTCACAGCCCCCACCTTAATGGGCGCTCAGTCCGGGTCTGCCTGCACGTGGGCAGGCTCACTCCACCTCATCTGGGTGGGTGAGCGTGATTCCGGCTGCGGTGGTGACTGCGGTGGCGAAAGTCAGGGTGTCGATGGGGGAGGAGGCGGCCACGGTGGCGCCGGCCAGGAAGGACAGCCCCTTGGCGCCGTCCCAGGTGCAGTCCACGAAGAGCGCTCCGGCGGCCTTGACCTGGGAGAACTCCGCTCCGCTCAGATCACACTGCCGGAAGACCGCGCCGCTCAGGTCCGCCGACACGAAGTCCGCGTTCTGCAGCCGGCAGTCGGACAGCTCGACCTTCTGGAACTTCGCGAACCGGAACGACGCGTAGTCGAGCAGGCTGTCCCGCACTGTCGTGTGCTGCAGGCTCATCCCCGGTCCCGCGAACCCGGTCATCCGCGAGGAGACGATCGCGACCCGCGTCACCGCCGCATCCGACCACCGGGCGTTCGCCACATCACAGTGCAGCAGCTCGCTGTCCACCAGAATCAGCTTCTCCAGATCCGACCCGGCCAGCTTGCTCCGCGTCAGCCGGCACCCCCCGATCTCCAGATGCTCGGCCTCCAGATCGCTCAGATCCACATCCTCCAACCCCAGATCCAGCAACCGAGTCTCATCCTCGATCTCCGTGGGCAGAATCGAATCCAACTGAGCCCGCACCCGAGGTCCGGCAATCTTCCGAGCAGCCATCCCCGGACCCTAACCGCCCCCACCGACACCCCATCCGCAGTTGATGGGTTGACCCACGAGGTTGTGGGTTCTGTACTCGCATGCGGGTGCAGAACCCACCATCTGATGGGGGAACCCATCAGATGGCGGCCGCCGTGGCCGGCGCCCACCAGACGTTTCCCGAATGGGGCTGGTCAGGGGGTGCGGAGGGAGTGGGCGGCGGTGCCGATGATGGCGGCGTGTTCGGTGTCTGGGGTGGCTACGACGTCGAAGGGGAAGACGTCGTGGACCAGGTCGAAGGCGCCGGAGATGGAACCGCCCAGGACCGTGCGGGTTACCTGGAAGCGGTCGATCCAGGGGGTTAGGGCCTCGGCCAGTACGGCGAAGCCGTCGCGGAGGGATTCGGAGGCGGCCTGTTCGCCGGCGCGGGCGCGGTCGGCGACCTCCTTCACGCCGAGGCCGGGCTCGTCGGAGCCGGTGCGGGCGAAGTAGCGCTGCAGCAGGGCGCGGCCGGAGATCGAGTCCTCCAGCGGGCGTCCGTCGTAGTCGGTGCGGTAGAGCTCACCGCCGGGCGGGACAGTGCCGCCCTCACGAACCACGTGACCGTCCGCGAGGAACGCCGTACCGATGCCTGTCCCGACTGTGACGCCTGCGCAGCGCTCGATGCCGCGGGTCAGGCCGGCCGTCCACTCACCGACGGCGAAGGCCTCGGCGTCGTTCACGAACACCAGCCGGTCCAGGTCGAGCTCGGTGCGCAATGCGTCGCCGAGGGGGAAGCCGTAGAGCGCGTCGAACTTCGTCTGCCCCTGGTACCAGCCCACGCCGGTGCCGTAGTCGAACGGCCCGGGGATCGCGATCGCCAGCCCGTCGAGCGTCGGCAGCTTGCGGGCGGCTGCTGCCAGCTGCCCGACCACCGCCTCGGCCGCCTGCTGGGAAGCCAGATCGATCCGATCCACCACTTCGACCCGCCACCCGTCCGGCGCTACCACCGCCGCGGTGACGTGACTTCCCCCGACCTCCAGAACCGGCACATGCATGCCGCCATCATCCCTGACATCGGATGTCTGGCGCGATCACCAGGTCCCGAAGCTGATCATGTACCCGTTCGGCTGGTACGACGCCACGCTCACCTCGGGCTGCGGCCCGGGCCACGGGGCGTGCTGGACGGTCCGGTAGAGGTAGTACGTGCCGGTGATGCCGGCTTCACCGACCGAAGCGGTCGCGGCGGAGTCGGCGAACCTGGTGTTGAGGGTCGAGGGGAGGAGCCGCTCGCCGACGCCGCCGACGGCGACCAGAACCGTCCCGCCGTCGCTGACGTAGGTCCGGCCGGCCACCGTGACCACCCTGGTCTTGGTGTCGATCGGGGTCACCCGGACGACGATCCCCTTCTGCTGGGCGAGCGGGAGGAATCCGACCGGTACGTCGGGCTGGGTGACGCAGTACGCCACCTGGCCCGGGTCGTCAGGGTCACGTCGCAAGGACGCGGAGCCGTAGTCGTCGATCGCATTCCTGACCTCCGGCCAGGTCCAGGATTCCTTCCCCAGCCGGCGACCGCTCGACGTGTCGCACTGCTTGTAGGCGTCCTGCGGCCGGCTCGGCAGACCGGCAACCGGGGCCTCGCGCTCCTGCAGGACCAGGCTGGTCCCGGCGGTCAGCACGACGAGCACCGTCAGCAAAGTGGCCGCGACCCCGAGGGTGCGAACCCGGCTGCGGCGGCGGCCGGCGGCCAGGATCGCCTCCGGATCCAGCGTGAAGTAGTTGTCGGCGCGATCGCTCTCGCGCTCCATCAGGGCCTTGAGTTCCTTGGTCATGTCAGCCTCCCAACCCCGGCGAGTTCGGAGAAATGGGCCAGTGCGGGATTTTCGCGCAGCTTCTCCAGCGCACGCAGGGTCTGGCTCTTGACTGTTCCGGGACGACAGTCGAGGGCCAGGGCGGTCTCTTCGACGGACAGTTCGTCGAAGTACCGCAGTACGACGCATGCACGCTGGCGGGGTGGCAGGGAGGCGAGAGCCTGGGTGATCACGAGCCTGTTCTCCAGTACGCCGAGGGGGTCGGAGGTGTCCTGCTCAGCCGTGAAGTAGGTGTCACCGCCGACCACCTCCTGACTGGATTTGCGGCGCAGCCCGTCCATGGTGGTTGAGACGACCACCTTGCGGGCGTACGCGCCGACGCTGCCCTTGCGCTGGATACGGCCCCAGATCCGGTACAGCCGGATCAGTGCTTCCTGGGTCGCGTCCTCGGCCCGCCGCCAGTCCCCGCACAGCAGGTAGGCGGTCCGGCACAGAGCGTTGGCTTGATGGCGCACGAAGTCCACGTAGTCCTGCTCGTCAGCACTTCTCATGCTCTGCCTTCCCCACCCATAAGCACGAAACGTGGTGGGCGGCCACGCAGGTTGCACGATGCGGCACACTTTCTTCTGTGCCTGAATTCATGGTCGACGGCGTGCGGGTCACTTATCACGTCCACGGGACCGGACCGGTCTGTATTGCCCATTCGGGCGGACCTGGTGTCCACTGGCCGTACCTGCGGATGCCGTACCTCGAGGACCGGCTGACGATGGTCTACCTCGAGCCGGTCGGCACGGGGAGTTCCGACCTGCTGCCGGGCGGCAACTACTCGGTGCAGGTCTACGCGTCGTTCGTCGACAAACTGGCCGAGCACCTCGGGGAGTCCAAGGTCTTCCTGCTCGGGCATTCGCACGGCGGATTCGTGGCGCTGCAGACCGCGCTGGACTTCCCCGAGCGGCTGAACGGCGTGATCGTCTACGACTCGATGGCGTTCAGCGGGCCGGAGCTCGGCGCCCAGGCGTTCGCCAACATCGAGAAGTACGTCGCCTCCCGGCCGGAGGGTGATGCCCTGGCCGCTCAGGTGCTGGCCGCGTGGAATGAATCACCGCGCGGGCACGACGAGGAGCTCGACGTCCTTGGGCGGCTGCTGCCGGTCTACTTCAAGGACTTCGAGGCGATCGATCCGCAGCTCACCGAGTGGAAGAAGCTGGTCGACATCACGGTCGATCCGGACCGCAAGGCCGACCAGTGGGACATCCGCCCGCGGCTGGGCGAGATCGCCGTACCGACGCTGGTGATCGTCGGGGTCGCGGACTTCATCTGCCCGCTGAACTCGGCCCAGGAGCTGGCCGACGGGATCCCCGGCGCGGAGCTGGTCGTGTTGCAGGAGAGCGGGCACTTCGGTCACGTCGAGGAGCCCGGGATCTTCCGCGACGTGGTGCTGAAATTCGCCGCCACGCACTGAGCGAACCACTGCCCCCGGCTAAAACGTAGAGTTGTTTCATTAGGCCGGTGAGGGAGGACACGTGCGCGCGCAAGCCGGTACGACGTCCGTGGTCGCGGCGCTCAGTGTCGTGGTCGCGGTGGTCGGTCACGCGCTGGCGGGTGGCGGTCCGATTCCGCTCGCGATGGTGGCGCCGTTGCTGGCGTTGACGGGTGTCTGCTGGCTGCTGGGGGAGTACCTGGCGGATGAGCCGGTGCTGGTGGCCGTCGTACTGGCCGGTGTGCAGTTGTTCGTGCACGTGACGCTGGATGCGGCCCACCATCCGATGCCGATGTCGTCCGGGATGGGCGGCAGCGTGCTGATGACGTTCACGCACCTGGCCGCGTTGAGCGCTGGGGTGCTGGCGGTCGGGCGGGCTCACGAGTGGGGCCGGCGGGTGGCCGGGATCCTCGCTCGGTTGTGGCCGGTGGTTCCGGTGATCACAGTCGTGCGGGTGTCGAGCGCCGTACCGGTCGTTGTGGTGTCGGCGCCGCGGATCGTACGGCGCTGGGTCGGATCGAACGTGTCGCGGCGGGGACCGCCGGTGGTCGGAGTGGATCCAGTTCTGCTCTGACCGGCCGCGTCTTTCGTGGTCGGGTCCGCCCCGTGTGATCACGAAAGGTTCTTACTGCCATGTCCAAGAAGATTTTCTTGCGGGCCGGCGCGATTGTTGCGGCGTCCACGCTGGTGCTGGCCGGTGCGTCCGGTTCCGCGTCGGCTCATGTCACCGTGTCGTCGCCCGATGCCAAGCCCGGTGGGTACGCGAAGCTCGTCTTCCGGGTGCCGACCGAATCCGACACCACGACCACTACCAAGCTGGTCGTTTCGCTGCCGAAGGATCATCCGTTCGCGCATGTCGGTGCGCAGGTGAAGGATGGTTGGAAGGTCGAGAAGACCACCGAGAAGCTGGCTGCGCCGGTGAAGGTCGGTGATGTCACGCTGTCCGAGGCGATCACCACGGTGACCTGGACCGCGTTGAAGGGTGGGATTCCGGCGAACGACTTCGACGAGTTCGGGCTGTCGGTCGGGCGGTTGCCTGAGAAGGTGGACTCGCTGAACTTCCCGGCTGTCCAGACCTACAGCGACGGTGAGGTGGTCAAGTGGGACGCCCCGCGGACCGAGGGTGCCGAGGCGCCCGAGCACCCCGCGCCGGTGCTGAAGCTGGCCGCTGCGATCACGCCGGTCGCTGCGGCCACCGATACCGAGAAGGGTTCGTCCGATCCGCTGGCTCGTGGTCTCGGCGGCGCGGGCCTGCTGCTCGGGCTGATCGGGCTCGGCCTCGGGCTGCGGCCGCGCAAGAAGGTGCAGTCGTAGTCGTGCGCCGTCTCACCGCTCTCCTCGTCGTGTCGCTGCTGGCCCTGGTGGTCTCCACCGGGCCGGCGGCGGCGCACGCCAAACTCGAGTCGATGACACCGGCCGACGGTTCCTCGATGCCCGCCCCGCCGACCAAGGTCGTGCTCACCTTCAACGAGCCGGTCGGCAGCAACGGCACCCAGATCCAGGTCAAGTCCCCGGCCGGCGTGAACGTTGCCACCGGCAACCCCCAGGTCCTGGACAAAACCGTCACCCAGCCAGTCGGCGCCATGATCGAAGCCGGCCGCTACCAGGTAGAAGCCCGCGTGGTCTCCGCCGACGGCCACCCCATCACCGTCAGTGCCGGCTTCACCATCACCCACGCCGGCCACGCCCCCGACGCACCCCCGGTAGACCCCACCACCAACCAACCGCCCAACAACTCCAACACAGTCACAGTCGTGGCGATGTGCCTGGTGATGCTGGTCGTCGTAGCCCTCGCCATTGTGATCGTCCGCCGCCGCCCAGCCCGATGAACCACAACACAGAACCCCGACCTGGAGGGCAGGCTCCTGCGACGTCTCCTCCCTCCAATGTCCCTTCGGATCCGGAGGCGGTGGGGGTGCAATCGCGTGGCGCGCACCTGAGGGTGGTCGCCGGAGGGATTGCGGCAGGGGTCGTCGTACTGGTGGTTGCTTTGGTGCTTGCGGGTGGGGCTCCGGAACGGGCTCCTGAGGGTTTGCTGGGGGCTGGGTTGCCTTTGGGGTGGTCGGTTCCGGGGTTTCGGTTGCTGGCTGATGGCGCGGCGATCTGGGTGGCGAGCGCCGTACTGACTGCTGTTTTGTTGCTTCCGGCAAGTGATGTGGTGCGGGCTTGTCAGGATGCCGCGATCGCGGCCGGCGTCTGGGCCGTGGCGAGCATCGGCGGACTGATCGCGTCAGCCGCGGTCATCCTCGGGATCCCCGTCTCATATCTCGCCGACCATGCATCAATGGCCGGGGAGCTGATCCAAGTACGCGCACTCGCGATCTCCGTCGTACTGACCGCAGTCCTGGCCGTCGTCCTCAGCGGCGTGCGAACCGTCCGTGGCGCCCGCATCGCGCTCGGGCTGACCGCGCTGGCGCTCATCCCGCCCTTGCTGACCGGCCACGGCGCGATCGAGCGAGCGACGATCTGGTCGGTCACAGCTACCACCTCGCTCGTCCTGCACGTGTTCGCGGCAACCGCGTGGATCGGCGGACTGTTCGCCGTACTGCGCTATGCCCGCACCCGCGCCGCCGTCGAACGGTTCAGCACCCTCGCCCTCGCCTGCGCCATCACCATCGGCCTCACCGGACTACTCACAGCCGAGATCCACCTAGGCGGCCGGGACGACGGCTGGGGCTTGATCACCCAATGGGTGACGACCGGGTACGGCGCTCTCGTCTTCGCCAAGGCGATTGCCTTCGCAGCGCTCGTCTTCGTGGGTTGGCGGCACAGGCAATCCACCTTGCCGACGTTAGCCACGGGCAACCCCGCCGCATTCCGACGACTAGCGGTAGGCGAACTGATCCTGATGGCAGCCACCGTCGGCCTCGCCGTTGCCCTCTCGCGCACCCCTTGACCCGCGGACTCGGTGATATGTCAACAGATGTCCGTACACTGGTCCGATGACGGAACCACGCTGGCTGGACGCGCGCGAGGCGCAGCTGTGGCAGGCGTACCGTGACACGCAGCGTGAGTTGAACCGGGTCCTGGAAGGCCGGCTGATCAGCAACTCCGGCCTGTCCGGAGCCGACTACGCCCTGCTACACCCGCTTTCCATCGCCGAGGGTGGCGTCCTGCGGACCCGCGATCTCGGCCGCTCGGTCGGGTGGGAGCGGAGCCGGCTGTCGCACCAGGTCAGCCGGATGGAGAAGCGCGGGCTGGTCAGCCGCGAGGAATGTACGTCGGATGCCCGAGGCTCGATGGTCCGCCTGACCGACCTCGGCCGGAAGGCCGTCGAAGCGGCCGCGCCGGATCACGTCGCGGCAGTCCGGACGTACTTCTTCGACCACCTGAGCATCGACGAGCAGCAGCAGCTCACCACACTGTTCGAGCGCGTCCTGCAGGGCATCCCCACCCCGGCCTGCCCAGCCGCGGAGTGCGAAGACCCCGCCATCGACTGCACCGAATAAGCGGCTCACCCGGATGGGGGAAGCGAGGGGATCCCCCGTCTGGGGGAAGAGTTTGACGTGCGTTGAACAGGGTGCGACGGGTATGCGCCCGTGCGACGGTTGCCGGGCACGGAGGGAGTGCTCATGCGGAGAATCGCCGCCCTGGTTCTGGCAGGTGTTATCGGTACGACGGCTCTGGTCGTCCCCGCGGAAGGTGTCTCGGTCGGAGGTGCTGCGCCGAATCAGACGGTGCGGAATCTCGCGGTCGGAGCCACTGCGACCGCGAGTGACAGTCTCACCAAGTTCGAGCCTGGGAAGGCGATCGACGGCAACAGTTCGACGTACTGGGCCGCCTCGAACGGCGCGCTGCCGAAGTGGTTGCGGGTGGACCTCGGTCGCGTTCGTCAGCTGACGTCGGTCGAGCAGAGTTTCAAGGATGTGGACACCCATTCGTTCCTGATCGAAGGGAGCGTCGACGGGAACGGCTGGACGGCGTTGCTGGATCGGCGTGCGGGTGCTCGCGGTCACGTGTTCACGCAGGCGGTGACCGGTTCCTATCGGTATGTGCGGTTGACGGTCACTGGTTCGGTCGCCGGTCGCTGGGCCGGCAGTAGCGAGTTCGCCGTCAACGGGTACGACGACGAGCCGCGCAATCTCGCTCGTGGTGTGTCGGCCACGTCGTCCTCACTCGGCCCCGGCTACGAACCGTTCAAGGCGGTCGACGGCGACCCCGCGACGTACTGGGGTGCGGAGAAGCCGGATCTGCCGCAGTGGCTGATGCTTGACCTGGGCAACGATATTGCGGTCAGCCGGATCGAGCAGTCGTTCGTCGACAACGACCGCTGGAAGTTCCGGGTCGAGGGGTCGCGCGACAAGAGCAGCTGGCAAACCCTGATGGACAAGGACGAAACCGGCCGCGTCTTCGGGCAGGATGTCACTGGCACCTATCGCTACATCAAACTCACTGTGCTCGGTAGCGGCGCCGGGCACTGGGCCTGCAGTCAGGAGCTCAAGGTCTTCGGCTCCGGTGAACCGGTGACGACCAAGTGGTGGGAGGACCGCTCGGGCGTGATGCGGTTCTACCCGATCTGGCAGCAGCTTCGGCTGGATGCGATCACCGCCCAGCTCGATTCCCTGAAGGCTCGGGGGTTCCGCGCGATCGAGCTCTCACCGGTCAACGACGGCGACCGCGATCTCTGGGCCGGTCTGCCGGTGATGGACCTCTACAAGATCGACCCGGAGATCGGCACCATGCAGGACTTCGAGGAACTGCTGGCGGCTGCTCATGCACGTGGGTTGAAGGTCATCATCTTCACGAATCCCGGCTACGCGTCGGTCAACTCGCCGTACTTCCAGAAGGCCGAGGACGACTTCCGTAACGGTGTCGAGAGTGCCGAGCGTTCCTGGTTCGACATCCGCAAGCAGCCGGGGGAGTACCCGGAGAAGTGGCACTACAGCGAGCGTGCGCAGGGCTACTACTGGGGGACGTGGGACAAGAAGGCGCCGTCGTTCAACTACTCGAGTCAGGCCTGGCTCGACAAGGCCCGGCACTACCTACGATTCTGGATGGACAAGGGCGTCGACGGGATCGCGCTCGATGCGCCGAACGTCTACCACACCTCGACCGTCGAGAAGAACAACTACGCGATCACCGACGTACTCCGGAACTACGACCCGTTCATGAACGGCGAAGGTGTCCGCGAGCCCGGGTACATCTACGACTGGCACTACAACAGCCTGCAGGACTACCAGATCACCCAGTGGGGTATCCCGCCGGGCCAGGGGAGCAGCGCGATCCTCAGCGCCATCGACTCGGGTGATCCGAGCGGTCTCGAGGACACGCTGAAGAACTACCGCGACCTGATGGTGAACGCCGGCGGCATCACCCAGACCGCGCCGAACTGGGGCCGGGTGAACTATCCGGTCGAACCCAGGCTGCTGGAGATCGCGATGCTCACCTCGATGGGCACCCTGTTCTACCTGCACAACGACTACTACACGATCCTCCCGCACGAGCAGGAGATCCCCGATTGGACGCCGGAGCAGCGCGCGATGCTCGACAAGCTGATGCGCGCGCAGAACGCCTCGCCGGCGCTGGCGCCGCTGGGTCTGCGCGTCCGGATCCCGACCAACGACGACCACAAGTACTACGCCTACAAACGCCTCAACAAGGACGGTACGGCGAAGGCCCTGGTGCTGCTCAACTTCCGCAACACCGCCCAGACCATCACGGTCGACCTGACCGGCACCGGCATCGCCTCCTCCCAGACCCCGACAGATCTCGTCGAATCCAAACCAGCCCCGCCCATCACAGGCTCGACGTACCAGGTCCACCTCCCCGCCTTCGGCTTCACAATCCTCTCGGTGCAGTAGCCGGCTGGGCGGTCGGCCGAAATTTGAACGGATAACCCCCGAAATGGTCCCTTCTCCCCTGAAAATTCGAGGGGAGAAGGGGCCATTTCAATGGATACCCCTCCAGATGACAGTGGGCGAGGTGGATCCCCGGTTCGCTCAGGGAGGCGGATCCTCCCGACAAGCCGGCCCAGGTGGTGCGGGTCCCCCCGGACCGGTCTGGGGAGGAAAGTCGGCGCCGAGTGAACCCACTGTGCGCTCGCCCGCTGGGTTCACCTTGCTGCCGCTACTTGAGTGGGGCGAGTGTGTCGCTGGACTTCGATTTCCGGGGGCAAGGTCCGTTCAGTCGATGGAACGGGGCCTGGGCGGGCGCGTTGAGTGGGTTCAGTGTGCAGGGCATGGTGCGACTGCAGCGACGCTGTCCGGTGGATTTTCGTCACCGGTGACGAAAATCCACCGGCTAACGCGAAGTCCACGATCCGACCGCATCCGCGGCCCCGCGTGGGGTGGTGACGGGGAGTGATAGGGGTGGGGTGTCTCAGACACGCCGTTACGGAGAGCAGTCG
>NZ_SMKA01000450.1 GCF_004348455.1 Kribbella albertanoniae
CTCGGTCGGGGGTGTCGTTGGAGGTGGAGCCGAACAAGGTCTACAACCGGGACGACGGGCCCAAGCCGCGGATGGAGACAGTGGTGCTCGTCGCCACTGCGGTGTTCGCGCTGGTGGGTGTCGCTTTGGTCGTGGTTTAGGCCGGGGTGAGGGCTGCGGCGTGTTTGCCGGTGGTTAGGGATTGGCCTTGGTCGATCATTTGGGTGGCTATCCGGTCTACGGCGGCTGAGAAGGCTTCGGTGTTTTCGGGGTCCCACTCGGAGAGGCGGGCGAGGATCCAGGTGCGGAAGGCGCCGACGAAGCGCTGGAACATTTCCAGGCCGGCGGGGGTGAAGCGGTACTGGCCGAGGGTTTCGGAAAGGTAGCCGGCGGCAACTAGTTGGGTGGCCAGGGGCTCGATGACGCCGGGGGGCATCTTGAGGTCGGCGGTCATGGCGGCGAGGGTGGCGGCGCCGGTTTCGCGGCCGCCGCGGAAGACGCGCATGATCAGCCAGGCCTGGGCGGTGGTGAGGGGGAGGCCGGATTCGGCGAGGACCTCGGGGGCGGGGTTGCGTTTGTGGTGCTGGACGACGAGGGCGGCGAGCTTCTGGAGTTCGTGCTCGGAGTCGAAGGAGGCAGGGGCGGCGAAGTTCTCGCCGACGTCGCTGGCGGACATCCGGGCGGTGTCGCGGAGCGGGACCTGCTTGAGCAGGAGGGCGGTGAGGAAGCCGAGACCGGCGACCGGAACCGCCCAGAGGAAGACGACGTGCAGTGAATCGGCGTAGGCCGCGGTGATCAGCGACCGGGCGGCCTCGGGCAGGTTGCGTACGCCGTCGACGGTCGACGCGATCCGCGGGTCGACCTGAGCACTCTGTACGGCGGGAGCGAGTTTCTCCGGAAGCTGGTGGGCGTAGATCGAGCCGAAGACCGCGACACCGAAAGAACTGCCCATCGTGCGGAGGAAGCTGACGCCGGACGTGGCGACGCCGAGGTCGGAGTAGTCGACCGTGCTCTGGACGACGACCGTCGGGACCGGCATACACAGGCCGATGCCGGTACCGAGAACGACCATGAACGCGGCGATCTCGACGTACGAGGTGGTGTTGCTGAGCAGCGACAGCAGGAACAGGCCGACCCCGATCAGCACGGTGCCGATGATCGGGAAGATCCGGTAGCGCCCGGTCTTGCTGATCACCTGGCCGACCACGATCGAGGCGACCAGCAGACCACCGACCAGCGGCAGCATCTGCAGCCCGGACTCGGTCGCGGAGGCGCCGTGCACGAACTGCAGGTACGTCGGCAGATACGTGACGCCGCCGAGCATCGCGAACCCGATGATGAAGCTCATGATCGAGCAGACCGTGAACACGCCGGACCGGAACAATCGCAAGGGGAGTAAGGGTTCGGCGGCCCGGCGTTCGGCCCAGATGAACAAGGCGAGCGCGAGCACGGAACCCGCGATCATCGCGAGGATGACGGTCGAACCCCAGGCGTATTCGTTGCCACCCCAGGTGGTCACCAGCGTCAACCCGGTCGCGGCCGCGCCTATGAACAGGATGCCCAGGTAGTCGATCTTCGGACTCGTCGGCGCCTTCACCGACGGAAGGGTGATCGAGGCAACGATCAGTACGACGATGCCGAGCGGGATGTTCACGTAGAACGCCCAGCGCCAGCTCAGGTGGTCGACGAACAGTCCGCCGAGCAGCGGCCCGGCCACGGTGGAGACACCGAAGACCGAGCCCATCACACCCTGGTACTTGCCGCGCTCACTCAGCGGTACGACGTCCGCGATCACCGCCATCGCGGTCACCATCAGACCGCCGGCGCCGAGGCCCTGGATCGCGCGGGAGCCGACCAGCCACAGCATCGAGTCGGCCATCCCGCACAGCGCCGAACCGGCGAGGAACAGCACCACACTCAGCAGGAACATTCGTTTGCGGCCGTACAGGTCGCCGAACTTGCCGATCAGCGCGGTCATGATGGTCTCGGCCAGCAGGTACGACGTGACCACCCAGGACAGGTGGTTCGCGCCACCCAGGTCGCTGACGATGGTCGGCAGCGCGGTCGCCACGATCGTCTGATCGAGGGCGGCCAGCAGCATGCCGAGCATGATCGCGACGATCACTGCGTTCCGGGTGCCACGTCCTACCGGCTGAGCCTCGGTCTCCATGAGCCGAATGTAACGGCTGCAGCACTCTCCGCTACCACAGGAATCCGGCGATCCGATCAAGAAGTC
This sequence comes from Kribbella albertanoniae, assembly GCF_004348455.1. Classification (GTDB taxonomy): domain Bacteria; phylum Actinomycetota; class Actinomycetes; order Propionibacteriales; family Kribbellaceae; genus Kribbella; species Kribbella albertanoniae. Next base: position 2,216 of record NZ_SMKA01000450.1, read on the forward strand.
CGGAGTACGTAGGATGGGTGGGTGCCGTCAACGTTGCCCGAGGGGGAGGTTGCGCCCCAGGACGGGGTGCTGCCGGATGCCGCCGTCCGCGAGGCGGTTGACCGTCCGTTCGGCTTCTACCTGCATGTGCCGTTCTGCGCGTCGCGCTGCGGATACTGCGACTTCAACACCTACACCGCCAAGGAGCTCGGCGGCGGTGGTTCCCAGGCGTCGTACGCCGAGACTGCGATCGGCGAGGTCCGGTTGGCGCGGCGGGTGCTGGCGGATCTCGATCGGCCGGTCGAGACGGTGTTCTTCGGTGGCGGTACGCCGACGTTGCTGCCGGCTGCGGATCTCGGGGCGATGCTGAAGGCGGTGCGCGACGAGTTCGGGTTGGCGCCTGATGCGGAGGTCAGTACCGAGGCGAATCCTGAGTCGGTCGATCCGGCGTACCTGGAGGCGCTGTTGGAGGCCGGGTTCACCCGGGTGAGCTTCGGCATGCAGAGCGCTTCTTCGCACGTACTGAAGATTCTCGATCGCCAGCACACGCCTGGGCGCGCGCTGCAGGCCGTGAAGGAGGCGACCGCGGCCGGTTTCGAGCATGTGAACCTCGACCTGATCTACGGCACACCGGGGGAGTCGCTCGAGGACTGGCGTATGTCGCTGGAGTCCGCGCTGTCCGCGGATCCAGATCACGTCAGTGCGTACGCGTTGATCGTCGAGGACGGTACGCAGTTGGCCCGTCGGGTTCGTCGCGGTGAGTTGCCGATGCCGGACGACGACGACCTGGCCGACAAGTACGTGCTGGCCGACAACCTGCTCAGCCAGGCCGGCCTCAACTGGTACGAGGTCTCGAACTGGGCCCGCACCGAAGACGCCCGCTGCCGCCACAACGAGCTCTACTGGCGCGGCGACACCTGGTGGGGCATCGGCCCCGGCGCCCACAGCCACGTCGGCGGCGTCCGCTGGTGGAACGTCAAGCACCCCACCGCCTACGCCGAACGCCTCACCACCGGCGTCAGCCCCGCCCACGCCCGCGAACTCCTCGACCCCGAAACCCGCCGCATCGAACGAGTCCTCCTCGAAGTCCGCCTCTCCGCCGGCCTCCCTCTCGACGTCCTCGACCCCGCAGGCCGAGCCGCCGTCAACACTGTCGTCACCAACGGCCTCGTCACCCTCACCAACGACCGCCTCGTCCTCACCGACCGAGGCCGCCTCCTAGCCGACGCCGTAGTCCGCGACCTCCTCCCCTGACCCACGCCCCTCCCGCGCCAGTTTGGCTAGCTAGGCACTGAGCTCGAGGGTTCTGCACCGTGGTTAAGGGTGGAGAACCCC
>NZ_SMKA01000451.1 GCF_004348455.1 Kribbella albertanoniae
GCGGCCGACCCGCTGGAGTACATCAACCCGCTGAACGAGAACGGCAGTCCGGGGATCCAGCTGGCGATGGCGATCTTCGCCCCGCTGGTCACCACGGACCCGAACACCGGCAAGTTGCTGAACGTGATGGCCGACTCGGTCACGCCGGACAAGATCAGCCAGACCTGGACGATCAAGCTCAAGCCCGGCAACACCTTCCAGAACGGTCAGCCGCTGACCGCGAAGGACTACGTCGACAGCTGGAACCTGACCGCCCAGGGCTCGAACGCGTGGAAGAACAACGGCTTCTTCTCCAAGGTCGAGGGCTACGAGGCGCTGAACCCGGAGACTCCGGACGGCGCGACGCCGAAGCCGACCTCGGTGAAGGCGCTGAGCGGCCTGAAGCAGGTCGACGACCTGACCTTCACGGTCAAGCTCAAGGTGCCGTTCTCGCAGTTCGGCCTGACGCTGCAGTACCTCGGCCTGGCGCCGCTGCCGGAGGAGGTCCGCAAGGACCCGGACGCCTACAAGCGCAAGCCGATCGGCAACGGGCCGTACAAGCTCGCCGCCGAGTGGAACGCCGGTGACGACATCAAACTGGCGAAGTGGGACGGGTACAAGGGCGCGCTGGTGCCGGAGGCCGACTCGATCACCTACCGCTTCATCCCGAACGCGGACACGGCGTACAACGAGTTCCTGGCCGGCAACATCGACTTCGTCGACGTGCCTTCGACCAAGGTGAAGAGCTTCAAGGACGACGCCCCGGACAAGTGGGTGACCAGCATCAGCTCCGGCGCGAACTACCTGACGCTGCCCGCCTGGGACCCGCGTTTCAAGAACCCGAAACTGCGGCACGCGTTCTCGATGGCGATCGACCGGAAGGCGTTCGCCGATCTGATCGGGCTGTCCGAGCCGGCCAAGGCGCTGGTCGCGCCGGACATGGACGGCTACCGCGCCGACGCCTGCAAGTACTGCGACTTCGACCCGGCCAAGGCCAAGCAGCTGCTCGCCGAGGCCGGTGGCTTCTCCGGCCCGGTCAACATCAACTACAACACCACGTCCGCGACCGGCCAGATCAACGCCGAGGCGATCGGCAACATGATCCGGCAGAACCTCGGCCTCGAGGTCAAGTACACCGGCAAGCAGGGCTCCGAGATCACCGAGCTCGCCGACACCCGCAAGCTGGACGGCCTGCGGTTCAGCGGCTGGGGCCACGACTACCCGTCGATCGAGGACTACCTGACGCCGATGTTCAAGTCCAACGGCGACGCGAACTTCTCCGGCTACAACAACCCCGCGCTGGACGCCGTACTGGCCAAGGGTGACGCCGAACCGGACCCGGAGAAGGCGATCAAGCTCTACCAGCAGGCCGAGGACATCGCGCTCGAGGACATGCCGCTGATCCCGCTGTTCACCAAGTCCAACGCCTACCTGCACTCGGACAAGATCGAGCCGCGGGTCTCCAAGTACGTCGGTGTCTCGGCCCTCTGGGCAACGTTTAAATGATCCGGTACGTCCTTCGCCGTGTCATCGCGGCGATTCCGATCGGTGTGATCGTCACGCTGGGGGTCTTCGCGCTCGTCTTCGCGATGCCCGGGGACCCCCTGCGGGAGCTGGCCGGTGACAAGCCGATCCCGGCCGCCGTGATGGCGGCCAAGCGGGCCCAGTTCCACCTCGACGATCCCTTCATCGTCCAGTACCTGCTGAGTATGAAGGACATCCTGACCGGCAACTTCGGTACGACGTTCGCCGGCGCCGACATCGCCGACCAGCTCCGGCTGCGAATCCCGGTGACGCTGAAACTCACGCTGCTCGCCAATGCGTTCCAGTGGACGTTCGGGCTGCTGTTCGGGATCTACGCCGGCTTCAAGCGGAACGGGTGGGTGGACCGATCGTTGCTGCTGGCAACACTCGTGCTGCTGGCGGTGCCGGGGCTGGTGGCGTACTTCGCCGCGCAGTTCGTGTTCGGGGTGCAGCTCAAGTGGTTCCCCGTTTCCGGCGTGCTGGAAGGCTTTCCGTCGTCGTACCTGCTGCCTGCGCTCGTGATCGGCCTGCTCGGGTTCGCCGGGCTGGCCCGGTTGATGCGGACGTCGATCGTGGAGACGGTGAACGCCGACTTCGTGAAGACCGCCCGGGCCAAGGGCCTGGGCGAGCAGCGGGTGCTGTGGCGGCACATCCTGCCGAACGCGCTGCTGCCGGTGGTCACGTTCATCGGCCTCGACCTGGCCGGCATGTTCGGCGGGGCGATCATCACCGAATCGATCTTCAACCTGCCCGGGCTCGGGCAGTTCATGTTCCAGGCGATCAAGCTGAAGGAGGGCGGTGTCGTGGTGCTGCTGTCGACCCTCGCGTTCCTGTCATTCATCCTGATCAACCTGCTGGTGGATCTCCTCTACGGAATCCTGGACCCGAGGGTGCGCCATGTCTGACGTCACAGCGGTGGTCAGCGCCGAGGCCCAGGAGCTCGGCGACGGGCGGACCCTGTCGAACCGCGAGCTGCTGCGGGCGCTGGTACGCAAACCGCAGTTCGTCCTGTGCAGCCTGCTGCTGCTCGCGTTCTTCACGATGGCCGCGGTGCCGAAGCTGTTCACCTCGGCCGACCCACGCTTCTGCGAGCTCGGCAAGAGCCGCCAAGGACGCGGCCCCGGTCATCCGTTCGGCTTCGACATCCAGGGCTGCGACTACTTCGCCAACGTCGTGTACGGCGCCCGCCCGTCGGTCCTGGTCAGTATCTGCGCCAGCTTCGGGGTGTTCGTTCTCGCCGGATCGTTCGGTCTGCTCGCCGGCTACTTCCCGGGTTTCATCGACGCACTGATCTCCCGGACCGCGGACGTCCTGTTCTCGATCCCGGGCCTCGTCGTCCTGATCGTGATCCTGAACTCGGTGCCGAACCGCAGTATCTGGATCATCGTCGGCGTCATCCTGCTGATCGGCTGGCCGGGCGGCATGCGGTTGATGCGGGCAACGGTCTTCTCCGTGCGCAATCGCGAATACGTGCTGGCCGCGCGATCGATCGGCGTACCGCCGGTGCGGATCCTGCGCAAACACGTGTTCCCGAATGCCATGGCACCCCTGCTCGCGATGACCACCCTGGGAATCGGCGGCATGGTCGGTCTGGAGGCCGCGCTCACCTTCCTCGGTGTCGGCCTGCAACCACCATCGATCTCGTGGGGATCACAGTTCGGCGTGGCTGCGTCGTACCGGGACACCCCGCACCTGTTCATCTGGCCGGCGTTGTTCATCTCCACGATGACGATCTCGTTCATGATCATCGGCGACTCGATCCGGGACGCCCTCGACCCGAAGCTGATGCGATGACTACCGGTGAAGTGTTGCTCAAGGTGGAGAACCTGAGCGTCGAGTTCGATACCCCGCGTGGGCCGGTGCGGGCGGTCGACGGGGTGTCGTGGCAGGTGCGGGC
>NZ_SMKA01000452.1 GCF_004348455.1 Kribbella albertanoniae
CGCCACCCAGCGCAGGTCTCCCCGAGCTCCCCGCCATCGACCTGGTCCTCATCACCAACCCCCGAGCCGCCAAAGAACCAGCAGAGGCCCTGACTGCCGCCATCCTCGGCAGCAACGCACCCCTGAAGCCGGACGCCGCCTAGAGCGCGCCGCCGCGCAGCACCAGCGCGGCCACGCTCACCCCAGCTATGGCGATGGTGACCAGGAAGGGTGCCTGTCGCCAGAGCACGATTGTGGTGAGCAGGCCTGATGCGACTGCCAGCGCGATCCACCCGACCAGTCCGATCGGCCCGGCAGGTGCGATCACCAGCAGCGCTGTGGCTGCGGCCAGGGGGAGTGGGGCGAGCAGTCTGGCGTTTGCACCGAGGCGTTGTGGCCAGCCGCGTACACCTGTTGCCAGGTCGTCCTTCAGGTCCGGTACGACGTTTGCTAGGTGGGCACCGACCCCGAGTAGCGCGGCGGCTGTGGTGGCCCACCACGGTGCCCAGGTGTGGGTGGTTCCGAGGGTCACGAACGACGGCAGTCCGCCGAACGCAACGGCGTACGGGAGCCAGGAGATGACGGTGGACTTCAGACCGAGGTTGTACGCCCAGGCGCACGCTACGAAGAGCAGGTGAACCAGACCGGCCGCGATTCCGTTGGCCAGTGAGACGGGGATGGTGACAACCAGCATGACACTGGCGGCGACCGCGAGTGTGCGACGAGTTATCAGATTACGTACCACTGGCTTATCTGTCCGGTTCACAATGGTGTCGCGGACGGCGTCTATCGCGTCATTGCTCCAACCGATCGAGAGGTGGCCGGTGAGGATCGTTGCTGCGACCAGGAGACACCCCGCGGGACTGCGACCGGCGGACCACGCCATGGCAGTCACCAGCGAGGTGACCGCGACAGTAGGCCCGAGATGGCTGGCGAGCGCCAGTCCCTGCAGCGTCCGCAGTGCCTTCACCGCGCCCACGATGCCACGATGACACGGATCGCGGCGGTCCGGCCCGCGCTCCCGCCGTACCGGTACCAGCAGGCCGAGCTCACGGAAGCATTCGCTGCGATGTGTTTGCCCAATGGTCGCGGGACTGCCTTGCTACGGCGACTGCACGCTAACGCAGGGGTGTCGACGCGGCATCTCGCGCTGCCGATCGAGCAGTACGGCGTACTGAAGGACTTCGGCGCGGCCAACGACGCATGGATCGCCACTGCGGTCGAGCTGGGCACCGAGGCGGTTGCCGGGGCGGTCGCCGACGCAGGGCTGGAGCTGTCCGACGTCGACGTGCTGATGTTCACCACAGTGACGGGTGTGGCCGCGCCCTCGATCGACGCGCGGGTTGCGATGCGGCTGGGGCTGCGGGACGACATCAAGCGGATGCCACTGTTCGGGCTCGGTTGTGTGGCTGGTGCGGCCGGGATAGCGCGGATGCACGACTACTTGCTGGCTTGGCCGAAGCAGGTCGCCGTATTGCTGTCGGTGGAGTTGTGTTCGCTGACTCTGCAGCGTGACGACTCCACACTGCCCAACCTGGTTGGTGGTGCGCTCTTTGGCGACGGTGCAGCCGCTGTGGTGCTGACTGGCTCCGAACACCCGCTAGCTGCCGGACCATCCGTGCTCGCAACCCGGAGTCGGCTGTATCCCGACTCTGAGCGAGTCATGGGCTGGGACGTGGGCTCCGGCGGTTTCCGGATCGTGCTGGGTGCGGATGTGCCAGAGGTGGTGCGGAAGTACCTCGGAGGCGACGTCGAGCGGTTCTTGGCCGACCAGGGGCTGACTGTGCCGGACATCGGGACGTGGGTGAGTCACCCCGGTGGACCGAAGGTCCTTGAGGCAGTGGCTGAGACACTCGACCTACGCCCCGGTGCGCTCGACCTGACCTGGAAGTCGCTCGCTGCGGTCGGCAACCTCTCCTCCTCATCGGTACTGCACGTCCTAGGTGACACGATGGCCCTGCATCCTTCAGGCAAGGGCCTGCTCCTAGCCATGGGCCCAGGCTTCTGTTCCGAGCTAGTACTGCTGGAGTGGTCATGACCTGGTACGTCGTCCTGGTGGTGCTCGTCGGTTTCGAGCGCGTCGCCGAGCTGGTCGTTTCGCTGCGCAACGCCAAGTGGAGCTTCGCCCAGGGCGGGGTGGAGTCGGGGCGCGGGCACTACCCGTTCATGGTGGTTCTGCACACCGGACTGCTGGCCGGGTGCCTGGTTGAGGCGTTCCAGCGACCGTTCATCCCGGCACTGGGGTGGACGATGTTCGCGCTGGTCGTGCTGTCGCAGGGACTGCGGTGGTGGTGCATCAGCGTGCTCGGACAGCAGTGGAACACGCGGGTGATCGTCGTACCGGGTCTGCACCTGGTGGCGCGCGGTCCGTACAAGCTGCTGAAGCACCCCAACTACGTGGCTGTGGTGATCGAGGGGATCGCGCTACCGCTCGTTCACACCGGCTGGATCACCGCAGTAGTCTTCACTGTGCTCAACATCCCGCTGCTCGCCGTACGGATCCGCTCCGAGGAAGCGGCGCTCAGCGCAGCCCTGGTCAAGTGATCGACCTCCTGGTCGCCGGCTGCGGCCCCGCTGGAGCAGCCACCGCGATCAGAGCCGCACTGGCCGGTCTGTCCGTAGTAGTCCTCGAACCCCGCCAAGGCCCGATCGACAAGGCCTGCGGCGAAGGCATCGCCCACAGTGCCGTCGAGTACCTGCGCCGACTGGGCGTCCACCTCTCCGGCAGACCGTTCCATGGCATCCGCTACCTCGACGCGGACCACGCCGTAGACGCCCGCTTCAGAGCCGGCCCCGGCCTAGGCGTCCGCCGAACCACCCTGCACCAGGCTCTGCTCGACCGCCTCACCCAACTGAACGTCCCCGTCGTCCCCGCCCGAGTAGGTCCGATCACCCAGAACGCCACCTCGGTCGTCGCCGCCGGACACACCGCCCGCTACCTGGCCGCCGCCGATGGTCTCCACTCACCCATCCGCCGCCAGCTGGGCTTGTCGGGGGAGAGGAGCGCCCACTGTGGCACCCCGACCGGTTCCGCGGCCACCCGTCGTGGACTCCGCCAGCACTTCCAGGTTTCCCCCTGGACGGACCTGGTGGAGGTGTACTGGTCTCGGTTGGGGGAGGCCTACGTGACACCGGTGGCCGACGACCTGGTCGGCGTGGCCATCCTCACCACCGCGCGCGGCACCTTCGACTCGCACCTCAACGCGTTCCCCGCCCTCAAGCGCCGCCTCTGCGGCGCCACCCCGGCAAGCACTGTCATGGGCGCCGGCCCACTTCGCCAACGCGTCCAGCACCGAGTGTCCGGCCGCGTGCTGCTCGTCGGCGACGCAGCCGGCTACATCGACGCACTCACTGGCGAGGGGATCGCAGTAGCGCTCCGCACCTCCGCCGAGCTGGTCGACTGTATTCG
>NZ_SMKA01000453.1 GCF_004348455.1 Kribbella albertanoniae
CCGTGAACGAGATCAGCGCCGCCACCCCCGAAGCCCCCAGCGACAACGCCAGCACCAACCAAACTTCCCGCCCCAGAACCCGCCGCGAAGCAAGGACCGCCGTCCCCGGCTCGCCCACCGAACTCGTCATGCGTCCACTATCCCCGCCGACTCCACACCCCCACCCCGCAACACGACGAGGACGTGCGCGCTCAGAAGTCGATGCGCAGTACGGCGCGGCGGCGGCCCGGCCGGCTGACCTCGGCGAACCCGGCGCCGGCGAACATGGCGAGGGTCCCGACCGATCCACCGTCCACGAAGTCCGGGTAGCCCTCCACGGCACTAGCACCGCGTTCCCGGGCGAACTCCGCGGCAGCCCGAGCGAGTGCACCGGCAACACCTCGACGCCGGTAGCCGACGCGCGTCACGAAGCAAGTCACGGCCCAGACGCTGGCGTCCGTCTTGTCCTCGTTGCGCCCCTCCCAGGGCACCCGGTTGTCGCGCAACAGCCGCGGGTGATCCGCGCGCGGCGCAACCGCACACCACCCGACCGGCTCGCCGTCGAGGTACGCCACCAGCCCGCTCGTAGTCGGCGCCTTCCGGTCGTCGCAGGCAGTCTGGTCGCGCAGCCGGGCGGAGAGTTCGTCCGGCCCCTCCGACGCCCAACTCTCCTTCGGCAGCATCCGGAACCGCTGACACCAGCACCGACTCGTGTCGCCGCTCGCTCCGAAGACCGCGCGCAGGTCGTCCCACGTCGCCTGGTTCGCCGGAACGATCGTGAGCTGCTCGGCCCGGACCGGCTCCCGAGAACCCCGCGGAACGCTCACCCGCTGCTGCTTCTGCTTCCGAGGCGGGCGCCGTACCGCAGCGAACTCGATCCGGACTTCCACCGCATCGCCCGCATCAAGCCCGGCAGGCTTCCGTACGGCGTCCTTCAGCGGAAGCAGATAGCCGCCGTCCCTCGACCACAGCGACGTCTTCCACTCGGTACTGCCCATCCGGACCTGGACCGGCAGCATCCCCCACTCCCGGTAACCAGCCTCAGAGCCAGCCGCCCGCAGCGCGACGCTGTCGGATTCCGGGACGGGGAGGAAGTAGTACGGCGCTGGGCCGCGCCACTCGATGACCTCGCCGGCGAACTCTCGTTCCATGAGCCGATGCTAGGACTCCTTCCGGACATCCTGCTTCCGGAATGCTAGGTCAGTTGCTGAGGAGTTTCCGGTGGAGCTTGAGTGACGCGGTGGCCGGTGTCGGATTGCCAGTAGAGGACCGAGCGGCCGGAGCGACGGCGTTCGAGGAGACCGGCTGCGGTCAGGACGCGGAGGTGGTCGGAGACGGTGGCGAGCGACAGCCCGGTGGTGGCGACGAGCGCCGTCGTACTGATCGGGTCGATGGCCGTGGTGAGGATGCGTGCGCGGTTGCGGCCGAGGAGTTCGACCAGGGGTTCGGCCAGAACGGCCGTTCCGGCGAAGATGCCGGTCACGGGATAGGTCAGCGCGAACCGATCAGGCAGCCGCCAACTGACGCTGACGCGTTGCGTGTGCGTTGCAATGAACATGAGCGAACGCCCGCGGACGTCGGTCACCGGATAGTCCCAGCGATTCACCTGGATCCGGCCGTCGCCGAGCCACTGCACGTCAGGACCGAGCCCGCGCAGCACGCCGGACCACCCCTGCTCGCTGAGTCGCGCGGTCCGCGACACGATGTCGGCCTGGAGCAGACGTCGGCGGCGCGGCCAGTCCGGCTCGACCGTGTGCGTCCAGACCCACATGAGCAGGTCGGCAGCGGTCGCGGCGAGAGCGCTCTCTGACTCCAGGATCGCGGGCAGGCGCTCGCGCACCACCCGCAAGTCCGCGCGAACCTCGTCGTCGTCCAAGCGCATCATCAAGTCGAGCTCATCGGCGATCTTCGCGTCCGGGTCGAGCGGGAGGCTGGTCAGGAAGTCCGCCGACCAGCTCCGGCCGAACGCGCTGTCCAGCAACGCGGCCCAGACCGGTTCCGCAGCGAGCCGGGCCTCGAACGCGGGCCGATGGGTGTCCTTCCAGGCCCGGAACCACGGCTCGACCGGCCGGAGCAGCAGCTTCAGCGCCGACACGGTCTCGGTGAGCTCCGACGTGGCGAAGCGCGCGTTCGCCAAGGTGTCGGCGTCGACGAGGAATTCGGACAATGGTTTCGCCTCCACCCGAAACTCTAGGCCGTCGCTGTGTCACCACGGAAGCTTCCGGACATGAGTCTCAGCACCACACCGCCCACCGCCGGCACGCCCAGCTACCGGCAGATCTTCGCGAACGCCGAGTTCCGCGGACTGTGGATCGGGAGCGCTCTCGGGAACGCGTCCTCGACCATGACCAGCCTGACGCTCGCGTTGCTCGTGAACGCGGCGACCGGTTCGGCGCTGCTGGCCGCGCTCGTCATGTTCGGACCGTCGCTGGCGCAGGTCCTCGGCGTCTCGACCCTGATGTCGGCAGCCGACACCGCCCGGCCGCGCCGCCTCCTGATCGTCCTCGCGAGCCTGTCGACCGTTGCCGTCGGCATCCAAGCCGCCTTCGAACTCCCGGCCGCAGCCCGCCTGGTCCTCGCTCTCCTGGTCGCCTACGGCCTGTCGATCGGCTCCGGCGTCCGCTGGGGTCTGCTGAACGACGTCGTCGCGGCCGAGCAGTTCGTCCTCGGCCGCTCGGCGATGAACCTGTCCGTCGGCGCCATGCAGATCGCCGGCTTCGGCCTGGCCGGATTGTTGCTCCAGGCAATGAGTCCGCAGACCGTACTCTGGCTGGCAACCGCCTGCTCCGCGCTCACCATCCCGGCCCTCCGCTTCGGCCTGCGCGATCGCTCCCCGCGACGCGGCGCCCGCACCAGCCTCGCCGAAACATGGCGCGGCAATCGGCTCCTGCTCGGCCAGACCCGCACCCGCCCGCTGCTCCTCGCCCTCACCATCCCCAACGGACTCGTCGTCGGCTGCGAAGCCCTCTTCGTCCCGTACGCCGGTGCGGACGCCGGCTGGCTGCTCGCCGCCGGAGCAGCCGGCATGCTGTCGGGCGACCTGATCGTCGGCCGCTTCCTCAACCGTTCCCAACGCCGCACAGCCGCCCGCTGGCTCCGCATCGTCCTGGCCATCCCCTTCCTGGCCTTCGCCTTCGACCTTCCACTCCCCTTGCTAGCCGCAGTAGTAGCCCTAGGCAGCTGCGGCTACGCCGCCTCACTGGCCCAGCAAGAGGTCCTCGTCGACCTCACTCCCCCAGACCTCCGCGGCCAAGTCCTAGGCACCGAGTCCGCCCTCCGCATGACCACCTTCGGCATCTGCGCCATCCTCGCCGGCACCCTCGCCGATCTCACCGCCCCAGCCCCCGCCATCGCCACCTTCGCCGCCCTGTCCCTCCTCGCCTCACTAACCCTCACC
>NZ_SMKA01000454.1 GCF_004348455.1 Kribbella albertanoniae
TGGGGGATGTGGTGGTTGGGGCGGGGGTGGGGCGCTTGGCCAGGTCGGAGCTGGCTTGGATTGCTACCCACATCTGCTGGATCTGGTCGGCGGTGTGGACGATCCAGAGGCCGGCCATGCCGTTGGGCAGGGGGACGATTTTGCAGGTCCGTTCGCGGACGGCGTTTCGGTGACCGTCGGCTTCGGCACTGGCTTGGTGCTTGGCGACCTGGGTGCGGAGGGACCGGCGGAGGTTGGCATTCGTCTGGGAGGCGGCCCGGCGCAGGACGTGGGTCTCGACCGACTTTGCGTCTTCGTCGGACAGCCCTCGGGTTGCTTCGGAGATCGCAAGGGCCTTCGACCAGGAGATGGCTCCGGTTCGCAGGGCGGTCAGGGTGGCGGCGACGGGGCCGGTGAGGTGCAGGGCGGTCTCGATGTGCTGGGCTACGGTGTTCGTCGACAGGTGTAGCGCTGCGCCGATCTCGGCGGCCCAGGACCGCTCCGGGTCGACCGGTCGGCCTGACGAGTCGATCACCTCGGGGCGCGGGGTCTCGGCCTCTTGCGCTTTGCGCTGGCGGAAGAAAGTCGCCATGGCGCCGGCCTTCATCGCCTCGGCCCAGGACGCGAGCCGCGAGGTCGCCTTGATGTACTCGATCAGGGCCATCGGTGACAGGCATTGCGGGCGGGTCTCTTCCAGTGCGGCCGCGAGGTCGCCGCCGGGCGGTAGGAACACCCAGGCCGGCGCGGACTGGCGCAGCATGAATAGCTCGGCTTCGTCCTGGTCGGCGGAGGCCCACAGCTCCCACTCCAGTTGGTCGACGGCCGACATCGGCGGGAGGTCGTCGTCGTACACATCCTCTTCGCTGAACACCGTCGGCGCCTCAGGATCGTCGGCGTACAACAGGTTGTCGTAGACGTCGTCGGGTGGCTGATACGGCTCGCTGGGTGGGAAGAAGGTCCCGGCCGGCCGGGAATCGGGCGGTGGAACCAGAGTGAACCGACCGCCCGCTCGGCGCGCGAAACTCCCGGCGAGCATCTGCTCGTCGGGGGCGCAGGCCGAGTGAATCGTCATGGACACATATTAGAACGTATGTTCGAATGCGCCAAATCGACGGGTTCTCCGCTGCTCCGGGGGTGGTCGCCACTATGCTTCGGCACGTCCGAGTGTGCTTCGAGGAGAGGACGACATGGTCACCGCGATCGTGTTCATCAAGGCCGATGTCGCGCGGATTCCGGAGGTCGCCGAGCAGGTGGCGGCCATCGCTGGAGTCAGCGAGGTGTACTCCGTGACCGGCGGGCTCGACCTGATCGCGATGATCCGGGTCGCTCATCACGACGAGCTGGCGACCGTGATTCCGGACCACGTGAACAGGGTTCCCGGCGTACTGAGCACGGAGACGCACATCGCGTTCCGGGCGTACTCGACACATGACCTGGAGGCCGCCTTCAGCCTGGGCCAGGAGGACGGTGTCTGAGGCTCGGAACCACGCCCTTTCTGACACGCGCTGAAGTTACGGTGAACGTATGAGCAACCCTCCCGCAGGCTGGTACCCGGATCCGACCGGGCAGCCCGACACCATTCGCTGGTGGAACGGGAAGCAGTGGACCAATCGGACCGAGAAAGAAGCGGTCGGTTCCACAGAGCCTGAGCCGGTGGACGGGGCCGCGGCAAGCGACGACGGACAGCCAGCTTGGAGTGTGACGGCGTCCCAGGAGCCGGTGTCGGCGGAGCCCGAGCCTGAGCCTGAGGTTGGCGCTCAGCCCCAGCAGGGTTGGGGGGCTACTGCGTCTGTGCAGGAGGGGTCCGGCGCTGGTGCTCCGACGTGGGGTGCGACGCAGAGTGGGTGGGATACGACTTCACCTCCGCAGCAGGGTGGCTGGTGGCCTAATCCGGATGAGGCCGAGAGTGGGCCTCGGCTGGCTGCGGTAGCGCCGGTGGGTGGCGGCGATCCGGCCGCTGCGAGCGGTGAGGTGCGTGGGGATGACGGGCTGACGCCGTTCGAGCGGGCGCGGGCTACCTGGAACGCGCCGGAGATTGCGCCGGCGCCACCTGAGCACTGGACGCAGCAGCCGGTTCCGGAGGTTGTTGAGGCCGCTCCGGAGGGTGAGGTCACCTCACCGGGTGAGGAGCAGGCTGCGCCGAACGGGTGGACGCTACGGCTGGCTGACACGCCTGAGGCTGACGCGCAGGCTGACGCGGAGGCGGATGCTCAGGCGGACGCAGCGGCAGAGGCTGGTACGGCGGACGCCAGTGGCGGTCGGTGGGGTGCCTCGGACGGCGATTGGGGTGTTGAGGGCGAGACTGACGTACAGGCGGGTGTTAGTGCTGCTGGTGGGTGGGGTGTCGAGGCGGACACCGGAACGCAGACCGCGGCCAGTGGGTGGGGCGCCGAGGCGGACGGCGGGGCTCAGGCTGGTACGACGGAGGCTTGGGGAGCTGCGGGTGGCGACGGTGGAGCGGTAGCGGCTGGCGCTGGTGGTGTGGCGGATGGTGGTGAGCAAGGGTGGTCCGATGTGAGTTGGACTCAGGCTCCCAACGCTGCACGTAAGCCCCGTGAGTCGAGTGCTGTGGAGGAAACCACCGAGGTCCAGGCGAGCGCCGAGCCGGACAGCGAGACCACGCAGGTCCAGCCGACCTGGGGTGAGCAGGCGGGTGGCGACGCTGCCCAGCCACAGCCGACCTGGGGCGAGCAGGCGGGTGGCGAGACCACGCAGGCGCAGCCGACCTGGGGCGGGCAGACCGGTGACGACGCCACTCAAGTACAGCCGACCTGGGGTGGGGAGGCTCAGTCTGGCTCGGGTGGGCAGGCGGCTGGCGAGGCTGCGCAGGTGCAGTCGGGGTGGGGTGTGGATCCGGATTTGCAGCAGGAGGCGGGTCAGCAGAGTTGGGGTGTTGCGGCTTCGGAGGAGAAGACGCAGGTGTGGGGCACGGATGCCTCTGCTGGGGCCACGGCGCCGGAGACTGCGGGTGATGCGCCTCAGAGCCAGGTGAGTTCCTGGGGTGCGCAGCAGTCCGCGGGTGGTGAGCAGACGGGCAGCACGTCTTGGGGTGGGCAGCAGGAGGCTGGTGCGTCCGGTCAGGGCACTGCAGGTGCTCATGACCCGTGGGGGGCGAGCGGTCAGCAGGCTGGTCCTAGCGCTTGGGGTGCTGGGCAGAGTAACGGTGGTCCCTGGGGCGGGCAGCAGGAGACCGGGTGGGGTGCCGCCGGGCCAGAGCAGACCGCCAGTCAGACCGGGTGGGGTGCTGGGGCAGAGCAGACCGGGAGTCAGACCGCCTGGGGTGCCGAGCAGCAGGCCGTCGGTCAGACTGCGAGCGGGCCTGAGCAGAAGCAGGCGGCTTGGGGAGCCAGGCAAGGTGGCACGGCCGCGACACAGGCTGAGGGTGGGCC
>NZ_SMKA01000455.1 GCF_004348455.1 Kribbella albertanoniae
GCCATGCCTCGGCGGCTGGGGTGTAGGGGGGCTGCGTCGGAGCCGGGGATGAGGCCTTCGAGCCAGCGTGTGGTGGCGGGGGCGCAGGTGTCGTGGCCGATGCTGGGGGTGCGGAGGTCCAGGTAGGTGGCGCCGTGGGCGGCGGACTGGGTGGCGATCATGCGGTTGAGGTGGTCGATGGTGCCTTGGAGGTAGTCGGCGTCGATGGGCCAGACGGGGACCTTGGGGAAGCAGCCGCCGGGGCGGATGTAGGTGCCGTAGCCGGTGACGATGATGCGGGCGTTGGGGGCGAGTTCGCGGATGTGGTCGAGGGCCTTGCCCAGAGCGGGACCGGTGGCGTCGATGCGAGCGGCGAGCTGGTCGGTACCGCCCGCGGTGTAGCGCTCCTTGCAGGAGATGCCGGCGGGAGCGGGCAGGAGGTTGAGGCAGCTGAGGGCGACCGGGAAGAGGCCCGCGTCGTTCGCTCCGATGGCGACCGTCACCAGGTCGGTCGTCGACTTCAGAGCGCTGTACTGCGGGGGCACGAAGCCGAACTGCTTTCCGCTGAAGTCGGGGATCTCTGCCCCGGAACATGTCACGTCGGTCAGCCGAGCGCCGAGCGCGGCAGCGGCAACGTGCGGGTAGTTCGCCGACGACCGCAGGCAGGGCAGGTTGATCTGCGGCAGGATCAGCGGCCCGGCCGCGGACGAGTCGCCGAGAGCGACGTACTCAAACCCATCGGCGGCGTGGGCCGTCGTTGGGCTGACCAGGCCGGCCAGCATCACTCCTACTGCCAGCAGTACCCGTCGCTTCATTGTCATCACCCTTTGCGGTCGGTCCAGCACTCTACTTCTGGGTAGTAATGTTCGACCCCAAAGCGCCTGCCGGTCGCTGGGGCCATGCCCAGAGTTCGAGGGGTGATTGTTGTGACGGATCACAAGGATCTGCGTTCGGGCGGCGTGCCGGTGCACGAGCTCGTCCGGTCCCGCCTGCCGCGGCTGGTCGACGACGTACTGACGAGGCTGGTCGCGGAGATCCCGCTGTATGCGCAGCTCCCGACCGAGGAACTGCAGGGCGATATCCGTCGGATCACCGACCAGTCGCTCCGGGCGTTCATCGAGACCTTCCGGACGGGCGTCGTACCGACCGGTGACGTTCTCGCACCCCTCAGGGAGTCAGCGCGGCGGCGGGCCGAGGAGGGTGTGCCGCTAGAGGCGTTGCTGGCCGCGTACCACCTGGGTGGGAAGGTCTGCGCCGACGACGTCGCAGCCGGGTTCCGGCCTGAGGAGTTGTCCGACGCGATCCTGCTCAACCGGCTGATCCTCGACTTCCTGCAGCAGGTCACCGCGGTCGTGTCGGCGAGCTACTTCGAGGAACGCCAGTCGATCGCAGGCGAGGACCAGGCCTCTCGGCAGGCAGTGCTCGCCGCCCTACTCGACGGGCGCGCAGTTGACGAGGCTGCGGTGCGGACCGGCGTACGACTGCCGGCCGAGTACCTCGTGGCCGGCCTCGCCTTCGGCACCCACCCGGATGAGCAACAGCCAGGCGTCGACCCGGAGATCGTTGCCCGACGCAAGCTTCGGCGGGTCCGGGTCGAGCTCGACCGACTAGCAGGCAGTATGGCGAACTTGTCCGTCGACGGCGGGATCGCGTTACTCCCGTGCACCCGCAGCGAGGTCGACAACCTCCGCACCAGGTTGAGCCGGGTCGCCGGCGTCGACATCACCCTGGCGATCACCACCAGCCCGCCATCCGACGTACCGGCTGCGGCCGCACTGGTCAGAGACCTGCTCGATGTCATCCGCATCCATCGCCATCCACCGGGTGTCTACGAGCTCGATGACCTCGTGCTGGAGTTCCAGCTGAGTCGGCCGAGCCCGGCGCGCGACCGACTGGCGCAGCTGCTCGCTCCGCTCGAAGACCGAGCCGACCTGCTCTCCACCCTGCGCTGCTACCTCGACAACGCCCGCAGCCGCCGCCAGACCGCGGCCGACCTGCACGTCCATGCGAACACCGTCGACTACCGGCTCAAACAGGTCGCCAGACTGACCGGCCTCGACCCGGGCAGCGACGATCAGTTGCCCAGGATCGTTGCTGCGCTTGTCGCATTCGATGCTCAGCGTTCACCAGTGTGACGTAACGTCGAAGGATGGCTCCGACACCACTGCTCGGTTCCCGCACCCTCGATCGCCAGACCGCCCGCACACTGCCGCCCGGGCCGCGCTGGCCGACCTTGGTGCAGAGCGCTCTGTTCGCGAGCCACCGCAAGACGATCCTGCCTCGGATGCGCGAGCAGTACGGCGATGTCTTCACGATCCGACTGGTTCCGAAGAGCCGGGTGTGTGTCGTGCTGAGCCGGCCGGATCACATCCGTGAGGTCTTCGGCGGATCGCCTTCGGTCATGCACGCCGGTGAGGGCAACACCGCGCTCGAGCCGGTGATGGGGTCGAGTTCGCTGCTCCTGCTCGACGACGAGGACCACGTGCGGATGCGACGCCAGCTGATGCCGGCGTTCTCCGGTCAGGCCTTACGCGGGTACGCCGAGATGGTGCACGAACTCGCCGTCGCCGAAGTCGCCGGCTGGCCGATCGGCACACCGTTCGAGATGCACCACCGGATGCGCAACCTGACGTTGGAGATCATCCTGCAAGTGATCTTCGGCGTGACCGATCACGACCGGCTGAACACGCTGCGACCGCTGGTGGACAAGATCGTCTCGGTGTCGCCGATCATCATGCTGGGCGCCTTCTACCGGCCGCTGCTCCGGATCCCGCCGTGGCGGACCTTCCTGCGTGCGCAGGAACAGATCGACCAGATCCTGTACGACGAGATCGCGCGCCGACGCGGAAACCTGACCGGCCGTACCGACGTGCTCTCGCGGTTGCTCGCGGCCGGCGAATGGACCGACGTCGAGCTCCGCGATCAGCTGGTCACGCTGCTGCTGGCCGGTCATGAGACGACCGCGACCGCACTGGCCTGGGCCTTCCACGAGCTCGCCCGCCGGCCGGAGGACCTCGCGTTCGGGCAGCACGCGGCCGATCACGGCGCCGACGGTGAACTCGAGGCGATCGTCAAGGAATCCCTGCGCCTGCGCCCGGTCGTCTACCAGGTCGGCCGTCGGCTGACCGAGACCACCGATGTGGCCGGCTACCGCCTACCGCGCGGCACCACGATCCTGGCCGCCATGGGCCTCGTCCACGGCGACGCCGAGCACTTCCCTGCGCCGGCCGAGTTCCGCCCGCGGCGCTTCCTCTCCGACGACCCGCCGGCCCCCGGCACCTGGATGCCCTTCGGCGGCGGCGCCCGCCGCTGCATCGGCGCCGGCTTCTCCCTGATGGAAGGCACCGAGATCCTCCGCGCCACCCTCGCCGCCTACAACC
>NZ_SMKA01000456.1 GCF_004348455.1 Kribbella albertanoniae
ACCACTACCCGTTCGCCGGTACACCCCCGACCCCCAGCACCCACTGGTCGGACAGGAACGGCGTCCGGATATGCCGTTCATTCCCGACCAACACAGCCGGCCCACCCAACAGACCGCACAAGCATCAACCGCAGCCCCCGGCTCGTCAGCCCCAGGCAAGGTCCACACGATCACCGACCGCCTCCTGCCTGCGGCAACCCGAGCCCGTCAGCCCCAGGCGACGATCACGCGGTCGCCGACCTCGCCATCCGGCCCAGCCACCGCAACACCCAGCCACCCCAGCAGTTGAACCGGCCGCAGCGGCGACCATCCACCGACCCACTGCACCGGGCGCATCCGTTCCGGCGCCCAACCGGCGATCAGTGGAAGCAAATTTGCACATACTGGCAGTGATGTTCCACAAAGGCGCGGTCCGCACGGGACTCGACCACCACGGCGGCCGACAAAGCGGCGTTGCGGGCCGGTGCGTGGCTGACCCGGATGGCGAGGTGGGCAACGAGAGGTCCCCGTCGCCTACGGCCGACGGGCTGTTGTTGCGGCCAGTGGTGAGGGTGCTTTCCGCCCAACCCGCCGTGATGGTGAGTGGCCCGTCTGTTGCCGTTTGATGGGGACGGGGTGGAGGTGCTGCGGGAGGTGGTTGTGGGGTACCCGGGGGTGTGGCAGGCTCGCTGAGTGCGGGAAGGGTAGAAGCGCAGGCGGCGGGATGCCGGCCGAGCGGGTGTTGGAGTGGGTCGCCGGGTGTGTTGGCGGCGGGGCGGTGGTCGTGTCGGTGCGGCCGTTGCACGGGGAGCAGGGGCCCTGGCGGGTGACGGTCGGGGTCGGCGGGCGGCGGCAGGACGTCGTACTGCGGGCTGTGACTCCGCGGATTGATGCGGCGATGATCGCGACCGGGGCTGCGGCGCTGGCGGTCGCGGAGGAGTACGGCGTACCGGCGCCTCGGTTGTTGGGGGTGGACCTCGACGTCCCGGCATCGGTGGAGACGGCGGTCGGCAGCACGACGTGGCCGACCAACCCCGACCTCGAGCGGGTCCGAGCCGCGTTGGACCGCGTGCATGTGCCGCTGGAGGCGAGGCCGGAGCTACCGCTTCGGGTACGGCCAATTGCGGTGGATGACTTCGCGCAGGATCGGCGGCTGGGGATGATGCCGACGACGCCACTGCTGCGGTTGGCGGATGACGTCGTACGAGGGATCGAGCCGCCACGAGGGCCGACTGTGTTTCTGCATGGGGATGTCTGGCCGGGGAATGTGGCGTGGACCAGCCCGACCGAGTGTGTGTTGATCGACTGGAAGACGGCGGGGGTTGGCGATCCAGGCGTGGATTTCGGGGAGCTGCGGAAGCAGATGGCCATCACTTACGGGCTGCGGGCAACCGGCGGCAGTGCGTACTGGGATGCGGTGGCGGCGCTCAACACGCCGACCGTCCTTGATTGGGCAGGGGCGACCGAGCGGCGCGATGCCTTCCTGCGGGACGCGCTCGAGCGGCTCTAGTCGAGGAGTTCCTTCAGCCGGCGGCGGCGGAGGACGCCAGGTGGCAGCGGGGCCGGTTGAGCTGCTGGAGGCACGGGTGGGGGCACGCCGACGATCTTCAGATGAGTTGTGACGCGGGAGATCCCGTCGAGAACAGTGGGTAGCGCAAGCAATCGCCGCTCGTCGGGTTCGAGAGCGCTGAGTTCATCGCTGTCGACGTGCATGCGGACCAGGTGCCTGCGGCGGCCCCTGACCACCCGTTCGTCGCAGCCTGCGTAGATGTTCGCCTCAACAGACGCTAGTGACTGCGGGGTGCGGAGGAGGAAGATCGCGAGGTCGAGCACCGGTGCTTTGCTGACACTTCGCCACCAGTGGAACCACGCGTGATCCGAGTCAAGGACCTCCATCACGCGCTCGACCTCGGGCAGGAACCCGGTGTCGCCGCCGCCCCTCATGGGGACCACGTCGCCTTCCAGCCAAGAGTCGTCAGCATCACGTCCGCCGGTGTGCATGCGGCGATGGTACGGGGCGGTGTGATGTGCTGGTGGGGTGACGGATCTGGACGAGCAGCGGGAGGTTTACCGGACGCTGGACCTGGCGTTGCGGATCGGCGAGGTGTTGCTGTCCAGTGGAGCTGGTACGGCGGATGCCACGGCGACCATCCTCGGTGTGACAGCGGCAGGTGCGCTGCGGGGTTGTGAGGTCGACATCACGTTCACGTCGATCGCGATCTCGTACCAGGCGTCGCCGGATACCGCGCCCGAGACGCATATGCGCGTCGTCCGCTACCGGTCGCAGGACTTCTCCCGGCTGACCGAGGTCGACCGCCTGGTACGCCGGTACTCGCGCGGCGAAGTCACCCGCGACGAGGCGAGCCGCGAACTGGCCCGCCTGACGTCGGCCGGACCGCCGTACCCGCGATGGACTGCGGTGATCGCGTGGGGCGTGATGGCGGGTGGGGCGACGCTGCTGCTCGGTGGTGGTTGGCTGATCACGCTGGTTGCGTTCGTGACGGCGATCGTGATCGATCTCAACAACCGGTGGTTCAACCGTCAGCGGTTGCCCGCGTTCTATCAGCAGGTCGCTGGAGCGTTCGTCGCGACCGCGGTCGCGCTCGTTCTGTACGCCGTTCATGCGCCGGTGAAACCGTCGTTGGTCGTTGCCGCAGGCATCATTATGTTGCTGGCCGGAATCGCGTTGACCGGTGCGGTTCAGGACGCCATCACCGGGTACTACGTGACCGCGGCAGCACGCAGTCTCGAGGCGATGCTGCTCACCGGCGGCATCATCGCGGGGGTCAGCCTCGGTCTCGCGATCGGCATCAAGCTCGGGTTCCACGTCGGCATCGAGGCGCAGACGATCCAGCTCTCGAACCTGCCGATCATGGTCGGGGCCGGCGCGCTGATGGCGGTCGCGTTCGCCTATGCGTCGTACGCGCCGCTGCGGGCGTTGCTGCCGGTTGCGGTGATCGGTGGTGCGGGTTCGCTGGTGTTCACGCTGATGACGCGGGCCGAGTTCGGGCCGGCCTGGTCGACCGCGGCGGCCGCGTTCACGGTCGGGTTCGGGAGCTATTCGCTCGGCCGGAGGTCCGGCGTACCGCCACTGGTGGTGGTCGTCTCCGGCACGGTCCCGTTGCTGCCGGGACTCACCATCTACAAGGGTTTGTACGAGCTGACCGGGCTCGGCAACCTGATCGGGATCGTCAGCCTGGCCACAGCGGTCGCGATCGCGATCGCCATCGCGTCGGGCGTGATCCTCGGCGAGTACATCGCCCAGCCGATCCGCCGCGAGGCCCGCCGGCTTGAGGACCGCCTGGCCGGCCCGCGCCTGATCGGCCCCCGCCGCCCGATCCGCCG
>NZ_SMKA01000457.1 GCF_004348455.1 Kribbella albertanoniae
AACCCACCCCACGCCCGGAGCCCTCGCCCGCTACAGGCACCTCGCCGCGGCATGGTCGTTGTCGACGGCGGCGAGAGCGTACCGAAGGACGGGTAGTGGTCGGTGGGTGCGAGCGGCCGCACGCCTGGAGGATGTGCGGGCGGCTGGATTTCGGGCACTACTACCCGTTCTTAGGTACGTCTGCCGAGTCAGGTGACAGCCTTGCCTGACTTCTGCCAGTTCTCGTGGAGGTTGTTGAGGTAGGACTGGGCTTGGGGGCCGGGGTGGGCGCCGCGGGCGAAGGCTCGCATGTTGCCGGCGCCGGCGTTGTAGCCGAGGGCAAGTAGTTCGTCCTTGGTGAGTTTGGACGAACGGTTGGCCGGGATGCGGTTCGCGAGATCGTGGAGGTGCCAGGCGGCGGCTTCGATGGCCAGGTCGGGGTGGTCAGGGAGCTCTTCCCACTGACGCTTGGCGAAGCGGTTGCGTTTGGTTTCGTCGAACGCTGCGCGGTGCATGTTCGCGATCCCGAAGGAGGCGTCCGGCTTGATCCGCTGCCAGGAACGCTCGAGCTCCGGGTTGTGCGGTTTGTAGTCCTCGTTGTAGAGGATCGCCATCAGGAGCTGCGGGTTCACGGCGGCCTTCTTGGCCGACTTCCGGACCTGTACGGCGAAGTGCGCCGGATCGTAGTCGTCGTACCAGTTCCCCACCGACCGCTCAGCCGGTGGCGGCTGCGCGGACTTCGTCGGCTTGGGCGTGGACTTGGTCGACACGACGGTCTCCGGAGCCGACTGCGGCTCGTCCTTGCCGCGCGCACTCCAGACCCCAACCACGAGCACCCCAGCGACGACGACCCACCAACGCTTACCCACTCACCCACGGTAGCCGCTGCCGCCGCGCGGACCCCTCTAGACATCTGACATTAGCGATGTAACATCGGAGATGGCTTATCCCGACGAACGGAGACGACCATGACTGCGACCGACTCCGGAACCGACCAGCGCGTCACCGCCCAGCTGCTGCGCTCGGCGGACGCGGTGTCGTACGACCCGCTCGTCGAGGTCGACTGGGACACGCCGCTCGACACCGGGCTGCACGGTCTGACTCCCGAGTGGAGCACCCTGTACGGCACGGCGTACTGGCACGAGATGGGTGAGGACCGCCAGAAGGCGCTCACCCGGCAGGAGGCGGCTTCGGTCGCGAGTACCGGGATCTGGTTCGAGATGATCCTGCAGCAGATGATGCTGCGCGACTTCTACGCCAAGGATCCGACCGATCCGGACTTCCAGTGGGCGCTGACCGAGATCGCCGACGAATGCCGGCACTCGATCATGTTCGCCCGCGGTGCCGCCAAACTCGGCGCCCCGGCGTACCGGCCGCGCCGCCACGTGATCGAACTCGGTCGCGCCTTCAAGACCCTCGCCTCGGCCGAGACCGCGTACGCCGCGATCCTGGTCGCCGAGGAGGTCACCGATGTCATGCAGCGGGACTGGATGCGCGACGACCGCATCGTTGCTTTCGTACGAACTATCAGCAACATCCATGTGGTCGAGGAATCCCGGCACATGAAGTTCGCCCGCGAGGAAGTCCGCGAGCAGCTCGCGAACGCGGGCAAGATCCGGCGCCTCAAGAGCAGCGTGATCGTGGCCGCCGCGGCGTACTTCATCATCACGAGCATGGTGAACAGCGCCGCGTACGCCGCCGCCGGCCTCGACGTAGAGCGCTCTCTGCGGGAAGCCCGAGCCAACGAGCACTACAAGTCGATGCTGCGCTCGAGCTGTGCCGGGCTGATGGAGTTCCTCTCCTCGGTCGGCCTGCTGACCCGGCCGGCCGTCGCCATCTACCGCCGCGCGCACCTGATCTGAGTTCCGGATGCCCTACGCGATCACGCAGTCGTGCTGCAGCGACGCGAGCTGCGTGTCGGTCTGCCCGGTCAACTGCATCCACCCGACACCGCAAGAACGCGCGTTCGGCAGCACCGAGATGCTCTACGTCGACCCGAGAACCTGCATCTCCTGCGGCGCCTGTTCTGACGCGTGCCCGGCCGACGCGATCCACCCGATCGAGACTTTGACCGGTCCGATGCAGCAGTACGCCGCGATCAACGCCGCGTACTTCGACGAGATCCCGCCGGCCGGCGACCCGGCACCGAACTTCCACGTGTGGGAACAGCCCGAACCACCGCGCCCTTTACCCTCGACCCCACTGCCGTTGCGCGTGGCGATCGTCGGCACCGGACCGGCCGGCATGTACGCCGCCGAAGACCTCCTGCTGCACACCAACGCCGAGGTCACCCTGATCGACCGCCTCCCCTCCCCCGGCGGCCTCCTCCGGTACGGCGTCGCTCCGGATCATCCGGCCACCCGCAAGGTCGCCGACCGCTTCGCCCGTTTCCACGATCACCCGCGGACCCGCACGATGCTCGGCGTTGAGATCGGGCGGGATCTCACGCATGAGGATCTGCTGGCTCACCACAACGCAGTGATCTACGCCGTCGGCAGCGCAACCGACCGCCGACTCGGTATCCCCGGCGAGGATCTCCCCGGCAGCATCCCCACCCGCCGCCTGGTCAGCTGGTACAACGACCACCCCGAGGTCGATGCCGTCCATCTCCCGGCCGGCCGAGTCGTCATCGCCGGCACCGGGAACGTCGCCCTGGACGTAGCCCGCATCCTCACCACTGATCCCGCAGCCCTGAGAAACACCGAGATCGCCCAGAGAGCGCTCTCTGTTCTCGCGACACACCAAGATCGCGAGATCGTGCTGCTCGCGCGCCGCGGTCCGGCCGAGGCGTCGTACAGCCTCTCGGAGCTGTTGGAACTCCAGCACCTGGCCGGCGTCGACCTGGTCGTCGACGACCACGACCCCCGCATCCGCGCTGCCCTCGCCGACCCCGCGAACGCCAAGGCCGCAGCACTCCGCGACACCGCCTTCGAAACCATCGACTGGACCTCAACCCCCAAGCCCGGCCGACGCATCGTCCTCCGCTTCTACACCACAGCAGCCGAACTCACCGGCCACGACCGAGTCCGCTCAGTCCGCACCACGGCCGGCCTCGACCTCGCCACCGAACTCTTCATCCGCTCGGTCGGCTACCGCGGCACCCCGATCCCCGGCCTCCCCTTCGACGAAGAGTCCGGCGTGATCCCCAACGAATCCGGCCGCGTCACCAACCGCCCCGGCACCTACGTGGTCGGCTGGATCAAACGCGGCCCCACCGGCGGCATCGGCACCAACCGCACCTGCGCCAAACAAACCATCAACGCCCTCCTGACCGACGCCACCACCGCCCTCCTC
>NZ_SMKA01000458.1 GCF_004348455.1 Kribbella albertanoniae
CAACTACCCCTTCATCCGCGCAACCCCCACCAAGATCCAAGCCTGGCAAGAAGCCAACGAACTAAAAGACCGAACCCTAATGACCAACAACACCTGGCTAATCTGACCAATCCGCCCACCCGCGAACCACGGAGCAAAGAGGCCAGCCGAAACCGGAAGCTGTGGGAAGGGCTAGTTGTAACCGGGAGCCCTGGAGCGCGGCCCAGGTGTCACGCGGAACCGTAGAGCGCACCCAGCCGCAGCCGTAGGTCGGCGCCCAGCCATCGCGGGCAACCGTGAAGTCCGCCCCAGCCGCGAACCGTCCAACCCGCCCGAGCCCAAGCCGCCACTGTGGAGCGACCCGCGCCATAACGAGGAACCGTCAAGCGCACCCAGCCCGAGCCGCGAACCCTCTGAGCCACCTCAGCCCGTGCCAGCAACTGTGCAGCGCGCCGCAACCCGAGCCGCCGACGCGAAGCGAGGCGAAGGGGGTGCGGGTGGCGAAGCCCCCGCCCGCGCCAAGCGAAGCGCAGGCGCACAAACGACGAAGGCGACCCGGTCCGCGCTTTCCGCGGACACGAGTCGCCTATCGACTTCGTGGGCGATACTGGGTTCGAACCAGTGACCTCTTCGGTGTGAACGAAGCGCGCTACCACTGCGCCAATCGCCCAGGCGTGGTGCGTGTTGCTGGTGTTGCCTGGTGGGGTCTTGCGGGTGAAACCTTAGCGCATGATTCGGCGACGTTCTAATCGGGGCGGGCTACTCTTGGGCAAGGACGGAGACCCCGTCACGTTGGAGACGTGATTGTGACTTTCTCGCACGACACCGAGCAGGCGCTCGGCACGCTGGTCCGGCTGGTCAACACGCTGCCCGGGCCGAACAGCCAGGTCGACACGATGGGGACCTTGGAGGAGCTGGAGAAGTTCGTCCAGGAGCGGGAGTTCAGTGCGGTCGGGATCTTGACGGACAAGGACCTGGCCGACGTCCGGGATCTGCGGCCGTTGTTCTCGCCGGTGTTCACAACGGATTCGGATGCGGCGGCGGCGGCGATGATCAACGCGATCATTGCGAGAGGTACGACGACGCCGCGGCTGACGAACCATGACGGGCACCCGTGGCACATCCACTATTCGCGGGACGGTTCGTCGCTGGCCTGCCGGATCACGGTGGAGTGCGGGATCGCGCTGGCGCAGGTGATCTCGGCGGGGGAGCGCGAGCGGCTCCGTCGCTGTGA
Organism: Kribbella albertanoniae; assembly: GCF_004348455.1. Lineage (GTDB taxonomy): Bacteria > Actinomycetota > Actinomycetes > Propionibacteriales > Kribbellaceae > Kribbella > Kribbella albertanoniae. Next base: position 1,214 of record NZ_SMKA01000458.1, read on the forward strand.
GGCGCCGGATTGCGACGACGCCTTGATCGATCTGTCGCGCAATCGCTCGAAGCGCTACTGCGACGCCCGCACCTGCGGGAACCGCCTGCACGTAGCCGCCTACCGCGAGCGCCGCAAGGCATCGGGGGAGTAGAACGCGGTTGCCGACAAGGATCTCTAGGGGTTGAGGTCCTCGAGGGAACGGTCCGCGAAGATCTTCACGACCTGTGCGGTGATCGAGCCCGGCGCGGTCAGTTCGCGGTCGTCGACTCGATGGATGCCTTGTACGTCGCGCGTCGTCGATGTGAGGAAGATCTCGTCGGCCGTGAAGAGCTGCTCCAGCGGCACGTCGCGCTCGGTCGCACCGAACCACTCGATGACGAGCGCGCGGGTCACCCCGGCCAGCGCTCCCGACTCCAAGGTCGGCGTCACGAGCTCACCGTCGTACACGCAGAAGATGTTCGAGCCCGTGCCTTCGCAGAGGACGCCGGTGGTGTTCGCGAAGATCGCCTCGCTGCCGCCGCGCTCCTTGGCATACGCGAGGGCGCGGACATTCTCGGCGTACGACGTCGTCTTCAGACCGGCGACCGCGCTGCGCTCGTTGCGGGTCCACGGCACGGTGACGATCGCTGAGGTCGGCGACGGCGGCTCGATGGCCTGGGTCGCGATCACGATCGTCGGACCCGTCGTCCCGCGATCCGAGGACAGCGGCGAAACGCCGCCGGTGAACGTGATCCGCAGCCGCCCGAACGCGATCCCCGGATCCGCGGCGACCACCTCGGCGATGCCGGCCTCGACGCGCGCCACATCCGGTGCGGGCAGACCGAGTCCGGTCGCGGAACGGACCAGCCGTTCCAGATGCCGCCGTACCGCGAACGGCTGTCCGTCGACGATCTTGATCGTCTCGAACACCCCGTCACCCGTCGTCAGCCCGTGGTCCAGCGCCGGAACCGTCGCCAGTTCGCCGCCGAGCTCGCCGTTCACCCAGATCCGCATGTGCCGCTCCTTCCACGGAACACCTTAGTGCTAAGGCGAATCAGGTCCCGTTGGTGACCAGCAGGTGACGGTACGTCGTCCTGCGGGGGACCCCGATTTTTGAACTCGGGGCCGGATGGGCTAATGTTCTTCTCGCGCCGGGGAACACCAAACCGGTCGTAGTGCGGACGTAGCTCAGTTGGTAGAGCGTAACCTTGCCAAGGTTAAGGTCGCCGGTTCGAGCCCGGTCGTCCGCTCGGAGATGGTCTAGTAGGCCGAGCTTTGCTTGGTGGAGTGGCCGAGAGGCGAGGCAACGGCCTGCAAAGCCGTGTACACGGGTTCGAATCCCGTCTCCACCTCGAAGAACTTCATGTTCTTATCTGGACGATTGGCGCAGCGGTAGCGCGCTTCCCTGACACGGAAGAGGTCACTGGTTCGATCCCAGTATCGTCCACGAAGTCGATAGGCGAGGTGTGCGGCGCTGTTGCCAGCGCTCGCCGCCTCGCCTTCGTCGTTTGTGCGGCTGCGCTGCGCTTGCCGCGGGCGGGGGCTTCGCCACCCGCACCCCCTTCGCCTCGCTTCGCATCGGCGGCTTCGGGTGCGGCGCGCTCCCCGGTTCCCGGCATGGGCTGAGGTGGCTCATACAGTTCCGGCTCCAGTTGCGGCAGGCTCCCAAGTTCCCGGCGGCGGCTCGGGCACGCTCCCCGGTTCCCGACCGTGGCTGACTCGCTGTCCGCCTGCACCTTCGCTGCGCTCGGCCGGCCAGCCTGAGCTCGTCGTCCGTCGGTCGTCGTCCGCTCCACCGCCGGGGTTAGGCCGGTGTCCGAGCTGTGGCCATGCTTCGCTCGGGGGGTGGGGTGAGCCCAGCGCCGCGTGCGGCCTTCAGTTGGTCCGGCCCGGCCGCATCCCCACGGTCGAATCGGCGGCTTTGCGGAAGATCGCTGCCACGGAGCGGCAGTACGACTCCGTGAAACCGGTCGCTGACGTCCTTCCAGCCGGGTGGTCTCGGGTGTGGTGATCGGCTGGGGCGGACCGCCATCACCCAATAAGTCGGTGGCGGGCTGGGGTGCACGTTCGGATGCTGGTGTGTGGGTG
>NZ_SMKA01000459.1 GCF_004348455.1 Kribbella albertanoniae
GGTCATGAGGTCGAAGGTTTGGGTGGCGGCTGCGGCGGCGTTGGTGCTGGTCGGCGGTACGGCGGGTTGTGGGGCTACGGCGGAGAAGACGGACTCGGCGGCGCCTGGGGGTGGGAAGCCGGTGAGCGGGTTGCGGTTGATGGTGCCGAACACGGCGGGTGGTGGTTACGACACGACGGCTCGCGTCGCGGCGAAGGTGATGGACGACGCGAAGATCGCGACCGGGACCCAGGTGTTCAACCTGCCCGGCGCGGGCGGGACCGTCGGTCTGCAGCGGACCGTGAACGAGAAGGGCAACGGGAAGCTCGCGCTGCAGATGGGGCTCGGGGTGGTCGGAGCGACGTACACGTCGAAGTCGAAGGCGACGCTGGCCCAGACGACTCCGCTGGCCAAGCTGATCGAGGAGGCCGGGGCGATCGTGGTCCCGAAGAACTCGCCGTACAAGACGATCGGTGACCTGGTCGCGGCCTGGAAGGCGAACCCGAAGGGGCTCGCGGTCGGCGGCGGCTCATCGCCCGGCGGACCGGATCATCTGCTGCCGATGCAGCTTGCGCAGGCGGTTGGGATCGACCCGAAGCAGGTCAACTACATCTCGTACGACGGCGGTGGCGAACTGCTTCCCGCCTTGCTGGGCAGCAAGATCGCCTTCGGGGCCAGCGGATTCGGCGAGTTCCTGGATCAGGTCGAGAGCGGTCAGGTTCGGGTCCTCGCGGTGACCAGCGAGCAGCCGGTTGCGGCGTTGAAGGACGTGCCGACGCTGAAGGGATCCGGGATCGACCTGGTCTTCACCAACTGGCGCGGGATTGTCGCGCCGCCGGAAATCAGTGCCGCGGACAAGCAGGTCTGGATCGACGCACTGACCCGCATGCACGACTCGGCAGAGTGGAAGGCCGAGCTGACCAAGCACGGTTGGACGGATGCGTTCGTCGCCGGTGACGCGTTCGGGACCTTCTTGACCGAGCAAGACAAGGCGGTTGCGGACGTCCTGACCAAGCTGGGCCTGGCGGCATGACCGTGGTCGAGACTCCTCCGGTTGAGGCTCGACGGGACAAAGCGCAGTACGGCGTCTGTGGGTTCCTGGCGGTGGTCGGCGGGCTGGTGATCGTCGACGCGCTGCGGATCCAGCACATTGCCAACAGCAACGATCCGATCGGGCCGAAGCCGGTACCCATCGTGCTCGGCGTGCTGCTGCTGGTGATCGCGGTCGTGTACGGCGTCGATGTCGCGCGGGGTGGTTCCGGTGAGGCGGAAAGCGGTGAGGATGTCGATCCGACCTCCGCGGTGGACTGGAAGACCGTGCTGCTGCTGATCGCGGCGTTCGTGGTGAACCTGGTGCTGATCGAACCGGCCGGCTGGGTGATCAGCGGCGCGGTGCTGTTCTGGGGTTCGGCGTACGCGCTCGGTAGTCGGCACCATCTGCGGAACCTGCTGATCGCGGTCGCGTTGTCGCTGGCCACGTTCTACCTGTTCGCGATCGGGCTCGGCGTGAACCTGCCGGCCGGCGTACTGCAAGGGATCCTGTGATGGGTAACCTCTCGAATCTGCTGGCCGGGTTCGGCGATGTGCTGACGCCGATGAACCTGCTGCTCGCCTTGCTCGGCGTGACAGTCGGTACGGCGGTCGGCGTACTGCCGGGGATCGGACCGGCCATGACCGTCGCGCTGCTGCTGCCGATCACGTATGGACTGGAGCCGGTGCAGGCGTTCATCCTGTTTGCCGGGATCTTCTACGGCGGGATGTACGGCGGCTCGACGACCTCGATCCTGCTGAATACACCAGGTGAGTCGGCGTCGGTGGTGACGGCGATCGAAGGCAACAAGATGGCCCGGAGTGGTCGGGCCGCGCAGGCGCTGGCGACGGCGGCGATCGGGTCGTTCGTGGCCGGGACGATCGGGACGCTCCTGCTCGCGCTGGTGGCGCCGCAGGTGGTGAAGTTTGCGATCAGTCTCGGTGCGCCGGACTACTTCGCGATCATGCTGCTGGCGTTCGCCGGGGCGACGTCGGTGCTGGGGTCGTCGCGGATCCGCGGGTTTGCGGCGTTGCTGCTCGGGCTGGTGATCGGGCTGGTCGGGATCGACAAGGTGACCGGGCAGGAGCGGTTGACGTTCGGCATCCCACAACTTGCCGATGGCATCGACGTGGTGGTGGTTGCCGTTGGCATCTTTGCGGTCGGCGAGGCGTTATGGGTGGCTGCGCACTTGCGTCGTACGCCGGGGACCGTGATCCCGGTGGGGCGGCCGTGGATGGGCCGGTCGGACTGGCGGCGGTCGTGGAAACCTTGGTTGCGGGGGACGGCGTTCGGGTTCCCGATCGGGGCATTGCCGGCTGGTGGAGCGGAGATCCCGACGTTCCTGTCGTATGCGACCGAGAAGAGGTTGTCGAAGCATCCGGAGGAGTTCGGGCACGGGGCGATCGAGGGCGTCGCGGGGCCGGAGGCCGCCAACAACGCATCCGCGGCCGGGACGCTGGTGCCGATGCTGGCACTTGGGTTGCCGACCAATGCGACTGCTGCGGTGATGCTTGCCGCGTTCACGTCGTACGGGATTCAGCCTGGGCCGTTGCTGTTCGAGCGTGAGTCGCGGCTGGTGTGGGCGCTGATCGCGAGCCTGTTCATCGGCAACCTGATGCTGCTGCTGTTGAATTTGCCGCTGGCGCCGGCGTGGGCGAAGCTTCTGCAGATCCCGCGCCCGTATCTCTATGCAGGCATCATCTTCTTCGCCTCTATGGGCGCGTATGCCGTCAACGCTCAGCCGTTGGACCTTCTGCTGCTTCTGTTGCTGGGACTCCTCGGCTTTGCCATGCGTCGCTTCGGTCTGCCGGTGCTGCCGCTGATCATCGGCGTCATCCTCGGCCCGATCGCCGAACGCCAGGCGCGGATGTCCCTGCAGCTCTCGAACGGCGAACTCCACGGCCTGATCGGCGGACCGGTCTCCTACGTCATCTACGCCGTCCTCCTCGTTCTCCTGGGGTGGCCGTTGATCTCGAAATACATGACGAAACGTGTCACCTATTCAGCCTCACGCTGAGTCCATGACCATCGATAGGGCCTGGCTGGCCGTCGTTTCCGCCGAACACACCCACCTCGCAGTGGCAGGCGGCTTCATCCAGCTCAACCACGGCAAACGCCCCGGCGTAGCCCGCCTGCACCGAGGCGACGGCTTCGTCATCTACTCCCCCACCGACCACTACGGCTCCAAAACCCCACTCCGCGCCTTCACCGCCCTAGGCACAGTCGCCGACGAAGCCCCCTACCAAGC
>NZ_SMKA01000045.1 GCF_004348455.1 Kribbella albertanoniae
CCCACCCCACTCCGTCGCCATCGTCCTCGCCAGCTAGCAACGTTCTTGGGCGGCCTGGCTCGCGTATCGCTCGGATGCGGCCGGCCACCTGCGGCACCGGTTACCCGCCGCCGCGGCCGATTTACAGTGGGAGTGTGGCTGGGGTGGGTGCCTGGCTGGGCGGGATGGTGCGGCCGGTGACCGCGGTTCCCGCCGCTTGAGCTTCCGGGCTACGGCTGGCGCCGGTGCATCAGGCGTCCGATCACCTGCCCCGCCGCGGTGGTGACGACCGCACCTCAGGTCGCCCTCGTCCGGCCCTCCGCAATTTAAGGGGATCTCCGCTCAGCTGGACCCTTCTCTGGTCAAATTACGAGGGGAGAACCGGCAACTTGAGGGGAGATCCCCTCGTTTTCCGTGCCGCGGCGACAGTCCGCCGTAGTGGCGGGCGCGACGGCAACCCCGCCCACGCCGGGCCCTGGCGGACCGCATGGGCTGGGTTAACCCACGAGCTTGTGGGTTCCCCACTCGCATGCGGGTGCAGAACCCACAAGCTGATGGGGGAACCCATCAAATGCGGGCGGCTCGACCACCACGGCGGGTGTGCTGTGGGGTCCACCTAGCGTCTGACAGAACCGCAGGGCGCGTCTGCTGATTCTTCGGACGTTGTGGGGGTGGGCCGTTGAATCGTTCGTATTTGGGTGGGAAACGCACAGAAGGCGGCGTTCGAGTTTGTTCTTCGGTGTCGATTTGCGGAATCGCTTGTGTCCGGGGTGCTGGTACCGGAGTGTGGAATTCGCCAGCAGCGCGAGCGGGGGCGACGGGAGGACACAGATGACAGTCGGAGGCGTCGACACCTACTACGACTATGACGAGAAGCAGTGGAAGATCCGGAGGCTCGGTGGTGGGCCGGTGGCCCGCGGGCCGGTGTGCCCGGCTCCACGGACTACCGATTCCGCAGCAGCCAAGCACGATCGTCGGCACGACAAATCCAAACGCAGCTGAACAACCACTCCTGAGGGTGGCACGGCCCGCCAGACCTGGTCACCCCACCGGCTATTTCTGTCGCGGCCCTGGGATCAGGGTGCGTAGTTCGAGTGCGGCCTGGAAGCGATCCAGCCACGGCCGGGAGCGTAGCGCCCGGCGGACGGCGTGGACACCGGTCCAGGCCTGCCCGGCCACGTCCGGTGTGGTCGGGCCGCCGGACCAGAGCGCGTGATCGACGGCGTGCGCGACGCTGGCTAGTCCCGGGCCGGTGTCGGGTAGATCGCGGGCGGCGTGGGCGAGGTCTCGGACGGTCATGCCGGAGGTGACCGGGATACCGTGCGCCCGGATGCGGTCCCGGGCCTCGGCCCAGGCGCCGACCACCGCTGCGCTGCCCGCGCGTCGGCGACGACGCTGTGCCCGCAACTGCTTGAGCAGCGGTACGCCGGCCAGCCAGAGCAGCAGCAACGCCGCCGAGACCGCGAAGATCGGGGTCAGTGGGAGGTGGAAGCCACCAGCGCTCGCATCATCCCCCTCGTCGCCGGACGATGGCTGCGACTCGGGGTCCTGGATCTCCTGGATGTCCGGCACAGACTTGCGCGCCTGATCGGTGATCGAGGCTGCCGCGCCGGTGGGGTTCGTGCTGTCGGCGGTCTGCGCACCGACGGCCGGGTCGAGCGGCCACCAGCCAACGCCTGCGACGGCGACCTCGGGCCAGGCGTACGCGTCCTTGTTGGTGACTGTGTACCACCCGGCCGCATCGGGCTTGGCAGGTGCGCGGAAGCCGACCACGAGTCGGGCCGGAATCGAGTTCTGCCGGGCCAGAGCGACGTACCCGGCGGCGAACTGTTCGCTGCTGCCGACGTTCTTGGTCTTGCTCAGGAACTCCTTCAGCTGCGGCCAGCTGTAGCCGGTCGGCGGCGAGCTCGTCGAGCTGGCCAGCTTGTAGTTCGTGCGGAAGTACTTCTCCAGGGCGATCGCGGTCTCCATCGTGGCCCGCTTGCCGCCCAACGGATTGAGGTCGGCGATCTCGGGCGGCAGCGGACCCATGTCGTTCAGCCCGCCGGGCGCGGTGCTGTCGACGCCGGCCGTGCGCAGGTAGTCCGCGTCGATCTCGGGCTCGGCCCAGGCGAGGTTGTAGTAGTCGGGCTGCTCCGGTACGACGAGAGTGCTGCCGATCGGCTCGACCTGCGGATCGGCGGCGTTGCCGATGGTCTCAGGCGACAACTGCCCGGGCAGCCAGGGGCCGTCCAGCGCTTCGTCGGGTCGGATCAGCGCGCGCCGCGTATTCGTGTTCACCCGTACCTCGGGACCGGCGGCGAGCTGGGACCCCATCCGCAGCAGCGGGTGGTCGGCCGTCCAGTTCGCTCCGTCGAAGCTGTCGAGAGCGACGAGCCGCCAGCGATCGACCGGCTCGGACGTCTGGTACTTGAACACGACCTTGTCCCGGGCCTGCGGGCTCAGCCGACTGGCCAGTTCGTCCAGCGGACTCGTCTGGCGGCTAGCCGGAGCCGTCGCCGACTGCACCCGCTGGAGCGAGTACGGCGTTCGCCCGTGAGGATCGATCGTGCTCACGATCAGGCCGCACACGATCGCGGTGAGCGTGACGGCCGCGGTCATGGCCCACGGGGTGAGCTTGCGGTACTCGAAGTGATCGGGGAGCAGGACCGCGATCACGAGCAGGCCGATACCGACCGCGATCAGGACGGCGGTGAGTCCTTCGGCGGCGACGTACAGCTGGCTCACGCCGACGACGCCGATCGCCGGCAGCAGGGCGACCAGCGGTGGGGCGCGGTCGAGCAGTTCGATGGTGAGTACGCAGGCGACCAAAGCGAGCAGGGGAACGAAGATCAGCAGGTCGGGTTCGGGTCGGGCCGGCCAGGTCGACTCGAGTGTCAGCCGCCAGGCGGTGAGCCCGTGACCCAGGGCGCGGATCGACGAGAGCGTGGGGAGGCCGGCCAGAGTGGTTGCCTGGAGCACCGATTCGATGACGGCCAGCAGCCCGGCAACGACCACCAGCAACGGCCTCCAGCTGAGCAGGCCAGGCCGGCGGCGGCACACCTCCGCCACGATCGCCGTGATCAAGCAGACCAGACCAACGGGAAGCCAGAGGTGCTGCAACCCGAAGACGGGGGCAAAACACAACCCGCCAAGGAGAACGCCGGCGAGGCTGGCGACTGTGCGACGACTGTTCATCGGAGCACCCCGGTCCACTGCACCAGCGCCTCGCGCGCGGTTCCTGCCAACACCACTTGGGCTCCGAGGATGGGCGCGACTCCTTGCACGGGGCCGAGGCCGATGGCGGTGACTGACGAATAGCGGGTCAGGAGGGGTGCAAGGTCAGCGGCGGAACCGCGGGCGCCGGTGACGACCACGATCGCGCCGCCGGCCGACGTACCGGTGGTGAGCACGGCTGGCACCAGGGCGGAGCGGTCGTCGCGCTGCTGCACGATGCACAGCTCGTCCAGGAACATCCGCGACGCCACAGCGCCACCCGGGGCGGCGAAGTCGGCGCCGGCCGTCGTGACGAACCGGCAGCGGTGCCCGGCCGTGGAGGCCGCGAACAGGATCGACGCGGCCACCTCGACCGCCTCCTCGAAAGTGGCCTCAGGCAACGGTTCGGTCCGGGTGTCGAGCAGCACGGTCAGCCGTGGCTGGTCCGGGTCGGCGTAATCGCGGACCATCAGCTGCCCGGTCCGCGCGGTCGCCTTCCAGTGCAGGTGCCGAACCTCATCGCCAACCACATAAGGCCGGACGTCGCGCAGATCGGCAGACCCTCGGAGCGAGTCGTCCGCCGTACGGCCGATATGGTGGTGCCGAGGACGCCCCGCGACCACGGTCTTGGTCGGGTGCCGGCGCGGGTGCACCCACAGCGTCCCGACCTCACCGGTCGCCTTGCTGTTGCGGGTCAGGCCGAGCGGGTCCCGGCGTTCGAGTGTCAGCGGGCCGACCTCGATCCGGCCGCGGCGCGAGGTCGGAAGCTCATACCGGTACGTCGCCTCGATCCCGGGACCGAGCTGGCGAACCCGAACCTCCTTCCAGGCAGCGCCTGCCGAGTCCCGCGCCGAGAACGATGCCTGCCGCCGGGTGCCCTCGTTGCGCACCCGAAGGGTCGCGAGCGCCGGTCGGCCGCGTTCGACCCGATCCGGTGACAACACCCGCTGCACGGTCACCTGCGGCTGCCGCAGCGTCAGTACGACGGCCGCCAGCAACGCGCCGAGCCCGATCCCGGCCAGCGCCCGGAAGAGGGCGTACCCGGCCAGCTCGCCCAGCGCATACAGCGCGATCGAGCCCAGCAGTACGGCGATTCCACGCCCAGTAAGTCTCATCTCCGCCTACCAGGTCACGCGGTTGGATTCGTAGTCGCCGACTGTCACCCAGACAGTGCCGCCACGGTCGTCGTTGTAGAACTTGTTGACGGTCAGGCTGCCGTTCGGTCCGACCTTCAGACTGTCGCTGTGCAGGATGCCGTAGTTCGACGTGTGGCCGACGAACGTGTAGGTGGCGTTGGGTGTCAGGCCGGTCGCGGTGATGCGGATGTAGTAGCAGTAGCTGGGGTTGGCGCACTGGTTCGCGTCGCCCGTGTACAAGGGGCCCTTCCGGATGCGGATCGAGGGCTCGGCGCCTTGGTTCGTCGTCGCCGACACGGTCGCGGCGGCCCCGATCAGCGTCTTCCCGTTCGAACCTCGGGTGACCGTACGGACTTGGAAGGTGTACCTGGTCGAGTCCTTCAGCCCGGTGGACGTGTAGCGAGCCGACGTGGTCGTGGTGGGATCGCTGTCGTTCACCCGGAAGACGCTGTAGCTCAGGAACGTGCCGCCGTTCAGGTTCGGCCGCCTCCAGGTCAGCGTCACCCGGCCGTCGCCGGCGACCGCGCGCAAGGAGAGCGGCGCAGCGGCCGGCGTCGCGACCAAAGGTGGCGGCGGGTTGGGTTTGGGCTGCTGAGTTCGCGGCGGATCGATCGGTCGACGAGACGGCTCGGTACGGCGTGGTGGCTCGACCTGGCGTGGTGGCGTGGTGGTCGTCCGGTTGCCACCGGGGTCGATCGTCCGCCGCGGCGGACGGCTCGGATCCGGCACCGGCGGCTTGCTGGTGGTCGGTGGCGGCGGAGTGGTCGACGGCTTGACCGGCACCGTTGGGGTTTGGGTCGGCCCCGAAGCCGGGACCGGTTCGGAGACCGAGCCGTCCCGGTCCACCACGAGAGCCTGCTCGCCTCCGACAGTGTCGACGTACAGGCGCTGGTCCGCGCCACGGACGAGCAGCGGCCGATCGTCCTTACCCGGCTTGACCTTCGAGGACGGCCCCGGGATCGCTTGGCTGTCCTTCTGGTTGCCGTTGGCATCCAAGGTGATGAGCTTGCCGCCGGACTCGTCGACCAACGCGAGGTTGCGGCCGGAGGACGCGATCTGGGTGAACTTGCCTGGCGGCAAGGTCGTCTCGATCGTCGCCGATCCGGCGGTCGGAGTGCCGGTGATCGCCGCGGTGTCGACCAGGTGCAGCCGGGATTTGTCCGGTTCGACGATCGCGATCCGGCCGTCGACGTCGTTCGGTGCGACGATCGACTGCGGTGACAACGTCACGCCGGGAATCGTCAGCGGGCGGCCGAGTCCGGACGCGGAGACCGTGCGTACCTGACTGGCGGTCGTATCGACGAACACCACCTGGTCACGAACCACGGCCAGCGAGCCGACGTTGCCGTGTTGCAGTTCGGCCGGGCAGGTCAGGCGACCGGCCCCCGCCGGCAACTGGCACAGCTCACCACTGAGCAGTCGCTGCACCCACAGCGTCCCGTCCGGGGTCACGACTGGCTGGCCGAGCGCGTTGTTGTCGCTCAAGGTCAAGGAGGTCGGGCCGAGGCGGACGATCGAGCCGGCCGCGCGATAGACGGCGTACGCGACACCGCCGGCATTGAGGCCGGCCGGTACTTCGTTCGACGGAGAAGCCTCAGGTGCCTCGACCCGCAGCGTCGACTTCTCGAAGCGGGTGATGCTGCCGCGGGCCAGGACGTAGCCCTGGGTGTCGGTCTGCACGGCCTGGGTGCCGGGTGCGAGCCCCGGGACCGCCACTGAGCCGTCCGCGCGCTTGCTGCCGCCGTCGATGTGGAAGACCGCGCCGATGGTGCTGTTGTAGATCAGGTGCCCGGACTGCAAGAACCTCTGGCCGGACGAATCCGCACCGGCCGTGGTGACGGCGAGGGTGGTTGCCACGACGCAGACTGCGACGACGCCGGCGAGCGTGGCGCGCGAACGCCACTGCGGAGCGTTCTCGTTCACCGCCTTGCGTCGGCGGATGATCCCGTTCAGCTGCATTGCCGTCCTCCTCCCCGTTGCTCGCCCGCAGGTGTCAGCCTGCGTTGACGCCCGCCGTCGGCGCCGGTGTCGCGGCGAGGACCTCGTCAACCACCGAAGCCGGCGGCCGCTGGCTCAGCTCGGCATCCGGGGTGAGGACCAGGCGATGCGCGAGGACCGGCTGCGCGACCTGCTTGACGTCGTCCGGGGTCGTGAACGCGCGCCCGTCCGTCGCCGCGTACGCCCGGGCCGCTCGGACCAGGGCGATGCTGCCGCGCGGACTGGCGCCGTACCGGACTGCGGTGTGTTCACGAGTGGCAGCCGCCAGCTTGACGGCGTACGAGCTGATCGCAGGGTCGACGTGGACCGAGCGGACGGCGGCGATCGCGTTCCGCAGTGCCGGTACGTCGATCACGGGGCTGAGTGAGTCCGGGCCGATCCGGCTGGTGTCGCCGAGCACGATCCGGACCTCGGCGTCGTGATCGGGGTAACCGATCTCGATCCGCATCAGGAACCGGTCCAGCTGCGCCTCGGGCAGCCGGTACGTGCCTTCCATCTCGATCGGGTTCTGGGTGCCGATGACCAGGAACGGATCCGGGACCGCGCGGGTGTTCGAGTCGACCGTGACCCGGCGCTCGGCCATCACCTCGAGCAGTGCGGACTGCGTCTTCGGCGTACCGCGGTTGATCTCGTCGGCGACCACCACGTTGGCGAAGATGCCACCCGGATGGAATTCGAACGTCTCGTTGCCCTGGTGGTAGACCATGACACCGGTGATGTCACCCGGGAGCAGGTCCGGGGTGAACTGGATCCGGTTCCAGGTCGCGTCGATGCTGCGGGCGATACACCGCGCCAGCGTGGTCTTGCCCAGACCCGGCACGTCCTCGATCAGCAGGTGGCCCTCGGCGAACAGCGCCGTCAGCGCCAGCCGGATCACCTCCGGCTTCCCGTGGATCACCTTGCCCAGGTTGTCGGCAACCAGCCGGTACGCCTCACCCGGCGGAATCGTGGCACTCATCAAACAACTCCCCTCAGCATCCCTGCCGAGACTAGTCGTTTCAGGTCCAACGCTCGTCCAGAAAAGGTCCAGATGTCCTGTTACTGCCGTTCTGTCGGCAACTGGAACTCGAAGATCGCGCCGCCTTCGTCGCCGTTGTAGACCTTCAGATCGCCGCCGTGCGAGAGCGCGACCCAGCGCACGATCGACAACCCGAGCCCGCTCGAACCGCCGCCACTGTTGAAGCGCTCAAACAGGTCCTCGCCGACCTCCGGATCGATCCCGGGACCCTGGTCGGCGACGGTGATCCGGCCGTCGGCCACCGTGACGGTGATGATCGCCTCGGCGGCTCCGGGGAGCCGTCCGTGCCGCAGCGCGTTGTCGAGAAGGTTGCCGACGGCCCGTTGTAGGAGCGTCGGATCGGCTCGCACCATGCTCGGCGCGGTCACCAGGGAGATTCTGGCGCCTTCGGTAGGGAAGTCCTCGACGACGCCGGCGACGAGTTGGTCGAGCCAAACAGGTTGTACGGCGAGCTGTTCCACGCCTGCTGCGAGTCGGGCGCGGACGAGCAGGCCGTCGATGATGTCGCCCATGCGACCGGCCAGGCGGACTGTGCGCGGGAGGAGTTCGGCGCGCTGACCAGGATCCCGTACGGCGGTCTCCGCGAGTGCGCGTAGTGCGGCGACCGGGGTGCGGAGGTCGTGGGCGGTCTCGGCGAGCAGCGTCTCCTGCTGTTCGAGAGCAGCCATCGCTGGACGGATCGCGCGCCCGGACAACCAGTAGCTGGCCGCAGCCGCAGCACCGATCAACCCAGCACACAACGCCAGAATCAGCCACACCAGCTCCTGATGTGAGTCCACCTCGTCCTGGGTGTCCAGCCAAGCCACCACAGCACCGTCGTTCTGCTTGCTTTCGGGGAACCGGAACGGATCAGCGCGGAGCCGGATCACGTGCCCGTTCAGCGCGGTGCTGTCGGAGTAGACGACTTTGTCGGAGGTGGTCGCCCGGGTGGCGAGCTCGTCGAGCATGGCCTTGTCCACGTCCGTGCAACCCGGCTCGCTGTACGTCGCAGCGAAGGAGTGGACACCGCCGGACAGGATCGCGAACTCCGGACACTTCCCGTAGAGCGGATCCTGGATGACAGCGGCCGTGTTGATGATGCCGTTGCTGCTACCGCTCGCGAGCCGCAGGACTGGGCCCGTGACGAACTGCAGTCGAGCATCGACGGCGGCTGCGTCGCGTTGGGCGTCCTGGCGGATGACGACGGGCGCCAGGATGAGCAGGCCGATCGTGTTGGCGACGGTGAAGACCGCGGTGAGCCACCAGCGGAGGCGGCGGAGGCGGTCGGCGGCGGGGCCTTTCACGATTGGGCACCGGATGGCTGGATCAGGCGGTAGCCGCGGCCGCGGACGGCCTGGATGAGGTCCGGACCACCGCGCAGGCGGGCCCGGAGCCGGGTGATGGTGACGTCGACGACGTTCGACATCGGGTCGGCGGCGGCGTCCCAGCAGTGTTCGATCAGGTCGGTCCGGGAGATGGTCTGCTCGGGCCGGCTCATCAGGAACTCCAGCACGGAGAACTCCTTCGCTCGCAGGGTGACCAGGACGCCGCCGCGCCGGACCTCACGGCGGCCGGTGTCGAGCTCGACGTCGGCGTACCGCAGGATCGGCGGCCGGATGGTCGGGCCGCGCCGGCTCAGGCTGAGCACCCGGACGATCAGTTCCTCGACCGCGAACGGTTTGACCAGGTAGTCGTCACCGCCGTGCTCGAACCCGTCGACCCGGTCGGCCAGCTGGTCCATCGCGGTCAGGAACAGTACCGGGACCGCCCAGCCGTCCTGCCGGCGGCTGCGAACGTACCCGATCGAGTCGCCGTCGGGCAGCATCCGGTCGAAGACCACGCAGTCGTAGGCGTTCACGAACAGCGCCTCGTCGGCGTCCGCGATGGTGCCGGCCAAGTCGACCGCGAGCGCTGCGGAGCGGAGCGCAGCCGGTACCGCGACCTGCAGCTCCGGGTCGTCCTCGACCACCAATACCCGCACAGGGACCCCTCACCGAATTCTGTGTCATCGAAATGTCATCGTCACCCCGGATCGTATGTGTCATGAACGGTCACTCAGCGCACTCACCGGCCCTGTCACCGGCCTTCCGCGTGCTGGGCCCGCTGGAGGTGGACGGCCCGGACGGCACGCAGATCGACGTCGGCGGGGGCAAACCCGCCACCGTGCTGGCCCTGCTTCTGCTGCACCGCAACGCCTGGGTCAGCACCGAGCAGCTCATCGATGCCGTCTGGTCCGGCCGGGACGTGCCCGCCTCCGCGCAGAACAACCTGAAGACCTACGTCTGGCAGCTCCGCCGGGCGCTCCCGGACGACCGGATCGAGAGCCGCCCGGGGGCGTACCGGGTCCGCGTCCTGTCCGGCGAGCTCGACGCCGACGCCGCGTCCGCCCTCGGCGACGAGGCTCGCGCGCTGCTGGCTCGCGGATCCGCCGCGGAAGCGGTGACCGTCGTACGGCGGGCGCTCGATCTCTGGCGCGGTTGCCCGTACGACGGGCTCACCGACGACGCGGCCTCAGCCGTCGACCGGCTCACCGAGCTGCACCGGACACTCCGCGAGGACCTGGCCGACGCGCATCTCGCACTCGGCCGGCCATCCGAGGCGATCGCCGTACTGCGGGTGCTCACCGACGAGGAGCCACTGCGCGAGCTGGCCTGGGCCCGGCTGATGGCGGCGTACCGCCTGGTGGGACGCAGGCACGACGCGCTGGCGGCGTACCAACGAGCCCGTACGGCGCTCGTCCGCGATCTCGGGATCGAGCCTGGTGCGGAGCTGACCGCGCTGCACCTGGAGATCCTGAGCGAGGACACGCGCCGACCGGTGGTCGCGCCCGTCAGCTCGAACTTGCCGCCGCGTGTCGCCGGATTCGTCGGCCGCGAGCCGGAGCTGGAGTCGCTGCGCGGCGCTTGTGGGGTTGTGACGATCGACGGGATGCCCGGGATCGGCAAGACGGCCTTCGCGCTCGAGGCGGCCGCGCTGTCCGGGCACGAGACCCAGCAGTACGTCGACGTCCGCGGCGGGAGCGTGGTTGCGCCGACCGGTGGGTTGCTGATTCTCGACAACGTTGATGACTTTGAGCAGGTGCGGTCGGCGCTACCGAACGACCCGGCTGCGCTGGTGCTGGTGATCAGCCGGCGGCGACTGGCCGGACTCGATCGCAGCGGCGCGATCACGCTGGATCTGCTGGCTCCGCGCGAGGCTTCTGAGCTGACTGAGGTTGGGCAGATCTTGTCGGCCGCAGGTGGACACCCTGGGGCGATCCGGCACCTGATCGAGCGGACGCGCAACCGGCAGCCGTGGACGGTGGCGCGGATGACTGCTCAGCTTGAGGATCCGACTGGTCGCTGCCACGCGCTGGCTGAGCTGCTCAATCGGTTCGACGGGTTGGTGGAGCCGGCCGTGCAGCAGCTCTATCGGCGGATCAGCACAGTCGGCCGGTTCGACCTTGGTCAGGCTGCGCGGATGGCCGGTGTCGAGGCTGAGGCGATGATCGACCAGCTGATGGATCTGAACCTGGTCGCCGAACCGGCACCGGGCCGGTTCGAGCTGTTGCCGATCGCCCGCGACCACGCCTATCGGTTGCTGCAGGCAACTGAAACGCGCCGGGTCAAGGCGGAGCTGGTCGCATGAAATCCCAGGCTACGGCGGCCGCACCGGCCGCCGATCGTCAAACCACCGCCGCGCCTGCTGCTGCTCGGGTTCCGCAGGCCACGGCAGTCGGGGTTCCGCTGGCCCGACCTTCGGTGAAGGTGCCGTCGGCAACGGTTCCCGCGGTTGCTCCGGCACCGGGGCCGGTGGCGCGCTCGGCGATCGTCGTACAGCCTCCTGCTCCTGATTTGGTGGCTGATCCGGTCGAGCGGCCGGATCGGGCGATTCGGGTCGGGCAACTCGTTTGCTGGCAGCTTGCGCTGGTGATGGTCGCGGCCGCGACTACTGGATCGCGGACGGTGCTGATCCTCACGTCGCTGGCTGCGGTGTCGCTGGTGCTGCTCACGGCGGTCCGGATTCGCGGACAGTGGCTGTATCGGTGGATCGGCATCTCGCTGCTGTTCGTGCTGCGGCGACGCCGGATTGACCTCGGCGACAGCATCGCGATCAGCCTGGTCAGTGCGCTGCTCGGCCGGACGACGACCGACGTGGTGACCGTGCGGGAACAGCCGTACGGCGTACTCAGTCGGGCGGCCGGCGTCAGCGTCGCGCTGCGACTCGGGCCGGATGCGCAGTACCGATTGCTGCCGCAGCTCGCCTCGCTCGCCGAGGCGGCCGACGAGCAGCCGGTCGGTGTCGGGCTGCAGTTGGTCCTGCACGCCGGTCTCAAGCAGAACCAGAAGCCGCGGACCTGGATCGCCGTCGCCGCCGAGCGGACGCCGGACATCGCCACCGACGAGCAGTTGCGCCAGGTGGTCGCGAACACCGTTCGCCGGTTGGTACGGCGATTCGACCGGGAGCAGGTCGAGTACCTGGCCCTGGACGAGTCCGACGTACTCGCGTCGATCGGTGCCCTTGCCCACGCCAATGCGGGTCGCGGTCAGCTCCAGGAACGCTGGTCTACCTGGGCTTGCGGACCCGTCCACCAACTAACTATCCGGTTGGTCGGCTCAGCCTCGTTGCCTGCGGCAACACTCGAAGCGCTGGTCGGCACCCTGCTCGGCACCGGAACCGGCGCCGCCCAGACCATCGCTGTCACCATCACCGCGGCCGCCGGCAACACCGCCTCCGCCCGTCACGACGTCGTCCTCCGGTTGGCCGCGGCACATCCCGCCACGCTCGACTCGGCGACCTCGATCCTGATCACCCTGGCCCGCTCCTTCGGAGTAGAGCCAGAACGCCTCAACGGCCGGCACGCATCAGGTGCCGCCGCCACGCTTCCTCTGGGGGTAGAGATCTCATGACTGTGCACATTGCCACGCTCCGCGCGGCGGGTTATGGGGCCTTGATTCCCGTCCTTCCCTCGTCGCTCCAGTCGCTTCGCTCCCTGCGCTCCTCAGTCCAGGCCGGGGGCCCCATAACCGCATTTCCTTCACTCGTCAGTCCAGACCGGGAGACCTCATGACCGTCACCCTTATTAACCGGCCTACTGGGTTTCATCACGTCCCCGCTCAGGGCGCTGTTGCCGAACTGCTGGCCGGTGCCAAGGACGAGGTTATTGCCCTTAGCAACCTCACTCCCGCTGGGCCGGCGTTCGGGCCGCGGGACGTCAAGCACGGCGTGCGGTACCGGGCGATCTACCCTGATGCCGCACGGATGACGCCGAACCTGTGCCGTCATCTCGGGGCGATGTCGATGGCCGGTACGGCAGTCCGCACGATGCCACTGGTGCCGATGAACGCACTCGTGATCGACGGCCAGGTCGCCGTACTGCCGGCTGATTCGGCCAACGGGAGCGTCGCCGTACTGCGGCTGTCCAGCGTGGTCATCACGGTGCTCGAACTGTTCGAGCGGGTCTGGCCGGACGCCGTACCGCTGGCTGCCGACGACCTTCCGGACGACACCGACCTGTCGATGCGTGAGCGCGAGATGCTGCGGCTGCTCGGGCTCGGTGCCACCGACGAGGCAGCTGCGGCACAGCTGGGGATCTCAGTGCGGACGGTACGGCGGATGGTCGCGCAGATCATGCATCGGCTTGGTGCACGCAGCCGGTTCCAGGCCGGTGTGAAGGCGGCCGACCGTGGCTGGCTACTGGATCGGGCGAGTTGATGTCGCGCATCCTGACCGTCGCGGCCGATCGTCCGGGTGCCTACCCGACGATCGGCGCGGCCCTGCTCGACGCTCCGGACGGTGCCGCGGTGGTCATCGCGGCCGGAACGTACGCGGAGACGATGGAGCTGAACGGCCGCTCGATCACCCTCCGCGCCGAAGCCGGTGCCGAGGTCGTGATCGACGGGTCGGGGGCCGACTGGCCGACGATCCGGGCGGCCGACGGTTCGCTGGCACTCCACGATCTGGTCGTCCGCTCGGCCGATAATCTGACGGTTTCGACCGAGCGGACGGCGCTCACCCTCGTGGGCTGCACGATCAGCGGTGGTTCGCGACCGGCGGTGAGTGTGCACGCGGGGCCGGGGCTGCGGATCGACAAGTGCACCGTGAGTGGTGCCGCGACCGGGATCATCGTCGAGGGCGCGGGCGGCGAGATCACCGAGACGGTGGTGCGCGATATGTCGGGTGACGGCATGGTCTTTGCGCTCGGTGCCGATCCGGCGGTCAGTGGTGGCTCGGTGAGCGGGTGTGGCGGGCGTGGGGTCTACGTCTACCAGTACAGCCGGCCGTCGCTGAGTGACCTCGAGATCGCGAACACCGGCGCCGAGGGGATCGGCGTCGCGCACGGGAGTACGCCGGTGATCCGGCGGGTGAGCGTGCATGACACGCGTGGATCTGCGGTCACAGTGGGTCCCGGGTGCGGCGGAACGATCGAAGGGTTGCGACCGTCGAACACGGCCGAACCCGCCGTGCAGATCGCGGCCGGCGCGACGGTCGAGGTGATCGAGGCGAGCCCGCTGACGGCCGCATCGAGTGGTCCGATCGACGAGCTGCTCGGGCACCTCGACCAGATGGTCGGGTTGCCGGGGGTGAAGGCGGAGGTACGGGCGCTGGTCGACGAGATCCAGGTCAACGAGTGGCGTCGTACGGCGGGATTGTCTGTTGGATCGGTCAGCCACCACCTGATCTTCGCCGGGGCACCGGGGACCGGGAAGACGACCGTGGCGCGGTTGTACGGGAAGCTGCTGAAGGCGCTCGGCGTGCTGCCGGACGGTGGGTTCACCGAGGTTTCGCGGCGGGACCTGGTCGGGCAGTACATCGGGCACACGGCGGAGAAGACGTCGCAGGTGTTCGAGAAGTCGCTCGGCGGAGTGCTGTTCATCGACGAGGCGTACACCCTGTCGCGCTCGGCCGGGAGTGGCGGTGACTTCGGGCAGGAGGCGATCGACGTACTGGTGAAACTGATGGAGGACCACCGCGACGAGATCGCCATCATCGTCGCCGGGTACACCGTCGAGATGACCGACTTCCTGGCCGCCAACCCCGGCCTGGGATCCCGGTTCTCCAAGACGATCGAGTTCGAGAACTACTCCGCCGAGGAACTCCTCCTGATCACCGACCGGATGGTCGCCGGCGGCGACTACCTCCTCGACCCCGCAGCCGGCGCACCCCTCACCTCCTACTTCGACCGAATCGCCGACAGCCCCAACTTCGGCAACGCCCGCGAGGCCCGCCGCCTCGTCGAAGGCATGCGCAAAGCCCAGTCCCAACGCCTCCGCCTCCTAGGCCGCATGCCCACCACCACCGAACTCCGCCAACTCCTCCCAGACGACGTCCAAGCCGCCGCCGGAGTGTCCTGAGTAAACGGATCACCCGAACGACAGGAGGTATTCGCCGATTCGCGTCCCTCGGGCGGCGGCGTACGCCTGCGGCGGCGTATACGTAGTCAGACACCTCCTGTTCTTGCGGATGCCCTTCCACCCGCGCGAGTGAACCGTGCCCCGCGAGCGAGGGAGGTTGCCTGTCGAAGTGGAGGGTTGCCCGTCGAGGTGGGGGGTTGCCCACTCAAAATTTCAGGGGGCAACCCCCTATTTCAGGGGGCAACCCGAGGCCACGGACGCATGCCGGCGTACTGCGGACACGAATTGGGGACCGCGGACACGCGATCAGATGTCCGAGGTCCCGACTAGGTGACCGCAGTACACCCCGGCTCACCTGCACGCGGCGCAGCAGAGCGCCGTACCCGCAACGTCCGAAGGATCCGAGGGCGTGGTCTCCGGATCGTCGGACGTTAAAACGCTGCCCGGGGAGAGTGAGTAGGGCGGGGTACTGGGTGGGGGTGAGCGAGAACGAGTGTGTGGTGGCGGCTTCGGCTGGGGATGTTTTTGCGATCCTGACCGACGGGTGGCGGTATGCGGCCTGGGTGGTCGGGGCGTCCAGGGTGCGTGATGTGGACCCGCCCTGGCCGGAGCCTGGCGGGCTGATCCACCACTCGGTCGGAGTGTGGCCGTTGCTGATCGACGACAACACAGAAGCGCTCGAGTACGACGCCGGCCGCCGACTGCGGCTGCGGGTCCGGGCATGGCCGGTGGGTGAGGGTGATGTGGAGTTCCGCGTCACCGAAGTCCCGGACGGTTGCCGGGTGGTGATGACGGAGAAGGCGGTCCGCGGCCCGGCCACGTTGCTGCCGGAGAAGGTGGCCGATTTGTTGCTGTCGGCCCGTAATACCGAAACCCTGCAACGCCTCAAGCTCCTGGCCGAGCAGCGGACCGAACCCTAGGGGCGCTAGCCGGACTTCCAGGTGAACGTGTTGGACTTGGTCGTCCCCTCGGGGCCCGTCGCCAGGACATACACCTGCTTGCCGACCATGCTGCAGGGGAATCGGTCGTCGACCAGTTGATGGCCTTGGCTGTCGGTCGTGAGCGTGGCGCCCTCGTTGAACTGCTTCCCGTCGACGTAAGGCACGAACTTGTAGCGAGTGTTCGGCCGGAAGTTCTCCATCCGCACCTGGATGAAGGCGCAGTCCGGTGGCTCGCACTTGTTGTACTCGGTGCCGGCGCCGCGCGAGGCGACGAGGCGCCTGGTGGGCTCCTCCTTGCCGACCGGAGCTGCGGTCAGGGTGGTCAACTTGCCGTTCAGCAGCTCGCCGTTCGGAGCCCTGGTGACTGCGCGGACATAGAACGTGTACTTCGTACCGTCCTTCAGCCCGGTCACCGTGGCCTGGGTGGTGGTCGTGTTCACCCGGGGCTTGGCGGTGGCGGTCCCGATGCTGACGGTGTACCGCACGAACTCCCCGTCACCCATCGTCGGCCGGTCCCAGGCGAGTGTGAGCCGCCCCGACGTACCGTCGTCCCTCACCACGATCTCGCGCGGCGACTCGGCCTCGGCGTACTGCCTCTTGATCGAACCCGTCCGTACGGCGGGCCCCAGACCCACGCGGTTCCGCGCCCGGATGGTCACGGTGTACGCCGTGGTCCGGCCCGCGAGCTCTGTCACGAGCGTCGACCGGGTGCTGCCGCTGACCGTCTTCGAACCACCGGACCAGCTCAGCACGTACGCCGTGACCGGGGCACCATTCGCCGTTGCTGCCAGCCAGTTCACCGTCGGCCCGTCGGTGCCGTACTTCGCGCTCACCCCGCTGGGCGCACCCGGTACGCCGGCCGTGATCGGCGGCTTCTTCGGCAGGTTCCTCTGAGGTGGCTCGGTGGTCCGCGGCGGATCCTTCTTCGCCGGTACGTCGGGCTTGTCGCGGTCCGGGTTCGTGGGCGGGTCCTTCTTCTCCGGCGGTTCCTGGGTGTGCACAGGCACGTCAGGTGTGTTGACCGGCTGCGTCGGCTTCTGAGATGGCGTCGGCTTCTTCGGGCGGTTGATGCCGTCGTCGTCAGTGGCGATCTCCACCGGCTTGGCCTTGCCGTCCTCATCGACCACGACCACGTGGTCGCCCTTACCACTCTCGACGTACACCTTGGAGTCGTCGCCGCGGAACAGGTTCGGCTCGCGCTTGACCTCGTCCTCTTCGGCGTGGATGTCGACCTTGCGGTAGCCGACGTGGCCGTCGCGGTCGACGGTGGCCAGGTCGGAGCTCTTGCGGTCGAGCACTGCCAGGCCACGCCCGGACGAGGCAACCTTGTCGTAGTTGCCCTTGCGGAGTTTGGTGATGATCGGTGCGTCCGCCTTCTGCCCGGGCTTGTCCGGCAGCCCGATCAGGTGCACCGCACTCTGATCGCGGTCCAGGAACGCGATCTTCCCGTCGACGTCGTTCGCGGCGACCACCGCCGACTCCGGTACGTCGTTGCTCAGATCAACATGTGACCCGAACCCGTCCGGCGTCAGGTCGGTCACCCGGTCGGCGGTCAGGTCGACGAACACGGCCTTGTTGCCGATCACGGTCAGCGCACCCTTGTGCCCCTTCTGGACCGTGGCCGGGCAGGACATCCGGTCCACCGTCAACGGCAGTTGACACAGACCGCCGTCTTCGACCCGGTGCACCCACAGCGTGCCGTCCGACGTCACTACCGGATCCCCGAGCGGCACGCCCAGGAACGCCGTCGCCGGCTGCTTGCCGAGGCGCATCACCCGGCCTTCCTGCTGATAGATCGCGAAGGCGGACCCGGCGGCCTCCAGACCGATCGCCTGCTCGGCCGGCACCTTGAGCGGCTCCGCCACGCTCAGGTCGGACTTGCCGAACTTGTCGATCCGGGACTTCGACAGCACATACGCGTCGGTGTCGGTCTGCACGACCTGGGCACCCGGCGTACCGGTGGTCAACGGGACCTGGGCATCGACCTTCAGGGTCGCGCTGTCCAGGTGGAAGACACGCCCGATCGCACTGTTGTAGATCCAGTGACCGGACTGCGTGAACTTGAATCCCGAATTCGGGTCGCCGGCGCCGGTCAGCACGACCACGCTGGTCAGCGCGACACAGCCTGCCACCACCGCAGCCAGCCCGGCGCGGCCCTTCCGGCCTTCCGGCGGGTCGGCGCGGCGTAGGAGCTTGGTCAGCTTCATCGAGGGTCGCCTCACCTTCACAGATTATCGGTGGGTGGTCCAGGATCGGTCCAGACTGCGTCCACTAGCTCTTGCAAGTAGCACCCCGGATGCTGGTCGGCTTGCTGTAGAAAACCTCGCGTCCGTCGGTGCCCTGGACCTCGAAGCAGTACGTCAGTCCTTGGCTGACCTGGACGGTCAGCGTGGTCCCACTTCCCCGGTACATCGCCCGTGGCGCCTTCGCGCCTTGCTCCGCCACGAAGACGGCGTACGTCAGTGGTTTCGAGAACGACCATTTCAGCAACACCGTGGTGCCCTTGTCCTGCGGCGGATCCAGCTGGATCGTCGGCGTCTCGGTCGCCGGCGGCGCCTGCGAGGCCGGCGTCGCCACCGGGGAAGGTGGTTGCCGCGTCGCCGGACTTTCGTTGCCCGGCCGCAGCAAGATCGGCACCAGCACCACCAGCGCAATGGCCGCGACGATCCCGATCAACACCTCTTTGCGCGGCGCCTTCCACTGGCGTTGCTTAGGCCGCGCCGAAGCAGTTGCCACCGGCACGCTTCTGCCAGCCGCCAGCTCATCCCGGAAGTCGTCGAAATCAACCTCGTCCGCAGCATCCGTCGTACCGCGAAGCAACGTCTCGAACTCCCGCACCACCGCAGCCGCATCCGGCCGCGTCCCCGCATCCTTCGCCAGCATCCGCCGCAACAACGCCGTCAACGCCGGCGGCACATCCCGTCCCGACACCTCGGGAGCCGGCTCCCGCAACACCCGCAGTACGACGTCGTCCGGCGACTCGCCGGGCCGCGTCGGAAACGGGGACTCCCCGGTCAGCGCGAGATACAACACCGCGCCGAGCCCATACACGTCAGCTTCTTCGGACAGCTCCCCGTCCCGCAACACCTCGGGAGCCGTGTACGCCGCCGCTCCCGTCAGGTCCCGCGGGAACCGCAACCGCAACGCCATCCCGAAATCCGCCAGCACCGGCTGCCCGTTCGGCCGCTCCAGCACATTGCTGGGCGTCACCCCGCCATGCACCAGCCCACCCTCATGAGCCTCCGCCAGCACAGACCCCAAAATCTGCCCCAGCACGACCACATCCGCGATCGGCAGCCCCCGCCCACCAGCCAGCTCCACCAAGGACTGCGGACAGAACTCCATCCGCACCCCGGTCCGCCCGTCCGGCAGCTCCTCAACCCCATCAGCCAGCAAAACCGAAGCAGCCACCCGCAACCCGGCCAACTTCGCCTGCTCAACCTCCACCGCATTGAAAGTCCGCCGATCCAGCCCCCGCGGATAGACCTTCAACACCGCCAGCGCCCGGTCACCCGCCGGCGGCACCAAGAACAAAGAGGCCACCGGCCCCTCGGCCCGCAGCACCAGCGACTCAGGAGAAATCTCAGCCATCACCGTCATCTTCCCACCCGGATCAGCCGGCCACATCGAGATAGGCGCAGCCATGGGCGATCAGGAAGCGCAGGTCACCAAGGATTTCGGCCAGGGAGTGGAAAGGATCGTTGTCCTGTTCCCAGTGCGACGTCACGGTCGCCCGGACCTCAACGCTGTGCCACAACGTCGGTGCCACCGAGCCCCACTGCCACAGCTCGTAGCAATCCGGGTCGAGGACGGCGGCAGTTCCGACACCTGGGATCCCGACGGCGTACCCGTCGAGCCGGTCCAAGGCGTTGCCGAGACCGACGTACTGGACGTCCAGGCGGTGGCCGCGGGCGAACTCGGACGCCGCGATCGGATCGTCCTCGACGATCGCCAGCAGCCCTGCTGCCTGCATCGTCTCGATGTGACTGCCGGCATCGGCAACACCCGCGCGCGCGATCACGTCGGCGACGGTCCAGGGACCTTTGCCGGTCTCGGTCACCCCGTGCGCCACCATCCAGAGGCCGAGTTGCTCCTCGCTGAGCCGGTGCTGCTGCCAGCCGGTCCGTACGACGTGGACGGCCGGACCGGCGTCGTTCGCCCGGACACCGCCGTAGTGGCCGACCGGAAAGACCGAGGCCGTCACCGGATCCTCCGCCGGTCGAAGTACGCGGCCCGGACACACAACAGCCCGTGGATCTGGCCGAGGACCCCGGCCAGCACCTGCCGTGGCTCGATCTCCCCAGGATTCGTCACGCCGACCTGCTGGGCGACCACAGCGGCGTCCTCGCAGCCGGTCCACAGTTCCGGTGCCAGCTGCGACCACGCCCAGACGTCGTACAGGGCGCTGGAGACCTGAGCCATGGGATGGTTCAGGATCCCGACCAGTTGTAGCCAGGGTTGCTCCGGATCGGGGCCGAGGCCCTGGACCAAGGGGAACAACTGGTGGTTCCTGGCGAACTCGAGCGCGTTGTCACCCTCGGGGTCGACCCTGACCAGCAGACCGTCCGCGAGGAACCGGTCGAGCGCCGGTTCCGAGGTCGCGGTCGGCAGCCCGAGTGCGGTGGCCCGTTCCAGCAGGCTGCTCCGGGTCGGCCGGTCCTCGTCGCCGACCCCGTGCGCGAGCAACCAGATCACGAAGTCCTCGTCGTCGAGTTCCATCACCTCGGTGCCGATCCGGACCTGCTGGCGTCGTTCGTCGCCGGCTCCGGACCACATCACGCCGAGATCGTGCCCGACCGGGATCAGCAGTTCGCCGGTCCGCATGGGAATCCTCCTTTCCTCGAGCTGATCCGAGCGTAGGAAGGCGATGCCGGGCCGGTGGGGTGGTGTCCGGTAGCTGCCGCCGGACCTCGGGCGGCGTTCGGCGGCGCGACGCTGGGACCAACGACGCGGTGAAGAGGAGCGGGCAAATGATGATGACCGGTTTGGTCAGGGTCACGGTGGCGGCGCCCAGCCGTCGCATCGATGTGGCCCTCCCGGAGAACTCGGTGGTCGCCGAGTTGGTGCCAGGCCTGTTGCGCAGTGCGGGCGAGCACCTGGCCGACGACGGTGCGGGGGCCGGCGGCTGGGTGCTGCGCCGCTCGGACGGCAGGCCGTTCGAGCTCGGCCGCACGCTCGGCCAGCATCGGATCCGGGACGGCGAGGTGCTGTACCTGGTCGAGCAGTCGGTTGAATGGCCGGAGCTCGAGTACGACGACGTGGTCGATGCCATCGCCCAGGGCGCCGGCCGAACCGGTCGGCTCTGGTCACCGCGCACCACCCGTCAGGCGGGCTTCGTCCTCGGTATGACGGCGCTGTTCCTGATCCTCGTCGACGGCCTTCGATGGACGCCGGTGTCGGACGCCGCGCTGTGGTTCCTGGGTGTGGCTGCCCTGCTACTGGCCGCGGGAACCTTGCTGTCCCGGGCGTTCGGTGACGCCTCGGCAGGGAGCTTGGCCGGCAGCGCTGCACTGGTGTTCGCGCTAGCCGGGGGCGGGCTCTCGCAAGCTGCCGGCCTGACCCGCCTCGCGATCCCGGATCTCTTGCTGGCCTCAGCTGCGTTGCTCCTGGCCGGTTTGCTCGGCTTTGCCGGTACGTCGGACCGGCCGGCCGTATTCGCCGCCGCGATCGCTACTGGCGTGTTCGGCCTGTTCGGTGGCTGGCTCGCGACCACCGACTCGCTCGATCCCTTCGAAGCTGCGGCATTGGTGGCCGGCGCTCTGCTGGCCTTTTCGCCGGCCTTCGGCGTGTGGTCGATCCGGCTGGGCCGGGTCCCGATGCCGGTGCTGCCGCGATCCACCGCCGATCTGGTGCGCGATGATCCGCAGACACCGCGCCGGCTGGTCCAGCTGGCGGTGATCCGGGCCGACGCCTTCCTCTCCGGACTTCTCCTGGCGACGGCCGTCATCGTTGCCGGCTGTCAGGTTCTCCTGGTCCGGCACGGCGGAACAGCCGGTCTCTGGTACGCCGCCTTGCTGAGCCTCGGCTTCCTCGTGCGTGCTCGGCTCTATCCCGCGCTGCGGCACCGCATCGCGATGCTCGTGGCCGGGTGCAGCGGGCTGGTCGCGCTGGCATTGTGGCCGTTGGCAACGCTCTCCGCCGCGGGCCCGATTCTCCTGGCGGTCGCGGTGGCGGTCGCGGCCCTCGGCGTACTGGTCGGTGGGAAACCCTGGAGCCCCTATCTGGGCCGGTACGCCGAGATCCTCGAGATCATCCTCGTGCTCACCATCGTCCCGCTGTGTTGCGCGGTCCTCGACCTGTACGCCGCCGTCCGCGGATTCGGAGGCTGAGATGGCGACCAAACGTGAGCAACTGCAATCGCATCAGTTCCTCGTCCAGCGAGTGGTCTCCGCGCTCATCCTCCGGGAGTCCGATCCGGAGCAGCCGCCCTTCCGGCGACCGTTGGTGGCCGCCTTCGGGAGTATCGCGGTCGCGCTGCTGGTGCTGGCCGGGTTCGCCGTCTACGGGTTGATCGTTCCGGGTGGGAAGAACGCCTGGCGCAGCGGGGAGTCCGTTATCGTGGAAAAAGAGACCGGGACCCGGTTCGTCTATGTGGACGGCAGGTTGCACCCGGTCACCAACTACACCTCGGCGTTACTCGCGGCGGGCAAGTTCGCTCCCCTGATGAGTGTCTCGGCGGCCTCCCTGGGCGCGGTACCGCGAGGTCCCCGGGTCGGTATCCCGGACACCCCCGATTCATTGCCCAAGGCAAAGGCATTGCTGACGGGCGCCTGGTCGCTGTGCTCGGAACCGAGCCAGGACGTCACCGGCACCGCCGTCGACGAGTCGGTGCTGCTCATCGACCGAGCCCCCGAGGCCGGCCGTCCTTTGGCCGATCAGGCGGTGCTGGTCGCGGTGGCCGACACAGGTGATCAGTACCTGCTCTGGAACGGCTACCGGCATCAGATCCGGAAGGCCGATGCGGCCACTGTCTCAGTTGCGCTGCAGCTCCGTTCGGCGCCGTGGGCAACAGTAGGAGCCGAGCTGGTGGACGGTCTGCCGGTCGGTGCGCCGGTACTTCCGATCCAGGTCGCCGGTCTGGGCCAGACGTCGAAGGCGGTTCCTGGCAACCGCACGCTCCGCAACGGCCAACTGGTGGTGGCGACGACCTCGGACGGTGGACGTCAGTACTATCTCGTCGAAGCGAACCAGCTGCGGCCGATCACTCCGCTGCAGTTCGACATCCAGAGCGCGTACGGGCCGACAGCCAAGGCCTACAACGGTCGCCAGCCGTCGGCGCGGGCCCTCGGCCTGGTGGATTCCGGCCGAGCCGTGCAGGGGCCCGCACCGTCGACAGCACCGGATCAGCTCCCGGCGGAACGACCCGAGTTCGTCGGGCCGCGACTGAACGGATCGACCTTGTGCGCAACCTTCGAGCCCGGCTCGTCGGTCCCGCGACTGGCGGTGGACGTCACGATGCCACCGCGAGATGAGCTGATGACGACGGTCGCCCGGACCGGCCGGGGAACACCACTCGCGGACCGCGTCGTCGTACCGCCAGGACATGCTGCACTGGTGGAAGCGATGCCATCGAAGGCGGCACCGGTCGGAACGCTGCTGCTCGTCAGCGATCAGGGCATCGCCTATCCGCTGGCCGGCCAGGAGGTACAGAAGATCCTCGGGTACGACGGCGTCCGCCCGGTGCGGATGCCGGCCGGACTGGTCGCCCGGATTCCGCTGGGCAGCGGCCTCGATCCGAAGGCCGCTGCGGTTCAGCCGGCCGGGCCCGCACTCCGCTGAACGGGGAAGAAGGCGCCTACCGAGTCGGTAGGCGCCTTCTCTACGTGTGCAGGCAGGCCTCAGTGAGTGCGCCGGCCGCGGTGAGGTGCCGGAGCACTCGGGGCGGCCGGCTGGTCGACGGTCCACAGTTCCTCGTCGAGCAGTTGGACGGTGTCGACGGTTTCGGCCGGAACCGGCTTCTTCCGTGGCGTGGCTGCCGGTACGCCGAAGGTGCCGGCTGGATCTGTCTTGCCCGACCGTCCCCGCAGCTTCTGCGGTACTCCGGGCAGCCGGCCGGTCGGCTTGCCCTTGCCGTGCATAGCGGGCTGCGCCGTACCAGGCTTGGGCTTGTTGCCGTTGCCGCCGCCCGCCATCGGCGGCATCATCGGCGGTGGCATCGCGCTCCCACCACCTGCAGGTGCAGCCGGAGCAGCCGGTGCGACTGGTGCTGTGGGCGGCGCCGAGACCGAGGGCAGACCCCGGCCGTTCATCTGCCGCGCTGCCTGGGCGGGACCGTTGGTGACGTCCTTGGCTCCTTGGATCGCCGAATCCAGCCCGAGGTCGTGTTTTCCGAGACCGAACCCACCCGGCTTCCCGCCACCACCGACGATCGACTTGCCCACCCCGGGACCACCCGGGAACGGACCCTTGGGATTCTTCCCGACCGGCGTCACCCCTAAGGGCGGCAACGGCGTGAACGGCGGGATCACCGGTGGAGTCGGAGCCGGCAGGTTCGGCAGCGGAACGTTGGGCAAAGTCGGCGGCGGCAACGTCGGTGGCATCCCGGCCAGCCCAGGCCCGGTTGGGAGATCCCCTGATGCGCCAGGATCCGCACCTGCAGGCCCGTCACCCGGTGCCTGAGACTCCGGACCGCCCGGAGCCTCAGCCGTCGGCCCACCCGGCGTCTGCGCGTTGTCCGTCGGCCCGCCAGGTCCGCCCGGCGTCCCTGGTGGCGCCCCGGTCCGGACCGGCACCTGTGGGCTGTTTCCGGGCGCCTCCGCCGGCGGATACCCGGTAGTCCCCGTCGGCCCGTTCCACTGCACCTTCGGGGGCAACGCAGCGATCGCCGTACCAGCCGTTGCGAAGTGCAGGTCGAGATCCGCGCATTTCGTTCTCGCGTCCTCGATCGCGGCGTTCGCCTCCGCGGCGGCCTGGGGATCGCCTCCATAGGGAGGTATCGCATTCAGCCTTTGGGTCGACCTGGCAGTCTCGATCGCTAGGAGGGCTTTCACGACTGCTGTCCTGGTCACGGCGGTCTTTTCGCCGAGCTCAGCGGCGAGGCCGGTGAGGTTCGAGCTGTCGACGCGAGGTTTGCCCTCTTCGGGCGGCTGTGGCCCGCCCTGTGCCCCCGCCCATGCTGCCAGCGATACGTCGGCAAGGTTCCATCGGGTGTCGAAGGCGTCACCGGCAGCATCCAGCCAGCCTTCCTGGTCGATGTTCCCGCCGTTGCCGGTCAGCCCCCGGCGCAGCCCGCCGCGTGCCTGGGAAAGACCTTGCTGCGCCGTGCTGATCGCAGAGGTGAAGCCGCTCCACCAAGTACCGAAGTCCTGGACCAGGTTGATTGCGGGAAGCGCTTCCTGGTCGAGGGCAGTGAGCCACTTCTGCAGGGCGACCTCAGGAGCCTCTACACCTGCCATCAGTTCACCCCTTGTGAGTCTGGCGGAAGTGGCGCGGAGGTGATGCCGGATCCGCTGTAGTAGTGGCCGACGTTCTTGTAGTAGTCACTGTTGTTGACCTGGTCGATCTTGATCGTCTGATCGTGGGTCGCCGCGGCGACCCGGGTGATCTGCACTGCGTGGTTGGTGTCGGTCTGCTCGTACTCGTTCGCGCAGAGCTGGATGATCTCGCTGAACAGAGCGAATCCGTCAGCGGCTGTCTTGCCGAAGCCCTGCGCAGCTTGAACGGACGACGTGACAGCAGCGCTGACACCGACCACGCCTTGGATGAAGGTCGCCTTGACCGGGCTCGTGTTCCACGCTGGTAGGACCGGACTTGCTGCCTTGATCTCCTTTGCTGCTCTGTGCATGCCCGGCACGTCGCCGTGCAGCTTCTCTGCCATGGAATCTCCTCAGGTGTGAGTGTTGAACTGCCGAACCTGGTGGGTCAGTTGCCGTCCTCCTCGCGTGGGGGTTGCCAGGCCAGCTGGATGAGCTGGGCTTCGCCGCGGTGGCGGATCAGGCGGCCGCGGCCGGGAGGGAGAAGTTCGGGTTTGACGCCGCCCAGCAGGGGACCTTCGAGTTTGTCGCCGGACAGCTGGATGCCCGGGCTGCCGACGTCGCGCATCCGCGCGATGAACTGCTCGTACAGGGCGCGGCCGGCGCCGTTCATCCGGCGGGTGACGATCATGTGGAAGCCGATGTCGCGTCCGTGCTGGACGAAGTCGATCAGTGGCAGGAACGGGTTGTCGAGCGGACTGACCACCAGGTCGTAGTCGTCGACGAGGACGAACAGTTCCGGTCCGCTCCACCAGCTCCGGCGGCGGAGCTGCTCCGGGGTCACGTCATCCGGTGGGAGCCGCTCGGTCATCGACCGGGCGGCTTCGGTCAGCAACAGACTTGTCGCGGATCGGTCCGCGCCGTACCCGATCAGGTGCGGTGTGGTGATCTCGCCGAGAAGGGCGCGGCGGTGGTCGATGATGATGATCCGAGCCTGCTCGGGCTGGTAGGAACTGGCGATCCGGTGCGCCAGCAGGCGGAGCAGGTTCGTCTTCCCGGACTCGGCATCGCCGAACAGGAGTAGGTGCGGCTCGGTGCCGAAGTCGAGTTCGGCCGGCCGCAGGTCGTGCTCGGCGAGACCGATCGACAATCGGTGACCGGTACCCTCCGGCCGGTCCCGGTCGGGCAGAGCACTTGCCGAGAAAGTTGCTGGAAGCAACCGTACGGCGGGGGCCCGGTCGCCCGGCCAAGCTGTGGCGATCGCGTCGACGAGTTCGGCCGTGCCGGTGGAGACGCTGCTGTGGGTGGCGTCCTGCTCGACGTCGCCGGAGCGCTCCTGCAGGTGGGGCAGCCCGATCAGCATCTGGTGCTTCGTCGTCGTGACACCCCGGCCGGGACGCTTGGCCGGTACGGCGAGCGCGGCGATCCGGTCCACCATCGAGTCGATCGGGTCGCCCAGCTTGAGTTCCAGGCGGGTGCCGAGCAGGTCCCGGATGTTCATTCGCAGCTCGTAGGAGCGCGAACAGGTGAGGACGACGTGGACGCCGTACGAGAGACCCCGGGCCGCGATATCGGCGATCTCCGCCTCGAGCTCCTCGAAGTCGGAACGGAGGACACCCCACCCGTCGATCATCAGGAACACGTCACCGAACGGATCATCGGCGAATTCGCCGGCCGCCCGCCGGCGCCGATAGGTGGGCATCCCATCGATGTCGGCTGCGGCGAACTGGCGTTCCCGCCGGTCCAGCAGACCGGCGACCTCGGCCACGGTACGGCGGACGGCGCCGGTACTCTGCCGGCCGAAGACGCCGCCGACATGAGGAAGGTTCCGCAGGCTGCCGAGCGATCCACCACCGAAGTCCAGGCAGTAGAACTGGACCTCCTTCGGCGTGTGGGTCAGGGCGAGCCCGGCGACGATCGTCTGCAGGGTGGTGCTCTTGCCGCTCTGCGGTCCGCCGATGACCACGACATGTCCCTCGGCGCCGGAAAGGTCCAGGACGAGCGGATCGCGGCGTTGGTCGAGCGGGCGGTCCACGATGCCGGCGATCGCCCGGAGCGATCCGTACCAGCCGGCGTTCGCGACGGTGAGGCCGCGGGCCGGGTCGGTGCCGAGCGTCTCGTACAGGTCACCGACCGCAGGGGCCTCGTCGAGCGGCGGCAGCCAGACCTGGTGGGCGGGGTCGCCTTGCCCACGCAACCGTTCGACCAGGATGTCCAGCAGGCTGTCGCCGATCACGTCGTCGTTGACCTCGTCGTACGGCGTCTCGTCGTCCTCGGACTCGAGCGCCGGGGCGTGATAGCTGGTGGAGTACGGCATCAGCTCCGGGATCTCCTGGTAGTTGACACCGGCGGTTGCCCCGGTCGGGCGCTGATGGACTCCGGAGACGTACGCGGAGCGGAATCGGATGAGCGTGTCGGTGCCGGACTTCAGGAACCCGTGCCCCGGCGGTCGCGGCAGCTTGAAAGCCTCGCCGTTGCCGAGCACCGTCCGGCTGTCCATGTCCGAGAACGTCCGCAAGGCGATCCGGTACGACAGGTGCGTGTCGAGACCGCGCAGCCTGCCCTCTTCGAGTCGCTGACTTGCCAGCAGCAGATGGACACCGAGCGATCGACCGACCCGGCCGATCTGGACGAACGTGTCGATGAAGTCGGGTTTGGCGCTCAGCAGCTCGCTGAACTCGTCGACGATCACCAGCAACGTCGGAACCTCCTCGAGAGGCGCACCGGCTGCTCTGGCCTTCTCGTAGTCCCGCAGCGAGGAGAAGCTGCCCGCCGCGCGGAGTAGCTCCTGGCGGCGCAGCAGTTCGCCGTCGAGGGCGTTCGTCATCCGGTCCACGAGATGGAGCTCGTCGGCGAGGTTGGTGATCACCGCGCTGGTGTGCGGCAGCCGGTCCAGCCGGGTGAAGGTCGCACCACCCTTGAAGTCGACCAGCGCGAAGTTGAGCGAGCGCGGCGGATGGGTGATCGCGAGGCCGAGCACGAGTGTCCGGAGGAGTTCGCTCTTGCCGGACCCGGTGGCGCCGATGAGCAGACCGTGCGGTCCCATGCCGTCCTGTGCGGACTCCTTGAAGTCGATCTCGACCGGCATGCCGTCCGAGCGGATGCCGAACCGGATCCGCAGCCGGTCGCGGTTCGGTCGCTGGATCCAGGTCTGCGTCGGGTCGAAGGAGTACGGGTCGCCGAGTTCGAGCAGCTCGGCCAGCCCCAGTTCGGCGCTCAGCGGTTGCTCGCCGATCATTCCGGCGGTCAGCCGCAACGGGGCCAGTTGCCGGGCCAGGGCCTCGGCCAGACTCGCGTCCAGCGAGTCCGCGGCACCGAGCTCCGCTTCCCCGTCCATCGTCTGGGTCATCAAGTTGCCGTCAGCATCTACTTCCAGCACGATGCAGCTCGGGTCGAGGGCCCGGGGCGGCGTCGTGCTCAGGTCGATGACGACGACGCCCTCGACACCGCCGCCGGTCATCAGGTGATCCGAGCCGGCCAGATCGCCGCCGTCGATGACGACGACGATCAGTGGGCCGGCGCCGCGGTTGTCGATGTCGGGATCGAAGCGCGGACGGTTGGCGATCAGGTCGTCGAGCATTGCCTCGACACCGGTGATGGTCGGTGCGACCAGTCGCAACGGTCCGACGGCATCGACGCGCTGCGGGTGCAAGGCGTGGGGCATCCACTTCGCCCAGTCCCATTCGGCTTGTTCGGCTGTTCCTGCGCACACAGCGATCCGCAGATCGTCAGGTGCGTGGAAGGTGGCCAGTTGGGCCAGCAGCGCGCGGGTCAGGCCGCGGCCGCGGTCGTGGTCACCGCGAACATGGATCCGGCTGAAGCCGGCCAGCGAGATCGCGAGGGGCAGGCCGGGGACCTCGGCGTACGTGGACAGGAAGCGCCGAAGCGCCAAGGCAGACAGGGGCTCGAGGCGTTCCAGCGGTTGGGTGTCGGGTGGGATCAGCGTGATCGGTGCACTCTGCCGGCCCGCCCCGATCCGTGCGACGCCGAAGTCCACGTCGTCGCGACGTCGCTCCCAGAGGCGATAGCTGACCGCCAGGCTCCACAGGGATTCCGGGGACGGATGGGCGTAGTGCAAAGCGTCCCGTTGCCGGGCGATCGCGCGATTCAGCCGGAGCCGGTGCTGGGCCAGTTGCCGGAGATAGGCCCGCCGGGCCTGGCCCATCTCACGTTTGCCGGTGCCGCCGGCCTGGGCGATACCGACGATGACCATGCCGATCAGCGCCGCACCGAACAGGCCGTAGATGACGAGACGGAGGCCGGAGCGCATGTTGCCGGAGAAACTCAGCAGCATCGCGCCCATCATCGCCACCATCGGCAGCATCATCAGGCCCTGGGTCCATTGCCGCCCGGACGGCAGCGGGATCTCCGGCGGCGCCTCGAGCAACAGCTCACCGGCCGGCGCTTCGGGGCTCGGTCGTCGGGCCGGACGTTTGACGATGACCGTTGCCATGGTCGGACTCCTCGTGATCGGCAGACCTTGATCGTGCGGCCGGCGCGGCGGCCTCAGGGCGAGGTGGCAGGAAGGTGCCGAGCGCCGGTCCTGCCAGGGGCTGCGCCCTAGCGTCGAGGCGTGCCGTGGCAGAGATCCACGGTTCCGGTCGTCGGTTCCGGATGGTCCGGTGCCCGACCGCTATGGCACGAAGGGAGAACCGGAATGGCAAGTCCGACAGACCAGATGCACATGGTGACCGAGTCGGCCCAGCACGCCGCGACGATGGCGGCTTCGACGGCCGAGAGCATGTCGGGTCACGTGACCCGGCTGAGCGGCGTGGTCGGCAGTGTGGTCGGCGGCGGCTGGCACATGGACCAGGCGTTTGCCTTCGGCAACGCTCATCAGAACTGGGCCGACGGGATGGCGAAGCTGATCGCCGCCCTGAACAAGATGAGTGCGGACACGACGATGCACATGGCCGACTACGAGGAGACGGACACCGCCCAAGCGGCCCAGCTCGTCCGGACGGTCCAGACGCCGTCGTTCGCCGGAATTCTGTGACCCCGCGAAGAACCTAGGAGGATGTCGTGGGACTGAAGAAGTGTGAGTTCGGAACGGTGGAAGGGCTGCTGAGTCAGGTGCAGTCGACGCATGCGGGTGTGCTGGCCGACAAGGACGCCTGGCTGCGCACCTTCGGCCTGACCGCCCAGGACCTGATGGACAACGCGGGTGGCCGTTTCACCGAGGTCAACGCGGCGACCGATCAGGTCACCGCCGCCATGCAGGAGATGCAGAATCAGGCTCTCATGCTCGGTGGTCAGTCGCTGCAGGCGAACATCGAGACGGTGATGCGGTCAGCTGCGCGCTACGGTCACTGAGTCGGTACACCGAAGGCTCCGGTGCGGGTGCACCGGAGCCTTCTGGTTGTCGCCTGCAGTCGCTGTCAGCGCTCGGCCGGCGGGGGCGGCAACAGGAACAACTGGTCCGGCGGGTCGTCACGCAGCGGCTCGCCCGCGAGGGACGGCGCGTGAGCCGGTCGCCAGCGCCGTTTGACCGCGGCCGGTACGACGAGCGCGAGCAGCACGCCGAGCAGAGCCACCACGAACATGCCGAGAACCCGTGTCCAGGCTTGGGACATCAGGTGGCCCTCGGCCGTGGCCTTCGCGACAGCTGCTTCGTCGACCGGTGGGTGGACCATCGCAGGCACAGCTGCGGGTCGTTCGGCGCTGAGGCCCTCGGTGACGGCACGGTACGGGTCGACGACACCGGCGCCGTACGAATACCGATCGCTACCGCCGCGCGCCGGCAGGGCGGTTGCCATGAGTCGCTGCGCGACCTGTTGGGCGGTGAGTTTCGGCCAGGCTGCGCGGACCAGGGCCGCGGTGCCGGCGACGAACGGTACGGCGAAACTCGTCCCGCTGTAGTAGTTGTGCCCACCGCGCCGTGCTAGGCCGAGTACACCCCCGCCGGGCGCCACGAGGTCGACGTACTTGCCGATCTGAGACGACTGCAGCCGGACACCGGCGGTGTCGGTGGCGCCTACGCCGAGAACCCCTGGGTAGTTCGCTGGGTACGACGGCAGAAGGTTGCCGTCGCGCTGCTGGTTTCCGGCGGCGGCAACGATCAAGGCATCCTTGCGTTGTGCATAAGTGATCGCGGTCCGGATGGCCCGGTCGTCGTCGATCCCGGCGAGCGACATGTTGATCACCTTGGCGCCGCGGTCGGCGGCATATCTGATGCCCTGGGCAACCACGAGCGGATCGAGTTCCTTGGTGGCGCCGTCGGTGCTGCCGCGATCGGTGACCCGGACCGGCAGGATCCGCGCACCCGGTGCGATGCCCCGGAACCCGACACCGGACACGCTGTCCGCAGCGATGATGCCGGCCACCGCAGTTCCGTGTGAGTCGCAGTCGAAGTTCGCGCGCAGGGGACCGACCTGGAAGAAGTCCTCACCCGTGCCGACCTTGCCGCGCCCGCGTAGCTGTGGATGGTCCGCGTCGACACCGCTGTCGATCACGGCGACGAGCACACCGGCGCCGGTGCTGTACGGCCACACCTGTGCCGGGTCGAGGAGTTGCTGTGCCCAGGGCAGATCGCGGATGGCCGGGCGGGCCGGATCCGCGTTCTGGCACAGGCCGGGAGGCGGTTTGGCGACGGCCGCTCCGGCCGGCGCGAGCATGCTGCCGGCCACAGCGGCCAGCAGTACTGCGACGATTCGCTTGGTCACGCTTCATGGTGGCCAGCTCGTCGGCCAGGTCCGGCGTACTGGCCGAAAGCTGTCACCGATCCACGCGGCAGCCTGCATCGCGTCAGTCTGCTCACATGATCGAAGACCTGACGAAACTCGCCGAGGAGCTGGGGGCCGCACAGCGGACCGCGGCCGGCACCGTCGGTCACGCGGAGTCCGACGACGGGCTGATCCGGGCAGCCGTCGACGGCCAGGGCGTGCTGATCGAGTTGGTGCTCGACCCGAGGATCTATCGCACGCCGGACTCGACGGCCTTGGCCGAAGCCATCCGGGCCACCGTCACCCGGGCCGCCGAAGACGCTGCGCTCAAGGCCTTCGCCGTGATGCGCAAGCTGCTACCCGATGCCGAGCAGGACGAGCCCCTGATGGAGCCGGTCCTGGCCGAACTCCGGAAACGGACAGGAGGGACCGAATCATGGGCAAGGTGAAGGCCGGCCGGATGGAGATGGACACCGACGTCGTGCGGACGTCGGGCTCGTCACTGAAGGCCACCGGTACCCAGGCGGCTACTGACGCCGAGAGCATCATCCAGCGGATCGTGGCCGGGGAAGCGGCGATCGGCACCGGTTCGGCGGCCGACAACTTCCACCTCGGGTACAACCTGCCGGCGACCAGTACGAAGGAAGGCAGCAAGGCGGCGGCGAAGACGCTCGGCGACCTGGGGACCAGCATGATCGAGGACGCCGCGAAGTACGAGGAGATCGACCAGCAGTATCGCGCTGCGCTGGACCGCGCGCGCCGGGCCTGAGATGCCGGTCGCGCCGCCGCCCAACGACGAGTACGGCTTCTGGCCGCTGGTCCAGTCGCTGGTGGCCGGTGCCGAGGCGGCCTGGGACGGGATCAGCAGCGCGGCGGCTTATGTCTTCGCCTTCCCGGACGCGGACGAGGATGCTCTGCGCGAGGTGCTCGCCGTTGCCTGGGACGACTTGTCGAAGCTCGCCACCGATATCGGCACCGCGGCCGGAGACCAGCTTCCGATCACGGCCGTGAGCTGGCCGGATTACGCCGGTGGTTCGTTCGGTTCCACGCTCGGCAAGTTCGCCGGCACTGACGCCGGTGGAGCGAAGGCCACTGCCGACGCGGCGCACCAGATCGCCGACATGGTGCGGAAGTATGCCGCAGAGGTCAAGTACACCAAGGATCAGATCGTCTGGGAGGTGGCGGTCAACCTCGGGTTCTACGCGGCGACGTTCGCGGGTGGGCCGGCCGGGTGGGCGGCCGGTGCCGCGGCGCGCTGGCTCATCTCCCGGGGCACGGCGCGGGCGGTGAGCACGCTCCTGGAACGACTTGCGCTGAAGGCGGCGGCCTCGACGTTCCCCAGGGTGCTGGGTGCGCCCCTGACGCTGAAGACGCTCGGTAAGGAGCTCGGCGCCGGAATGATCAAGGAAGCGGCGGACGAGTTGCTGGCCACGATTCCCCCGTTGATCCACAACAACATGCTCAACACCGACTTCGGCCGGGACCAGATCCTGCAGGCCGGTATCGGCGGTGGGCTCGGTGATCCGGTGTCCCGGGTGGTTCGCCGGGTCGCTCGCCCGATCACCAACACCGTCGGTCGCGGTCTCGACCGGGTTCCGGCGCCGAACTTCGTGCGGAACCAGGCCAACACCTTCGTCAACTCGTTCGGTATCAACGCGATCAGTTCGCCGATCTCCAGCAACATGGCGAACAACATCGTCGCCGGGAACTGGGCCGGGCTCGTCGACGGCCGGGGCTACCTGAACGCCATCGGCGACAACTGGCTCAGCTCGGGCGCCCACGGGACGTTGCGGGCGAACGGTGTCGAGGCATCGCGGGTCGGTAGTCAGATCGCGACCGTGGGGCTGCAGAACCACTTCGGCGGCAGTACGACGACCGCACTGACTCCTCAGGTAGACCCGGCAGGGGCCGGAGCGGTTGCCCCTGGCAACGCAAATTCGGTTGCTCATGGCAACGCGAGTGTTGTGAACACGAGTGGTGGTCACACGAACAGCACCTCGACCGGGCAGGCCGCGGACCTGCACCACCAGCAGGCACCTACCCAGGCGCGGACGGACGCGGCCGATGCGATGGTGGCACGTCCTCCGCAGGCGGCTGTCACCCATCACGACAACGGGATGTCCATCCGCCCGGGCGATACCGATGGCAACCAGGTGCAGGATCCCA
Organism: Kribbella albertanoniae; assembly: GCF_004348455.1. Classification (GTDB taxonomy): domain Bacteria; phylum Actinomycetota; class Actinomycetes; order Propionibacteriales; family Kribbellaceae; genus Kribbella; species Kribbella albertanoniae. The sequence goes on from NZ_SMKA01000045.1 coordinate 33,822, forward strand.
CACTGGACGGCGTACAGGATCAATCGAACCTGGTGGCTCCACCGCCGATCAGCACCATTGCGCCGGGGCATGGAACTCCGGCTCCGGCAACGCCGGTCCACACCGCACCAACTGCTGCGGCGAACGCCGTACCGACGGCTCACACCAGTACGTCCACGCAGACGATCGCCAATCCCACCGCGACAGCGCCGACGAACTCGGTCGCACCGACGACGAGCGGAGCCGGGCCGGCGGGGACACCACAGAACGGGACCGCGCAAACGGCAACCGCCCAGACAGCCGGTGCTCAGGCGTCGTCGGCGTCGGCGCCGCCGGCGGCTGCCCAGGGCGCTTCCGCCCAAAGCGGACCTCCGCAAGGTGGCGCCGCTCAGGGCGGGGCTCTGCAAGCTGGCTCGCGGGTCGGGGACGAGCAGAGTGATGGTGAGGTCGACAACGGCATCCAGCTCACGGGCCATGCGCAGACCGATCAGCTCGTGGCCGAGGCCAACGGGCCGCGGACCGTCGACGAAGCGCCGGCCGGGCGGGACGGTACGAAGGACCCCAACGACAACGATCCACCGGCGCCACCACCGCGGCACGAGCCCGGCGTCCGGCCGGGGGGCGCGTTCCATCCGCACGCGCACGGGACGCCGGACCTGTTCTCTGCCGGGGCAGCGCGGAGCAACCAGGATGTCATCGACAACGGCGGCGGCCTGGATCGCACGGCAGCGACGGTCGCCGAGGCGGCCGAGGCCGGCGGGATCGACCTCAGTGATGTCGAGATCGTCATCGTCACCGAGGCCGACGAGATCCGGTACCTGGACTACAACGGCGCCTCTGCCTGTACGCCGCCGGAGCTCGGCGGCCGGCAGATTCGGCTCGGCCCGGCGAGTTTCGCCGATCGGGCGACCTTGGTGGCGACACTGGCTCATGAGAAGACCCACGTCGACCAGTTGCGCTCCGGCGCCGACGTCGGTACGGACACCATCAACGATCTCGAGAACGAGGCGTACGCGAGCGAGGCTCCGGCGCTGGAGAGGATGCAGGCCCATGACGCCGATCAGGTTCACGATCGAGACGACGTTCGATCTCCCCGGCCGGGGCGGGATCCTGGTCCCGGGCCGGTTGCAGAGCGGGGTGATCCGGGGCCGGACGACGCTTCGCGTGGAGGGTACGGACCAGACGGTCCGAGTGCTGGCCGTGGAACTCCACTCTTCCGCCGGATCGGACCCGGCAGCACCGACGGTGACCCTGGTGATCGATCGGGCGGACGCGGCGGGCCTGTCGGCGGGGACGGTTCTCGTCGATCCGGTCTGACTCCTCCGCTCGTCATCCAGGGGGTCGCCAAATCGCTGTTGTGGTTCAGCGGGACCGGACGTCTGCTGGCCAACTGGGAGATGGTGCAGCGGCAGATCCACGCGGCGTTCGGCGATCAGCGTGTCCTGGATGCGGCTGGGATCAAGTCCGTCGACCGCGTCGCCGGCAGCCACGACACGTACGTCGTGACACCGGCCGAGGGCACGCCGTTCACCGTGATCGTGCGGGCTGCTGCAGTCGCGGACGGTCATCCGGGCGAGTTCGTGGTCCGTGCGGACGGATCAGGTCCGGCCACGCTGACCGTTTCGGATCGCGCGAAGGACACCGTCGTCCCCCGGACGGTCGCCAATCTCCTGCACCAGCTGGCCAATGCCGGCCGACCGGCCGAGCCGGCCCTGCTGCGGCCCGACAGCGACGCCAAGCAGGGCACCGTGGCATTGTCGCGGGAGGACGGCGGGCGGCTGGCCGAGGCCCGGCTGCTGGCCAAGAAGCTCGAGGACACTCGGGCGATCAGGGCGGTCCGCCGGCAGAACATCCAGACCGAGATCCGCGCACTGATCGAGCACCTCGGTCTGGCCCACGGTCAGGAGCAGGCGAAGTGGCGTCGCTCGGAGCTCGCGGCCGACGGGCCGCTGATCGACAAGCTGTCGCGAGGCTGGACAGCAGGCGACAAACGAGCCCGGCTGCGTGTCTTCGTCGCCAAGGAGATGCTGATCACCGGCCTGCCGGGTGCGGCCGGCGCCGTTGGGCTCGCGGTCATCGACTCCGTGGGAACCGGCCTGCAGCTCGGCGTGCCGGCTGTTGCGGTGGCGCTCTTGTCAGGTGTCGCGGCCCGCTGGCTGGATCGGCACAAGAGCGCCGCGAAGTCCGCGGAGTCCGCCGCACGACTTCGGCTGATCGAGCAGGGCACCCCCGGCGTCCTCTCCGCACTGGAGGGATCAGCCGCCCCTCCGGTAGAGCCTCCCGCAGCGTCCAAGTTCGTTACCGCCAAGTGGAAGTATCGCGCCCGGCACTGGGGGCCGTCGATCGCCGGTGTCGCGATCGCGAGCGCCCTGGCGGGCGGAGTTCCGCTGGTTCCGGCCTTGTTCTTCGCGGCCAATGCTGCCATCCGGCCGCTGATCGACCGCTTCACCGACGGGCGGCGCAAGAGTGCGGAGCAGCAGCGTTTCGAGGCGTGGCTCGCCAGGGTCGCCGCCGACCCAGCGCGGTACGAGAACGAGCTGATCGCCTTCCTCGACTCGATCGGTGGTCGTCTCGACGCAGCTACCACGGCCCTGGCCAGGCGGGCCGGGGAGACAGGAGGACTCGACTATGGTGCGCTCGCCCGGACTGAGCTGTCCGACCAGCTTCCTGCCCTGAGCAAACGGGCCGTTCCGAGCAAGCCGGATCCTACCGAGGCTGGTTCCTCTGCTCTGGCCGGTCACTTGAGCGCCTACGTGGAGTCCCTGATGTTCGGTCTGGTCAACAGCCTGGCCGCAGGTCTGGCGGCGGCCGGTGTGAGCACGGTGATCGAACGGCGTACCGAGAACGCGACCGACCAGTTGACCCAGCACAACCATCAGGTGGTCGAGAGCGCCGAGAGTCACGCGTTGTTCGAGGCCTTCAAGGATCAGGCCGCCAAGCTCGTCGCCTTGGCGGAGCTCGTCGAACGCTTGGCGGCCGACCCGGCGTCGCCACGGCTGGTGGATCGCATCCTCGACCGGTTCCGGGCGGCACCTCCGCCGGCACAGCCGACTGTGCCAGGGCCCCCGGTTCCGCGGGCAGGTCCGGACCCAGCGGCCGAACCGCGGCGAACCCAGCCGTTCTGGGTCCAGTCCCTGATGGCCGTTCCACCACTGGTCACGCTCGGGGTGGCCACCGTGTTGGACAGGATCGTCGGGCTCGGCGACGTGACGGTGGTGGCGACACTGCTTGCGGCCGCGGCATCGTTCGTCTCGGCTCCTTTCGCCCGCTGGGTGGGTGATGTCGTCGACGCCAGGCATGGCCGGCACGCGACAGCGATCAACCTCGATCGGGCCGTGGGGCCCCAGGAGCTGGCCGACAAGCTCGGTGTGCTGATGTTTCTCGGGCAGTTGCAGCAACGCGCGCTCGAAGCTCAAGCAGAAGCACTGCGCCCGGGCACAGCAACCAGCACGCCTCTCGACGTGGTGCGGGCCTTCGACCGCATGTTCCGGATCCGCCCGACGGCCGCCGACTTCACCAGCCGCGTGCGAGCCGCCGTACGAGCGGCCCGGCTGACGATCATGCCGGTAGCCGGCGAGAGTCGGCAGGAGCGGGCGGAGCGGCATGTCAAGCTCGACCAGATCGAGCAGGCCGCCGACCGGGTCGACGAAGCGATCGAGTCCTTGCAGCGCAACGATCCTGGCGCCAAGGCCGTCCTGCGTGCCGCGCGGGCCGGACTGATGTCCGCCATCCAGGCGCACACGGCCGAGGTGGGCGACGGGCGCGGCCGGCTGCCTGACCTGGCCTCGGTGGATCCGGCGACCGGGCAGCGCACACCGATTGACCCGGTACTGCGGGCCCGCGCGGCGGTATCCGAGGCGAATCGGCGGATGCTCGCGGAGCCGAACACGACGCCGTACCGGCTGCAGCGGGTGATCGCGCTGGCACGGGTCCAAGCTGCCGTGGAGACGCTGGCTCGTGAGTTGGCCCGCGGTGATCGTGTCCGGGTCAAGCTTGCGTTCGCGGATCTGACCAGTAGGGCGAACGCGTTGAAGCTCCTGCAACGCCGGGCCGGGGTGGCAGGCGACCCGACGATCCTCGGTGCGGAGCTCGCCGAGCAGGTCAAGGCATTCCTGCGCCGGCCGAGTGGCAACGCCGAGGCACTCGGCGACTTCGTTGCCGACGGCCCGCTTCAGGATCATGCCGAGCTCCTGGACCGGGTCCTGCGGGCGTTGCGCTCAGGTGGTCTGGCCCGCTTCGCGGATCTGGAGTCGATCGACGTCTTCGACGGCGAGGCGATCATCGAGGTGACGACCCGGGACGGCGACCGGATCGTCATCCGGTTCGAGGTCGGCCCGGTCGCCGACGGTCATCCGGCCGAGTACCACCTGACCGGTGACGCCGAGGATGTCGTGGTCCGGGTGTCCGATCGGATCAAGGCCGATGACGTCACGCGGGCTCTCGTCCACGAGCTCCGCGAGGTGGGCAAGCGGGGGTCGCCGGACCAGGCCTTCACACCCCACGAGCAGGGCCGGATCGGTGAACTGCATCACCTGGACGAGGAGCTCCAGGTCGCCGAGCACTTCGGTGGGCGGGATCCGGTCCGGCGCCGGCTGTTCCAGCAGAAGATGCAGGAGCTGATCGAGAACCTCCAGCTGACGGATCCGGGTCGGCTGGACCAGCTGGATGCGGCGACCCGGGAAGTTGTCGAACGCAACAGTCCGCACCTGCTACTGCCGTACGAAGGGCCGGTGAACCTCAGCGAGGAGCAGATCAGGGATCATGTGATTCCGCGGCACGGGTACGGGACGGCGCCCGAGGCGACGAAATTCCGGCGGGGCTTCGATTTCGGGCAGTTGCCGGCCTTGGCCGAGGAGGTCGTTCGCCGGGCCCCGGTCCCGACGAAGTACGACCCGGTCACCGGCGCGTACGCCCACGAGTACGACTTCGGGCCGGAGGCCCGGATCGGCGCGAGCGGCACCGGAAAGGTCCGGGTCTGGATGACCCCCGATGGTACGGTCGGCACCATTCACCCAAGGAACAGCCAGCAATGATCGAATTCGAGTACACCACGACCGACCCGTCCGTGCTTCCCGGCTGGGAACGGCAGCACGACGTGGCCGCCGCGAGCCGGGCCGATCTGCTCTGGTCGGCGTTCCCCGGCGATCTCGCGTTGGTGACTCCAGCAGCAGAGATCCGTACGTCGTTCGCCTGGGTCCCGCTGTTGCACTTCGCCCTGTCGATGGTGACCGTGGTCGACGAGCTGACCACCCCAGGAGCCAAGGCCCACTACGGCTTCACCGAGTCCGACGACGAGCTGGACTTCGAGCGGTCACGTGAACTGGTGCGCGTTGGTGCGACCTTCAGCGACGTCGTCCTGTCGACCACCGTGCCGGATCTGTCCCGCGCCGTACGGGTCTTCGCCGGCGACCTGCTCGACGACCTCACCCGGCAGTATCCCGCGCTGGGCAGGCACGAGGTGGTCGTCGACCTCCGGAGCCAGCTCGCTCGCCGTACCGCCTGAGAAACAACCCGGCCGGCCTTCACCTCGGTGGTGAGTTGACCGGGATCAGTTTGCCTTGGAGCCAGGACTGCAGTTGGTCGTGGTGGTGGGGGTGGCCTTGGGGGCCGGAGGCTCCTAGGG
>NZ_SMKA01000460.1 GCF_004348455.1 Kribbella albertanoniae
CCGCCCACGCCGCCCCAACGGAGTACTCCCCTCGAATCGTGTACTCCGAGACACTGCACCTGGATGCCGGGGCGATGATCTGGCACGAGACCAGATGCGGTGACGGTGAGCGGGCGACCGGTGGTGGGGTCACGGGTGCCGGCCAGACGATCAAGGTGATCTGGTCGACGATCATCTTCGGTGGTGTGGCCTGGGGTGTCGGCATCCAGAACACCTCGCAGGGGCCGACGACCGCGCATGGCTGGGTGGTGTGCACCCGCGGCATCACGACCTCACAGACCTTCGGCGACAGGAAGTGGGCCACTGCGACGGGATCGGCCCGTGCGGTTGCCATGTGCCAGCGTCACCTGACCGTCCTGGGCGGCGGTGTGCACAGCGACCTCTGGGCCGAGGCGTCGCTCGCCTCGACCACCTGGAGCAGTCCCACCTTTGAGACACGGCCGAAGTACTGGCAGTCCGATGTCGACAACCGCTCCATGACGCCGCACGAAGTCCAGCCGTGGGCCGCCTGTGCCGGTGGCGGCCTCACCTCGGTGCAGTACGTGACCGGTAACTGGACGACTCTCCCGAGGGGCGGCGTCGACGACGTGTCGAGCACTTGCCCGCCAGACACCTTCATCCTGGCCGGCGGGCATTACGCGTACGGCGGGGACACTCTTCTGAGCAGTTGGCCCAACTCGCAAGTGTCGTGGCGGGTCAGGGTCCGCAACGGCTCCGGGGGGAGTTCGCGGATCGCCGCCTACGCGGTCTGCGGCACAGTCGACGTGCCCTGGACCAAGTGGGCCGAAGGTTCGAACGTGCGGCCGCTGGCCGGCGATGTGAACGCCGATGGGCGGTCAGATCTGATGATGGTTGGCGGCAACGGATGGACCTCCCAGCCGGTTGCGAACTCCGGTGGAGACGGGAAATTCGCCGTACGGGGGCGGACCGTCGACGCACGCTGGCCGGAGTACGCCGAGTTCACTGACAATGCCGGGCAACCGCTGCAGGGCGACTTCAACGGTGACAGACGAGCGGACCTCGCCCTGGTCGGTGCCGCCCGCTCACCCGGCATCCCCATCGCCTTCGCAGGAACGGGCGAGGACTTCCGGTACGTCGATCAGCCGGCCGACGGTGATTGGCGGAACTGGGCCGTGGGGCCGAACGTGAAGCCGGTCATCGGCGACTTCGACGCGGATGGGAAGGACGACATCGCGTTGGTCGGTGGTGCCGGATGGACGACCCAGCCGGTGGCGTACTCCAACGGAGACGGCACCTTCCGGGTGACCAACCGGCCGGTCGACCCGTCCTGGACGCGCTGGGCCAGTGAACCTGGGGTCGAGCTGGTCGCCGGTGACCTCGACAACGACGGTCGTGACGACCTGGCGCTGATGGGCGGTTCCGGCTGGCAGTCGGTGCCGGTCGCGTTCGCTTCGGCTGACGGCACCTTCCGGGTTGCGAACAAGGTGTTCCCCAGCAGTTGGCCGCAGTGGGCGGCGACGGAGAACGTCCGGACCCTGGCCGGCGACTTCAACAAGGACGGCCGCGCCGACCTCGCGCTGGTCGGCGGCCCCGGCTGGCAGTCGGTGCCGATCGCGCTGTCCACCGGCGACGGCAGCTTCACGGAGCTGAACCAGCCGATCGACTCCCGCTGGAACAGCTGGGCAACCACCCCAGGCGCCGAACCAGTAGTCGGCGACTTCAACGGCGACCGCGCCGCCGACCTGGCCCTGGTCGGCGGTACGGGCTGGCAGTCCCAACCAGTCGCCTTCAACAACGGCAACGGCACCTTCACTCTCACCAACGAACCCCTGAGCTGAGGCGCAGATCATGAGGAACTGGACACCGAGGCGTCATCGATTGACGGCCGGCTGGCTGATCGCAGTGGTGCTCTCGACCGCGTTCACCGTCCCGGCCGGTGCTGCCGACCATCAGCAGACAGCTGGTACAGCCGCGGAAAATCGCGTACGGCGCGTGAGCACCGAGCGGATGACCATCGTGTCGGGGGGAACCACGACGCGGACGATCAGGTGTGAGGAGGGCGAAACCGCGACCGGTGGTGGGGCATTCGATGTCGATCATCGGATCGAGGTTGTGCAGTCGTCGGTCGAGTTCGACGGCCGGGGCTGGACGGTCGGCCTCCATAACCCGTCCAGCTGGGACACCCAGCCTTACGGCTGGGTGATGTGCGTCAGGGGGATCACCACCAGCCGGACGGTCGGGTCGATGGTCGCGGTCGGCCCGGGGCAGACGGCTTCGGCAAGAGCAAGCTGCGCTCCTGACCGGACCCTTCTGGGTGGTGGTCCGTCGAGTAGCACCCTCCCGGGGGCGGTTGTTGCGCAGAGCAGGCCGGATGGTCCTCCCGGCTATCGGCGTCGCGACTGGCTCGCCTCGGTCTACAACAATTCGGAGTACGGCCACGAATTCAACATCTGGGCCGTCTGTGCCAGCGGACTGACGTCGGTTCGGTACGTCGAGGATCAGCCGGTCGGTGTTCGTGCCGGTCACGCCGCCTTGACGTGGGTGAGCTGTCCGCCGGGCACCTTCGTACTGGCCGGTGGGCACCGAGCCGAAGGATGGGACGCGAGGTTGGTGACCAGCTCTCCGAGGTCGGCCACCGAATGGAATATCGCGGTCCGGAACCCCAACTGGGACCAGGCCCGAACCTTTGTTCCGATGGCGGTGTGCGGTTCGTTCGAGGTGCCTTGGACCGAGTGGGCGAAGGATCCAAAGGTGCAGGCGATTGCCGGTGACGTGAACCGCGACGGAGCGGCCGACCTGATGATGGTTGGTGGCGAGGCATGGACCGCGCAGCCGGTTGCTGTTTCCGCGGCCGGGGCGGGGTCGTATTTCGGCGTCCGCGCACACAGCGTCGATGCACGGTGGGCAGAGTATGCCGAAGGCGAGGCCGAACTGGCCGGCCAGGTCGTTCAGGGTGACTTCAACGGCGATGGGCGCGCGGACCTGGCGCGCGTCGGCAACTACTGGTCGCCCGGGATGCCGGTTGTCTTCGCAGGCACCGGTGAGGACTTCCGGTTCGTCGATCGGCCGGTGGACGCCAACTGGCGGAACTGGTCCATGGACTGGAACGTCCACCCGGTCACGGGGGACTTCGACAATGACGGGAAGGACGACATCGCGTTGGCCGGTGGTGCTGGGTGGACGACTCAGCCGGTGGCGTACTCGAACGGGGACGGGACGTTCCGGGTGACTAATCGGGCGGTGGATTCGTCGTGGGC
>NZ_SMKA01000461.1 GCF_004348455.1 Kribbella albertanoniae
TCCTGGTCGTATTTTGAGAACTGTATAGTGGACGCGAGCATCTTTGTAGCGAAATGTTTTTGTTGTTGTTGTGACAAGCTACTAAGGGCAATCGGTGGATGTCTTGGCACCAAGAGCCGATGAAGGACGTTGGAGCCTGCGATAAGCCCCGGGGAGTTGGCAACCGAGCTGTGATCCGGGGGTGTCCGAATGGGGAAACCCAGCTGGCATTCTAAAGCCAGTTACCAGTGCCTGAACACATAGGGTTCTGGAGGGAACGCGGGGAAGTGAAACATCTCAGTACCCGCAGGAAGAGAAAACAATAGTGATTCCGTGAGTAGTGGCGAGCGAAAGCGGATGAGGCTAAACCATGTGCGTGTGATAGCCGGCGTGCGTTGCGTGCATGGGGTTGTGGGAGCATTCTGACATTAATGCCGTGGTGTCGAAGAGTTATAAATTACTGTTGAAGTCGAATCTTCTGGAATGTTGAGCCGTAGTGGGTTATAGCCCTGTAGGCGTAAGACAGTAACTCTTGAGTGTTTTCCCAAGTAGCACGGGACTCTTGAAATCCCGTGTGAATCTGGCGGGACCACCCGCTAAGCCTAAATACTTCTTGGTGACCGATAGCGGACTAGTACCGTGAGGGAAAGATGAAAAGTACCCCGGGAGGGGAGTGAAATAGTACCTGAAACCGATTGCCTACAATCCGTCGGAGCATATTCCTTGTGAATGTGTGACGGCGTGCCTTTTGAAGAATGAGCCTGCGAGTTAGTGGTGTGTGGCGAGGTTAACCCGTGTGGGGTAGCCGTAGCGAAAGCGAGTCTGAATAGGGCGTTTTAGTCGCATGCTCTAGACCCGAAGCGGAGTGATCTATCCATGGGCAGGTTGAAGCGCGGGTAAGACCGCGTGGAGGACCGAACCCACCAGGGTTGAAAACCTGGGGGATGACCTGTGGATAGGGGTGAAAGGCCAATCAAACTCCGTGATAGCTGGTTCTCCCCGAAATGCATATAGGTGCAGCGTCGCGTGTTTCTTACCGGAGGTAGAGCACTGGATGGTCTAGGGGGCTTACCGGCTTACCGAAATCAGCCAAACTCCGAATGCCGGTAAGTGAGAGCGCGGCAGTGAGACTGCGGGGGATAAGCTCCGTAGTCGAGAGGGAAACAGCCCAGATCACCAGCTAAGGCCCCTAAGCGATTGCTAAGTGGAAAAGGATGTGGAGTTGCCCAGACAACCAGGAGGTTGGCTTAGAAGCAGCCACCCTTGAAAGAGTGCGTAATAGCTCACTGGTCAAGTGATTCCGCGCCGACAATGTAGCGGGGCTCAAGCAATCCGCCGAAGCTGTGGCATTCACATATGTACCCGGTGCCGACTTGATCGGCATCCAGGTGTGTGGATGGGTAGGGGAGCGTCGTGCAGCGTGTGAAGCAGCCTAGTGATGGAGTTGTGGATGCTGCACGAGTGAGAATGCAGGCATGAGTAGCGAATGACGGGTGAGAAACCCGTCCGCCGGATGATCAAGGGTTCCAGGGTCAAGCTAATCTGCCCTGGGTAAGTCGGGACCTAAGGCGAGGCCGACAGGCGTAGTCGATGGACAACGGGTTGATATTCCCGTACCGGCATTAACACGACAAGACCGAACCCGATGATGCTAAGTCTTTGAAGCTGTGCGGCCTTCGGGTCAATCAGTGGAACAGACGACCCGAGTTGGTATTAGGTGCACTGAGGAGTGACGCAGGAGGGTAGTCCAACCGCGGCGATGGTAGGCGTAAGCTGATCCGCGGGCAAGGTGGTAGGGCGAGGCATAGGTAAATCCGTGTCTCATATAAGCCTGAGAGCCGAGGCGGACCCGTTCAGGGGAAGTGGATGATCCCATGCTGCCAAGAAAAACTTCGTAGTGAGTGTTAGAGCCGCCCGTACCCCAAACCGACACAGGTGATCAGGTAGAGAATACCAAGGCGATCGAGTGAACCATGGTTAAGGAACTCGGCAAAATGCCCCCGTAACTTCGGGAGAAGGGGGGCCGGATGCGTTACATGGCTTGCCCATGGAAGCGTTGATGGCCGCAGAGACCAGGCCCAAGCGACTGTTTACTAAAAACACAGGTCCGTGCGAAGAAGTAATTCGATGTATACGGACTGACGCCTGCCCGGTGCTGGAACGTTAAGGGGACAGGTTAGCTGGCTTAGGCCGGCGAAGCTTTGAACTTAAGCGCCAGTAAACGGCGGTGGTAACTATAACCATCCTAAGGTAGCGAAATTCCTTGTCGGGTAAGTTCCGACCTGCACGAATGGCGTAACGACTTGGGCGCTGTCTCAACCGTGGACTCGGCGAAATTGCATTACGAGTAAAGATGCTCGTTACGCGCAGCAGGACGGAAAGACCCCGGGACCTTTACTACAACTTGGTATTGGTGGTCGGTACAACTTGTGTAGGATAGGTGGGAGACTGTGAAGCTCGGACGCCAGTTCGGGTGGAGTCATCGTTGAAATACCACTCTGGTTGTTCTGGCTGTCTAACTTAGGTCCATTATCTGGATCAGGGACAGTGCCTGGTGGGTAGTTTGACTGGGGCGGTCGCCTCCTAAAAGGTAACGGAGGCGCTCAAAGGTTCCCTCAGCCTGGTTGGCAATCAGGTGTCGAGTGTAAGTGCACAAGGGAGCTTGACTGTGAGACAGACATGTCGAGCAGGGACGAAAGTCGGAACTAGTGATCCGGCGGTGGCATGTGGGAGCACCGTCGCTCAACGGATAAAAGGTACCCCGGGGATAACAGGCTGATCTTCCCCAAGAGTCCATATCGACGGGATGGTTTGGCACCTCGATGTCGGCTCGTCGCATCCTGGGGCTGGAGTAGGTCCCAAGGGTTGGGCTGTTCGCCCATTAAAGCGGCACGCGAGCTGGGTTTAGAACGTCGTGAGACAGTTCGGTCCCTATCCGCTGCGCGCGCAGGAGACTTGAGAAGGGCTGCCCCTAGTACGAGAGGACCGGGGTGGACGAACCTCTGGTGTGCCAGTTGTTCCGCCAGGAGCACGGCTGGTTGGCTACGTTCGGGAGTGATAACCGCTGAAAGCATCTAAGCGGGAAGCACGCTTCAAGATGAGGTCTCCCACCGGGTTAACCGGGTAAGGCCCCCAGTAGACCACTGGGTTGATAGGCCAGAAGTGGAAGCACCGCAAGGTGTGGAGCTGACTGGTACTAATAGGCCGAGGGCTTGTCACACAC
>NZ_SMKA01000462.1 GCF_004348455.1 Kribbella albertanoniae
GTTCCGGGTCGGGGTGGGTGCTGACTGCGGGGGGCAGGCTCGGCTGCTCGTGAGCCGGATCGCTGCTGGCATCCCTCCACACGGCATCGGCCCAGCTCGCGGCGGCGCTGCTCGCGGTCGCGCTGGTACCGCGGGAATCGGTGGTGCTGGGGTTTACGTTGCTAGGGCTCGCTCTGTCTGCACCGGGCCTGCTGGCGCTCGTGCCGCTGCCACCGCTAGCACAGTCAGCACTGCCACTGCTGGCGCTGCTGGCGTGGGCACTGCCGTTGCTGGCAGTTCCGCTGCTGGCACTGTCGCTGGTGTTGTGGGCAGGGGTGGACCAGTCGATCAGCCCGGTGATCGCGGCGCGGTCGGTGATTGGTGCCGGGGCGGCCCAGGTCGGACGGGTGACCTGGACGCCTTTTGCGGTGATCGTGATGGCCCATTGGCCGTTGTGGACCGCGCGGTGGTGAGCAGCGCACAGCAGGGCCAAGTTTTGCAGGCTGGTGGGGCCTCCGTTGGCCCAATGGATCACGTGGTGGGCGTGGCACATCCACGGCGGTGCCTTACAGACCACGCAGCCCCCGTCGCGCTTGTTCAGCGCGCGGCGAATATACCGGTTCACGAACCTCTGCTCGCTCCCGACATCCAACGGCTGAGAATCGCCGCCGAGCACGATCGGCAACACGGCCGCGTCACAGGCGAGGAGCCGGACAGCGCCCGCGGACAGGTTCGCGCCGAACACCAACTCACCTACCGCACCACCACCCGCCGTACCGTCACCCGCTGCACCACCGAACGCGGCCGGGGCGCCGGCGGCCATGGCGGCTTTGAGGTCGTTGAAGTCGATGGTGACGGTGATGTGGGGAACGCCGGGGTAGTCGGGGTTGCCCGCGGCAGCGTCCATGGTCGTCTTCAACGCGTCAGCGCGCCGCTGGTCGGCAGACCTCGGATCCTGTTCACCGTCGACAGTCTTGTGAGGCTTGGACAGTGCGTGATTCTGGGTCTGGAACTGTTCGGCGCTGGCACCGGCCAAGAACCCGGAGAACTTGACGCCGCCCTCGGTCGGCCGCAATCGCAAATACTCCTTCGCGACCGCTTCGTCCTCGGCCGGTTCAGGGCCGTCGGTGTCCAGCCTGGCCAGGACGTCTTGCCCGAACTTGGCGAGCTCGCGCGGGCTACTGCCCCGGGCCACGTTGACCATCTGCTCTTCGGCAACGGCCAGCGTCTCGGCCGCGACAGACGCCGGTGCCTTGTTCAGGGTCTGCACGATGACTTTGGCGTGGTCGAGCGAAATGACCCCTGCACGCAACGGATCGCCGGCATCGGGCAGCGCAGCTGCCACTTCGGGATACTTACCCAGCTGGTCGGCGAGGGCGAGGTCTTTGCGGACCTCAGCGGGGTCGAAGCGATACCGCTCGGAGACCAGCTCGACGGTGTCACGGGCACCGACTTCCTGCGCCGTGCCCATCTCCTGGAGCCGGCCCATGATCTGCAGCGCCTCGGTCTTCATTAAGGCGATAACGGCCATGCGGCAGTCGAGATTGGCCAGCAGCTCGCTGCCACTCTGCCTATACACCGGGGGCATCGCCAAGATCTCCATACCCCAAAGCATAGACACGGCCACCGACAGTTTCCGAGCCGAGAACCCCTTATATACAAGGAATGTGTGGGCTGTTTGTGGGCTGGTTGCCTATTCAACTTGCCCACACGCAGGAGCTGCCCACACACGTCAGGAGGTTGGCTCGCCGGACGGTGCCGGGAGGGCGGTGCCGGCTGGGACAGGTCTGCCGAGGTTGGGTGTGCCGTCCGCGTTCCAGGTGAACTTCTGGGCGCGGGTGCTGCGGTTGATGTCGCAGCCGCCGCCGGCGGTTGGATTGGCGTGATGGGTCATCCAGTCCTCGGTCCCGTCCGGCGACTTGAAGAAGTTGCCATGGCCGGGGCCGTAGACGCCGGCGGCGTCGTTGCGCGAGAAGATCGGGGTGGACTTCTTGACCCAGGACGAGGAGTTGAGCGGGTCCCCGCCGTTGTAGGTGAGCAGGCCGAGTTTGTACTCCGGTGTGGAGCAGTGGCTGGCTGAGAAGACGACGAAGGTTCGTCCGTTGCGCTTCAGTACGACGGCGCCTTCGTTGACTGCGCCGCCCACAGTCTCCCAGTTGTGGGTCGGCGTGGACAGGATGCGGCGGGTGCCACTGGCCGTCCAAGGGTTGCTCAACGGCCTGATGAAGTTGGGTTGCGAGCCGTTGTAGAACGTGCCGAGCAGATGGAGCTCCGGCGCCCACATGTTGCAGCAGGGGGTGGGGTGCCCGCTGAGGTTGTACACAACGGTGTCCGGTGCCGTCGCGATTCCTGCCAGCGTGCGCGAGCGCCGCATGGTGATGGTCGAGTTCCAGGTCGTGGGAGACCTCATGGTCAGTAGCCGTAGCGGTTCTTGAGGTGGCGCCACCAGTCGCGGAACATCCAGGCGTCGAACTCGGTGATGTTGCTTGCGCTGCCGGCCTTCATCAGGAAGCAGCATTGGCCGGTGGGGGTCCAGTCGTAGAAGTCGTCGAGGCCGAAGGTGTGGCCCAGTTCGTGCAGGAGGATGTGGACGTTGTCGGCGTTGAGGTTGTTGATGTAGTACTCGCTGCCGATGCGTTGACCCCAGTCGCCGCCGGCGCCGCCGTTCATTCCCGCGGTGAGCCATAGGGACATGTCGTAGTGACGGGCCACGCCGCCGGGGCAGCGGGGGTACTGCCCGTTCTGGTTGAAGAACCGGCCGCACTCGGGTGCGCATTGTGGTGCACCCTCGCGGATGTTGTTCACGTAGATGTCGATCGAGTTGTCGTTCCACTGCAACGTGGACCGGTCGCGGACGGCCCAGCCCACGACCTTGACCGGCACCTCCGGGTAGGGCCATTTGTTGTGACCGGCAACGACGTCCATCCACTTCTTGAACTGCCTGGCCAGGGTGGTGTGTACGCGGTCCCGCAGCGCGGCGCTGACCGGTGCACTGGAGTCCCAGCGCACGCAGTAGTTGATGTAGCCACGGTTGGCCATGATCTGGTCCCAGCCATAGTTGCGGAAGCCGTACAGATCGCCGTACGTCTCCTCCTGATGCCGCCACACCTCGTCGAGCGGTCTGACCAAGCTCGAGGGTGGGCTCCAGGTGGGCG
>NZ_SMKA01000463.1 GCF_004348455.1 Kribbella albertanoniae
GTGAGTGAGGGTGGGGTTGATCATCTAGGTGAAGGGGATTTGATGGGCGTCGAGGTGTTGTCGGTTGTGGGCGGCGAGCGGGTTGCGGAGACGGTACGGCGTACTGAGTCGACCAATCCGGCGCGGTTGAGCGAGGTCGTCGGGACGGTGGGGAGCGCGGGGCCTGCCGTGTTCGTGCGGGCGGCTGCGGCGGCTCGGGCGGCGCAGGGGGCGTGGGCCGCTACGCCGGCGCCGCAGCGCGGTCAGGTGATCGCGAACGTCGGCCGGTTGATGACCGCCAACAAGGAGCGGCTGGCCCAGCTCGTCACGCGGGAGATCGGGAAGCCGATCGCGGAGGCGCGTGGCGAGGTCCAGGAGATCATCGACACCTGCGATTTCTTCATCGGCGAGGGCCGTCGGCTGTACGGGCAGACCGTCCCGTCCGAGATGCCGGACAAGCAACTGTTCACGTTCCGCCGCCCGATCGGGACGGTGGCGATCATCACGGCCGGCAACTTCCCGGTCGCGGTCCCGTCCTGGTACATCGTCCCGGCCCTGCTCTGCGGCAACACAGTCGTCTGGAAGCCCGCGGAGTACTCGGCAGTGATGTCCGACGCGTTCTACGAGCTGTTCGCGCGTGCCGGCGTACCGGCTGGTGTCCTCAACGTCGTGTACGCCGATGGTCCGGACGCCTTCGCGGGGTTGGAGCAGTCGCTGCAGGCGGGTCTGATCGACAAGGTCGGGTTCACCGGATCGAGCGCGGTCGGTACTCAGATCGGCGAGCTGTGCGGCCGGCACCTGCAGACGCCGTGTCTCGAGCTCGGCGGCAAGAACCCGATGGTGATCAGCGCCAGCGCCGACCTCGACCTCGCAGTCGAAGGCGCGTTGTTCTCCGGCTTCGGCACTGCAGGACAACGCTGTACGTCGCTTGGCACGGTGATCGTGCATGAGTCGATCCACGACGCGTTCGTGGAGCGGTTCACCGCGGCGGTCGCGGGTGCCGCGATGGGCGATCCGACCCAGGACGTGCTGTTCGGGCCGTTGCTGGACGAGAAGTTCGCGGCTGGGTTCGAGAAGTCGCTCGGCTGGATCGCGGCTCACCACACGGTGATCGGCGCGACCGGCCGGGTCGGGGCGGACAACCCGCGGGAGGGATTTGTCGGCGACCCCGAAGGCGGGCTGTTCTACCACCCGGTGGTCGTCGACGGGGTGCGCTCCGACGACGAGCTTTTCCTGAACGAAACCTTCGGTCCGGTGGTCGGCATCACGACGTACACGACTCTCGACGAAGCGATTGCCTTGGGCAACAAGCCTGGCTACGGGTTGTCCAGCTCGATCTACACGACGGACCCGAACGAGGCGTTCCGGTTCGCGCAGGGCATCTCGGCCGGGATGGTGAGCGTCAACAACTCGACCTCGGGCGCCGAGGCGCACCTGCCGTTCGGCGGGAACGGCAAGTCGGGGAACGGTTCGCGGCAGAGCGGGATCTGGGTGCTCGACCAGTTCACCCGGTGGCAGTCGATGAACTGGGATTATTCGGGCAAGCTGCAGAAGGCCCAGATGGACACCGAGACCGTCGAGGCTGATTTGGACTTCCTGCTGCCATGAGCGGCGTACTGCCGGAAGCCGCCGACGTGGTGATCGTCGGCGGCGGGGTGATGGGGACGAGTATCGCGTTCCACCTGGCCGAGGCCGGGGTTGAGCGGGTGCTGCTGCTGGAGCGGAACGCACTCGGTTCCGGCTCGACGTCGAAGGCGGCCGGCGGGGTCCGGGCGAACTTCTCCGACGACCTGAACATCGCGCTCGGCGCCCGCAGCCTGGAGGCGTTCGCGAACTTCGGGAAGCGTCCCGGGCAGGAGATCGACCTGCACCGGGTGGGCTACCTGTTCCTGCTGGAGAACGACGACCAGCTCGAACTCTTCCGCGAAAGCACCATCCGACAGCGCGCGGTCGGCCTGCCGACGAGGATGATCGGTGTCGACGAAACCCTGTCGCTGGCACCGATCCTCGCCCCGGACGGCCTGGCCGGCGCCTGCTTCTCCCCTGCGGACGGGCACTGTTCGCCGGAGTCCGTCGTACTCGGCTATGCGACTGCCGCCCGGCGACTGGGCGCCACCCTGCTCACCAACTGTGACGTCCTCGGCATCGATGCCGTCGGCAACAACATCAGTACGGTCCGGACCAGCCTCGGCACCGTCCGCACCAGCACGGTCATCTGCGCGGCCGGCGCCTGGTCCGCCGCCCTCGCCGCACCGCTCGGGATCAATCTCCCGGTCACCCCGCTACGCCGCCAGATCGTGGTCACCGAGGCGATCCCCGACCTTCCGCCCACGATGCCGATGACCATCGACTTCACCAGTACCCTCTACTTCCACCACGAGGGCCCCGGACTCCTGCTCGGCATGTCCGACCCCGACGAACTCCCCGGCTTCCACCTCGACCGCACCGACGCCTGGCTCCCGCGCCTCACCGCCGCCATGGAACGCCGAGCCCCGTCCCTCCTCGACATCGGCATCACCACCGGCTGGGCCGGCCTCTACGAGGTAACCCCCGACCACGACGCCCTCATCGGCGAAGCCGAAACCCTCTCCCGCTTCCTCTACGCCACCGGCTTCTCCGGCCACGGCTTCCTCCAAGGCCCAGCCGTCGGCGAAATCATCCGCGACCTCTACCTAGGCCGAACCCCCTTCGTAGACATCACCCCCATGCACGCCACCCGCTTCGGCACCGAATCCCGCCGTACCGAACGCAACGTCGTCTAACCCACCCACCATGAGCACCCCTCAACCACAACCGCCGTCCCCACGTGACCGAACCGTGCACAAGGTCGGCGCGACGCCCCACCTTGAGCACCCACCAACCACCGCCCACCCCGATCCATGGCTGAACCGTGCCCAAGGTGCCGCCGCCGCCACCTTGAGCACCCCTTGACCACGATCGCGGTCCCCACGTGACTGAACCGTGCACAAGGTCGGCGCGACGCCCCACCTTGAGCACCCACCAACCACCGCCCACCCCGATCCATGACTGAACCGTGCCCAACGTGCCGCCGCCACCTTGAGCACCCCTCGACCACGACCGCGGTCCCCACGTGACTGAACCGTGCCCAAGGTCGGCGTGACGAGC
>NZ_SMKA01000464.1 GCF_004348455.1 Kribbella albertanoniae
GTGCGGGTGGGGTTGGTGGTGGCGGTTGATTTCGGGTCGACGTTTACCAAGGCGATCGCGGTTGATGCGGGGTCGGGTGAGCTGGTGGCCCGGGCCGAGCATCGGACGACGATCGACACTGACGTGATGGACGGTTGGCATGCCTGCCGGGCCGCCTTGCTGGCGGTCGATCGCGGGGTGGCGCGGGCCGACGTACTGGCTTGTTCCAGTGCTGGTGGTGGGC
Source organism: Kribbella albertanoniae (assembly GCF_004348455.1). Lineage (GTDB taxonomy): Bacteria > Actinomycetota > Actinomycetes > Propionibacteriales > Kribbellaceae > Kribbella > Kribbella albertanoniae. The sequence goes on from NZ_SMKA01000464.1 coordinate 224, forward strand.
TGCGGATCGGGGTTGTCGGCAACGAAGAGCTGGTGACCGCGGAGGCCGGCAAGCGGGTTGCGCTGTCCAGTGGCGGGCGTGTCGTTGCTGTGGTGAGCGGTGGGCTGACGCCGACCTCGCTGAAGGAACTGCGGGCAGATCGCCCGGACGTCGTACTGTTGTCCGGCGGTACCGATGGCGGCAACTCCGCCGTCCTTCTCAAGGCGGCCAAGACGTTGGCCACCTACAAGTGGCGGCGACCGGTAGTTGTCGCAGGCAACGTTGATGCTCAGGGTGAGATCGCCGAGATTCTCGCTGATGTCCCGCATGTGCTTGCGGACAACGTCGTTCCCGAGATCGGGGTATTCGCGCCGGACAGTGCGCGAGCTGCGATCCGCGAGATGTTCCTCGCCCATGTGATCGGTGGCAAGAACCTGTCCCGCGATCCCGGGTTCGCGCGGATGGTGCGCGCGGCCACGCCGGACGTCGTGCTGCGCGGCGTCGAGGTGCTCGCCGGGCTGCACGGGGATGTCGCGGTCGTGGACATCGGCGGCGCGACCACCGACGTCCATTCGGTCATCGAGCTCGACCCCGAGGACGCGAACCTCGGCCGCGAGGTGGTCGCCACCCACCCCGTCACCCGCACGGTCGAAGGTGATCTCGGGATGCGCTGGAGCGCCGTACCGGTCGTTGCCTCAGGCATCGAAGCTGGCCTCGTCCCCGACGACGAAGCGCTCCGTACGGCGGCCGCCCGGCGGCACGACGATCCGGCGTACTTGCCTGATTCCCCGGCCGAGACGCAGTACGACGTGGTGCTGGCGACCGTGGCCGCGACGGTGGCGTTGCGTCGGCACGCGGGTCGGCAGCGGATCGTTTTCGGCCCCGGCGGCCGAGTGGTCGAGCGGTCCGGGAAGGACCTGCGGGAGGTCGACCTGCTCGTCGGGTCGGGTGGCGTGCTGCGGCACAACGGGCCGGAGGTGGCTGCCCGGATCCTCGGTGCGGTCGCGGTCAACGCGCGGGAGGAAGGCTGGCTGGTTCCCGAGCGCGCTCAGATCTGCGTCGACAAGGACTACGTGCTCGCCGGTGTCGGCCTGCTCGCCGACACCGATCCGAAGGCGGCCGAGGGCCTCGCCGCTCACATTCATGGAACCGTCCCCGCCGGGCACTAGTCTCGTCAGGAAGCACAGCGTCTCGTCTGGAAGTACAGCGGCGGAGGGGTCTGATGAGCGAGGACGGCAAGGCGAAGGACGCGAGTCCGGTCGCCGACAACGAGGTGGTCGAGGAGACCGCCGATACGGTGGTGCTCGACGATCACGCGCTGGCGCCATCGAGCCGGGGGCGGATCGACACCGGGGTGACGCCGGGAATGCAGATCGCGAGTGCGTGGGCCTGGCGGTTCCTGGTGATCGTGGCCGCGGTGGCCGTGATCGGGTACGGGATGCAGTACCTGTCCGAGGTCGTCGTACCGGTGACTGTCGGCATCCTGCTGACCGCCCTGCTCGTGCCCGTCACCAACGGTCTGCAGAAGCTGCGCTTCCCACGCGGCGCGGCGGCCGGGGTCACGGTGATCGCGACGATCGTGCTGGTCGCGGGCCTGCTGACTCTGGTCGGGACGCAGATCGCCGGGCAGTTCGAGAGTCTGTCGACCCAGGTCGGCGAAGGTGTGCAGAAGCTCCGCGAGCTCGCGCGCCTCAACTTCGGGCTGACCGACACCGACATCACGAACGCCTTCAAATCGCTCCAGGACGCGATCACCTCCGGTGGTGCGCTCGGTCAGCGCGCGGCCGAGGTCGGTTCGACGGCGACTCATGTGGTCGCCGGGCTGTTCATCTCGTTGTTCTGCCTGTTCTTCTTCCTCTACCAGGGCGACAAGATCTGGGCCTGGCTGGTCCGCCTCTTCCCGCGCCAGGCCCGCGAGAAGGCCGACTCGTCCGGCCGCAAGGCGTGGGTCTCGCTGACCGCGTTCGTCCGGGCCACGATCATCGTCGCCGCCGTTGACGCGGTCGGCATCTCGCTGGGCGCAGCCATCCTCGGCCTGCCGCTGGTGAGCGCGATCGGCATCCTGGTCTTCGTCGGCGCATTCATCCCCGTCGTCGGTGCACTCGTCAGCGGCATCGTCGCGGTGCTCGTCGCGCTCGTTGCCAAAGGCCCGATCGTCGCAATCGTGATGCTGGCCGTCGTGATCGGCGTCCAGCAGCTCGAAGCCCACGTCCTGCAGCCGTTCCTCCTCGGCCGCGCGGTCAGCGTGCACCCGCTCGCCGTCATCCTCGCCATCGCCACCGGAGTCGTCATCGCCGGCATCGTCGGCGCCCTGGTCGCCGTACCGACAGCCGCCGTCCTCAACACCATCGTCAACCACCTGGCCGGCAACGACGTAGACCCCGAACCACCCCGCCCGCTCCCACGCCGAAGACCAGCAAAGGTCGCTGCAGACCCCCCGGTCACCGACAGCTGAGTCCTGGCCGGTACGGCGGAGTCGCATCCGCCTGTGGCCGGGTCGGTACAGCGGCGGCCGCGTCTGGCTGTGACCGGGAGGTGTGGCTGGGCGTCGCATCCAACGGCGGCCGGATGCGTCGGCGGTGGCAGCTGAACTCCGCAAACCTGCCGCATCTCATGGGTTAACCCACGAGCTTGTGGGTCTTCCACCCGCATGCGGGTGCAGAACCCACAAGCTGCTGGGGGAACCCACGAGATGCGACGTTCCCACCCCCGAATCCGGGCAACTGCCGATCAGCGGAGTCGTGCTGCCAAATAGAGGCTGTTGCAGAATCGGCGTGGCTGGTGCGTATAACCCGGTAGGTGTTCGATTATTGGGTGTGGCGAATGGGTATCGGCCGGTTGATCGTGGTCAGGGTTTCTTGTTGCCGCCGGACATGTCTGA
>NZ_SMKA01000465.1 GCF_004348455.1 Kribbella albertanoniae
GCCGTCTGGTGGGCATGCCCCCCATCGCGTGGGTACACCCACCAAACGGGAGGTTCCCACCCCGGAATTTCGGGCGGGCACCCCGCACCCGGTGGGTGGAGCCATCAAACGGCGCGGGTACGGCGGGCTGCTGGCCGGCGTGCAGGTGGGTCGGGTGTACTGCAGTCACCTGCTGGGGACCTCGGACATCTGATCGCGTGTCCGGAGTCCCCACTAGGTGTACGCGGTTCGGCCGCCCGACTGGTTACTGCCTCGCCGGACAAACCGCGTACAGCCCTCAACGCGCGACGCGGCTTGCCCACTCACCTGGGGGGTTGCCCACTGAAAATATCGATGTGCAACCCCCCAACTGAGGGGATATCCGGCTGTTCTGCTGGATGTGTGGGTTCTTGTACGGCGGGGGGTGGTGGCGGTGCGCTGGGATGCGGCCGGTCTCGTCCGGCGGTGGTTGCTCGCCGCTGCGGCCGGCGTTACCGAGGAGATGTGGCTGGGCGGGTGCCTGGCTGGGCGGGATGGCGGGCCTGTCTGCAGCTGACCCGCCACGGTGGTTTGAGGCAGATCGCACTCGTCGGGGTGCTGTACACGGCTGTCCGGCATGGCTGGGGAGTCGTACCCCCCGAAGACGACCGGTAGAACTCCCCAACCCCCGCAAGAACCAGCCAACGGCCGACCGCGTACACCAACTGGGGACCCCGGACACCCGACCAGATGTCCCAGGTCCCCACCACGTGACCGCAGTACACCCCGCCCACCTGCACGTCGGACAGCAGAGCGCCGTACCCACAACGTCCGAAAGAACCGCACACCCCGCCCTCCGGATCCTCGGACGCTATTCCCAACTCGGGGCTAACGTCCGAAGGATCCGCACACCCCGGCCTCCGGATCGTCGGACGCTATTCCCAGCTCGGGGCTAACGTCCGAAGGAACCGCACACCCCGCCCTCCGGATCATCGGACGTAAACGCAGCCCGGGCTAACGTCCGAAGGATCCGAGGGCGTGGTCTCCGGATCTTCGGACGTTGTGACGGGCAATCACCCACACATCGGACAGGAGAACCGGATGTCCGCTCGGATGAGGGTTCGCGCACGAGGGCCGGGGCAGGCTCCTCGGTGTGGAGGCGAGGCGAGCAGTTACCGGGGGCGTGAACAGGAACTGGTGGGCCGAGACACGGAATAACCTGTTCAAGCCCCCAACCAGGTCTGCAAACCCCCGCGAAGTGGCTCGACTCGGCCGCGGCCCCACCCCTCCGGCGATCCCCCGGCCGGTTTCAGCTGACTGGAGCTTCGGCGGGGCAGGACTGTGGCTGACGTGCTGACGAGGCCGGCGACCGCAACCCGCCCGGGCGCTCGGGCTGCCGTTGGTTGATACCGCGGTCACCAACTGGGGACAGTGGACACCAGACCCCGTGTGCGTGGTCCCCGGTAGGTGTACGAGGTCGAGCGGCTCGGCCGCATGGCTGGAGCTGACGGGCTGTGGTTGCTGCTGGCAGCGGGTGTGCGGACTGTCCCTACCGTGCTGCCTGAAACCGATGGCCCCGACAGTCCCCCGCCACTCGATACACCGGCACCACTCGCCGAGCCTCCGCGTTGGCAGACCGAGGCCAACGTGAGGCGTACCTGGTCCTGACAGTGCTCGGGGTGTCAGATCTCCGTGAAAGCCGCTGGAGTGGGCCGTCCCCAGACCACCGACGCGGTGATGGGGAGGCTGAGCTGGCCGTCCCGCTCGTACTCGCGGACCACCGCGGCCACCTTGTCGTCGAAGCGGGCGGCTTCGTCGGCCGACATCAACTCCCGGGCCAGCGATGCGGTGGAGTGAAACTGTTCGATGTAGTCGCGCGCCGGTTGGGTGAATTCCACCGGCTCGGTCTCGCACCGGCCGTGGATGTCGAACAGGCCTTGCTCGGCCAGCGCGTCCGGGAGTGAGAAACCAGGGTCGTACGTCGAGTTGCGGGTGTGCGCGACGATCACCTCGACCAGCGCGTCCCGCCACGGAAGTTGGTGGTATCGCTGGTCGACGACGGCCAGTACGGCGTTCGGCGCGAGGAGCCGTTCGATCCCGGCCAAGGTGGTGGTCGGGTCCATCCAGTGCAGGCTGGCGCCGGCGGTGACCAGGCCGTAGGGCCCGCGTGCGGTCATCCGCTCGGCCGGCTCCACCAGCCACACCAGGTTGCTCCTTTGCCCGCCGGGGCGGCGACGTCCGGCATCCACCATCGCTGCGGAGATTTCCACCGCGTCGACCCGGTCGACCCGCTCGGCAAGGGGGCGGGCCAGCGCGCCGTCGCCGGCCCCGATGTCGAGCACTGCTTTGGGTTCGACGATCAGCTTTTCCAGCAGGTCGAACAGCTCGGCGGGGTACGGCGGGCGGTGCGCATACGCCGAGGCCACACCGGCGTGCTGGAACGACGAAGCCAGGTGGCGACCGGACATGACGACCTCCGTAGTGAGTACCCGCTTACTGCGCATCAACGGATTCAGTAGATGCTCTGGCAACCCCACCACGTTTCGCCCAGTTCCGACAGGACACCCCGGACGCCCAGCCCATCACAACCAAGTTCTCCCAACCGCCCCACGCCTGAACGCAACTGCTGCCGTGCAGTTGTGATGGCGTGGCGGTCCGCGCGGGCGCATCGCCCGATCGCCCCGACGGACGTGCGATCGTTCCCGGTGGACCCGCAAGGCCACCGGTGGACGCGCAGCCGCTGGCGGACGTGCAGGCGCCGGCGAGCGCGGTACCGGTGCACTCGCAGACGGATGCTGGTGCACTCGCGGGCGCCGACGGACCCCTGTCGCCCTCGCAGGCACCGGTGGACCCCTGTCGCCCTCGCAAGCACCGGTGGACGCGCAGTCGCTGGCGGACGCGGCGGGCGCCGGTCGACTCGCCGGGTGCCGGTGAGCTCGCGGGCGCCGGTGGACTTATGGCGTGGGTGGCTTGAGGCGTGGTGGCTTACAGGGTGGGGTTACGGGGTGGTGAGGGTGGCTACTGTCTCTTAT
>NZ_SMKA01000466.1 GCF_004348455.1 Kribbella albertanoniae
CGGCCCCATTATCGGATCCGAACCACCCGCCCACGGCCCCGTTGCCGGAGCCGGACTGCCTGCCCACGGTCCCGTCGTCGGATCCGAACCACCTGCCCGCGGCCGCGTTATCGGATCCGAACCACCTGCCCGCGGCACCATTGTCGGATCCGGACCGCCACCGCCGACCGGCGCCGACCCGCCGCCTTTCTAGTGCGCACCCCGACCGGCAGCCGATACCAGCCGCGCAGTCAGAGACCGACGACCCGGCCAACTGTCCCCGGATCAGCCGGCTGACGCGTCGCCGGAGATCGACTCAGAGGTCGACGATGTCGAGGAGCTGACCCAGTTCCTTGGGATCGAGTTCGCGGAGTTCGCCGGTGTGCAGGTTGCCGCGGCGGACCGGGCCGATGGCGGTACGGGTCAGACGCTTGACCGGATGACCGATCGCGTCGAACATGCGGCGGACGATGCGGTTGCGGCCCTCGTGCAGGCTGATCTGGATCAGGGTGCGGCCGCGGATGCTGGACATCTCCTTGACCGCGTCTGCCTGGGCGGGACCGTCGTCGAGGTGGACGCCGTCGAGCAGCCGACGGAGGGTGCCGGGCTTCACGTTGCCTTCGACCTCGGCGACGTACGTCTTGGAGACCTCGTACGACGGGTGCGCGAGGCGGTGCGCGAACTCCCCGTGGTTCGTGAGCAGCAGCAAGCCCTCGGTGTCGGTGTCGAGGCGACCGATGTGGAACAGGCGCTCAGTACGGTCCTGCACGTAGTCCGCGACACACGGGCGACCCTCAGGGTCGGACATCGTGGTGACGACGCCACGCGGCTTGTTCAGCACGAGGTAGGCGTGCGCACTGGTCGGCGGGATCCGCTCACCGTCCACCCGGATGACCGAGACCGCCGGGTCCACCCGCGTCCCGAACTCCGTCACGACCGCGCCATCGACCTCGACGCGCCCTTGCTCGATCAGAATCTCGGCATTCCGCCGGCTCGCGACACCAGCCTGCGCCAGCGCCTTCTGCAGCCGAATACCCTCGTCGTCACTCACCCCGCTCACGCAACTCTCTGTCTGTTTCAGTGCTGTCTGTTTCAGTGCTGTCTGTTTCAGTGCTGTCTGTTTCAGTGCTGTCTGTTTCAGTGCTTGCTGTTTCAGTACCGGGTACATCGTCCGCGGAGCCGATCTCCTCGGCAGTCTGGTCGTACGGATACCACCGGCTAGGCGCATCCCCTGGGGCGGCCACCTCGGAGTCGTCGCCCTGTAGCTCGCCGGACTCAACCTGCTCTGTCGCGGGAGCGGCGTCCTCGGCCTCAACGTGCTCGGTCACAGAGGCGGCGTACTCGGACTCGCCGAGCTCGTCTGCGTCGTCCACCGAGACGTCGGCCCCGGCCTCGTCGGCCTGCACCGGCTCATACTCGGAGTGCTCGTCCTCAGACGCCTCGGATGCAAAGTCGTCGGACTCACCCTGCTCGCTCACGGGAGCGGCGTACTCGGACTCGCCGTGCGCAGCGCTGTCATCCTCGGTACCGCCGCCCCAGGTGTCCGTGACCTCGGTGGCGTCGTCCTCGGTGTCTGTGCGCTCGGACTCATCGGTCTCGAGTAGGGACTCACCGGTGCCGGGCTCGTGGGTCTCGGGCTCGTGGGTCTCGGGCTCGTGGGTCTCGGGCTCGTGGGTCTCGAGGTCGCCGGTTTCGGGGGCGCTGGCCTCGGGGGTGGTATCGACGTCGTCGTCGAGATCTTCGGGGTCCGGGGTGGTGACCGGTGGTTCGGGGGCCAGGTCGTTTTCGAGAGGGCCGCTGTCCTCCTCCGGCTCGGCGGGCGTCGTACTGTCGGCCGCTGCCTCCTCCGGCACCGGGGGGAGGGACTGGGCGGCTAGTTCGTCCTCGATGTCGTCCATGTCGGGCAGGTACGGCGCGAGTTCGGGCAGGTCGTCGAGTGACTGCATGCCCATCCGCTCGAGGAAGAACGAGGTCGTTCGGTAGAGCGTCGCCTGGGACTCGGTGTCCGCGCCGGCCTCTTCGACCAGGCCGCGGGCGATCAGGGTACGCATCACGCCGTCCACGTTCACGCCACGGATGGCGGAGACGCGCGCCCGGCTGACCGGCTGCTTGTAGGCGACGACGGACAGCGTCTCGAGTGCCGCCTGGGTGAGCCGCGCCTGCTGCCCGTCGAGCACGAACCGCTCCACGAACGCCGCCGCCTCCGGGCGCGTGTAGTACCGCCACCCACCACCGATCTCGCGCAGGTCGAACCCACGCCCCTGCTCGGTGTACTCCCCCGACAACTCCGCCAGCGCCGCAGTCACATCCCCCGTCGGCCGCCCCACGGCCCGAGCCAGCGTCAGCACCGGCAACGGTTCGTCCGTCACCATCAGGATCGCCTCGATAGCCCGCCGCATGGTGTCGTCATCGATCACCACCTCGTCCCCAACAGGCACCTCGGTCTGCCCCGGCGGCAGATAATCCTCAGCCCCCGGTACGACGTCGGCGTCAGCACCATCACCCCGTACGGCGTCGCCCGCCGGTACGTCGGCTTCGCCCGAGGCGGTCTCGCCCTGCTCCGAGTCAACGGGCGCGGTGGCCTCGGAGGCGGAGTCGTCCGCCGGGAAGGCGTCTGCCGAGGCGTCCGCGGTGGTGTCCTGCGCGGCGCGCTCGCCCGAAGTACCTTCCGTCCCGCCGTCGGCTTCCGCGTCCAGCGACTCCGCGTCCACGGCCGAGGTCCTGTCCGCCGGTACGTCGGCTTCGTCCGAGGCGGTCTCGCCCTGCTCCGAGTCAACGGCCGTGGGCTCGGAGTCGGAGTCGTCCGCCGAGGAGTCCGTGGCGAAGGTGTCCTGGGGGTCGCGCTCGTCCGAGGTGGCGTCCGTGCCGGCGTCGGTGTCCGTGTCCAGCGACTCCGTGTCTGCGCCGGTGTCTACTGCGGAGGGGGTGTCCGACTGGGCCGGGTCGGTTGTGGGGTGTTCGGTCACTGGGGCACCGTCTCGTGGGGTGGTTCGGGC
>NZ_SMKA01000467.1 GCF_004348455.1 Kribbella albertanoniae
ATAAGAGACAGGGGTGGCGGCTTGTTCGGAGACGGCGCCGAGGATGGGGTTGGAGTCGAGGTGGACGATCGCGTCGGCGGGGACGCGGATCTTGACGTCGGCGAGGATGCACCTGATGTCGATGTGGACCTCGTCGAAGGGGATCTGGGCCTCGGTGTAGTCGAGGGTGACGTCGCCCATGACGGCGTGCACCTCTTGGCGCTGGGAGGCTACCCAGTTACCGAGGCGCTTGCGGTCGGACATGAAGACGTTGATCGGCGCACCGTCCGGTACGACGGGGGCGACGGCGTACTGCGGCGGCTGCGGAGCGGCGGGGTGCTGGAGACCGTTCGGGAGGTCGGCGGTCAGCGGGACCAGCTCGCCGTACGTCTTCGAGGCGTACACCGTCTCGAGCCGCTCCTCGAGCTCGGTGTAGGACAGCCGGCCCTCGCCCGCGGCGTCACGCAGGACGTCGGCGACCTGCTCGCGTTCGAGGTCGGACACCCGTCGGCGCAGCGCCGGAACCACCGGCGCCGGTACGGCGTCCTGCGGTCGATTGTCCTGGGGAACCTCATCCTGTGCCACGGACAAAACCTTACGCTCGCCGCAGGCCCTCCGCGCTCCGAAACCTCCCCTACCGACCCCTGATCCTGGCCCTGAGATTAGGCTGGATCAGTCCAGTCCACTGTCCATGGAGGTCTGCCGGTGTCCGCCGACTTCACGTACTCCGATCTGCTCCCGTTAGGTTCTGACGACACGGAGTACCGGCTGCTGAGCACCGAAGGTGTCAGCACGTTCACGGCGGGCGACCGCACCTTCCTTCAGATCGAGCCCGACGTACTGCGGATGCTCACCGCGGAGGCGATGCACGACATCTCGCACTACCTGCGGACCGCGCACCTCGCGCAGCTACGCCGGATCATCGACGACCCCGAGGCGTCCGGGAACGACCGGTTCGTCGCGCTCGACCTGCTGAAGAACGCGAACATCTCGGCCGGCGGTGTGCTGCCGATGTGCCAGGACACCGGTACGGCGATCGTCATGGGCAAGAAGTCCGAGGGCGTCCTGACCGGCGCGGTCGACGAGGAGTGGATCAGCCGGGGCGTGTACGACGCCTATACCAAGCTGAACCTGCGGTACTCGCAGATGGCCCCGCTGACCATGTGGGACGAGAAGAACACCGGCTCCAACCTGCCCGCGCAGATCGAGCTGTACTCCACGCCGGGCGGCGGCGATCCGGCGTACAAGTTCCTGTTCATGGCCAAGGGTGGCGGTTCGGCGAACAAGTCGTTCCTGTTCCAGGAGACGAAGGCCGTGCTGAACCCGGCCGGGATGATGAAGTTCCTGGACGAGAAGATCCGCTCCCTCGGTACGGCGGCCTGTCCGCCGTACCACCTGGCGATCGTGGTCGGTGGCACGTCGGCCGAGTTCGCTCTGAAGACCGCGAAGTACGCGTCGGCGCACTACCTGGACGCGTTGCCGACGACCGGCTCGGCGGTGGGGCACGGGTTCCGGGATCTGGAGCTGGAGGAGGAGGTCTTCAAGCTCACCCAGGACTTCGGGATCGGAGCGCAGTTCGGCGGGAAGTACTTCTGTCACGACGTCCGCGTGATCCGACTGCCGCGGCACGGCGCGTCCTGCCCGGTCGCGATCGCGGTCTCCTGCTCGGCCGACCGCCAGGCCCGCGCGAAGATCACCCCGGAAGGCGTGTTCCTGGAGCAGTTGGAGCGCGACCCGGCCCGCTTCCTGCCGGACACGACCGACGAACACCTGTCAGATGACGCTCAGGTTGTGCGAATCGATTTGAACCGGCCGATGAGCGAGATCCGAGCGGAGCTGTCGAAGCTCCCGGTGAAGACGCGGCTGTCGCTGACCGGGCCGCTGGTGGTCGCCCGCGACATCGCGCACGCCAAGATCAAGGAGCGCCTGGACGCCGGCGAGCCGATGCCGCAGTACCTGCGCGACCACGCCGTCTACTACGCCGGGCCTGCGAAGACCCCCGAGGGCTACGCGTCCGGGTCCTTCGGCCCGACCACCGCGGGCCGGATGGACGCGTACGTCGACCAGTTCCAGGCGGCCGGCGGTTCGTTCGTCATGCTTGCCAAGGGCAACCGTTCCGCGAAGGTCACCGAGGCGTGCAAACAGCACGGCGGCTTCTACCTCGGCTCCATCGGCGGCCCCGCCGCCCGCCTCGCCCAGGACTGCATCAAGTCCGTCGACGTCCTCGAGTACGCCGAACTCGGGATGGAAGCCGTCTGGAAGATCGAGGTCGAGGACTTCCCCGCCTTCGTCGTGGTCGATGACAAAGGCAACGACTTCTTCACCGACCCCCGCAAACCGGTCCCCCTGACTACGCGTCCCCGCTAACCCACCCAAGACGCTCAAGAACCCCGGCCGCCGTCGCAGCCGGGGTTCCGTCGTTCGGTACGGCGAAGTCCTCCACCGCCGCATGCGTAGCGGCATCGTCCAGCGCCGCCTGAAGGTCCCAGCCCGGCCTGGTAAGGCTGGTCCGTTCCGCGATCAGAGCCGACGGAGTCAGCAGCCGCACCACGTGGACGGCACAGTCACTCAGCACCTCGGTGTATGCCGCCCGATGGATCGCCGTGATGACAGGGCCGCTGACGATCAGGTACTCCGCCCCTGCCTCACGGAAGTTCTGCCACACAGCCGCCAGATTGCGGATCCGCAGGTGATCGCTGAACCGCAACACCCCGGTCGGTGCCGGCTGCGGACCGAACTGCGCCAGCGCATCGAGGTCAACCATTGCCGTTGCCCGGCCGGACGTGCTCAACCGGCCGGCAATCGCCTGAGCGATGGTCGTCTTGCCTGCACCGCCACCGCCGGTCAGCAGCAGAGCGTTGGGGCTCACTCGGCACCTCCGGTTGACGAGCGGACCGCCCCCACTCACCAACTCTCTCGATCACCCGGCTCTCACGCTCAGCGTGGGGGTCGGGTGGGCCGTTTC
>NZ_SMKA01000468.1 GCF_004348455.1 Kribbella albertanoniae
GGATGATGGTGCCGCCGTCGCCGGAGGAGTGGCGGCTGATTCCGTCCTGGCAGTGGTTGCGGGCGGGCGTCGAGGGGCGGCGGTCGCGGGTCGTGGTGACGGCAGCGACCCGGGCGAAGGCGCTGGAGCGGACGTTGGAGCTGACCGACTCGGCCGAGATCGAGCGGCGGCTGCGGTCGTTGCCCGGGGTTGGGGTGTGGACGGCGGCCGAGGTGCGGCAGCGTGCACATGGTGATGCGGATGCGTTCTCGTTCGCGGACTATCACGTGTCTCGCAACGTGTCGTACGCGTTGATCGGTGAGGAGCTCGACGACGACGGTTGCGCCGAGCTGATCGAGCCGTACCGCGGTCATCGGTTCCGCGTGCAGCGGTTGCTGGAGATGGCCGGCATCGGTCACCCGCGCTACGGCCCGCGGAAGGCGCTGCCGACGCACACGCCGGGGGCGACGCATCGACTGCGGTAGCGCGGGGCACTAGACGGTCGTGATCAACGGGGACGGGCTCTACCTGGTAGCTGGGCTTGCGCTCCTCCTCGGCGCCGTACTGCCTCGACTGCTTTCCCGGTACGCCGTTTCTGCGCCGATCGCGTTCCTTGGCGGCGGAATGCTGCTGGGCCTGGTCGTGGATCGCAGCCACCTCAGCCCGATCGCCGAGCCGGAGCTCACCAAGCACTTGGCCGAGCTGACGGTGATCATCGCGCTGATGGGTGTCGGCCTCGCGATCGACCGGCCGATCAGCCTCCTGCACTGGGGTGTGACGTGGCGGCTGCTGTTCATCGCGATGCCTGCGGGTGTCGCGGCGCTGACCGGTGTGGGCTGGCTGCTCGGCCTCGCACCGGCGACCGCGCTACTGATCGCGGCGGTGCTGGCGCCCACCGACCCGGTGCTGGCGTCGGATGTGCAGGTCGGCGGGCCGACCACCGGCGAGGACGCCGAGCTGGACGAGGAGGACGAAGTACGGTTCGCGCTGACCTCTGAAGCCGGCCTCAATGACGGACTGGCCGCCCCGCTCGTCTACCTCGCTGTTTTCCTTGCTACCAAGAGCCTTTCGCCGGTCGAGTGGATTGCCTGGGATGTCGTCGGCAAGACCGTGATCGGTGTGGCTGTCGGTTTCGGGGCCGGCTGGTTGCTGGGGCGGATGACGTTTTCGGCGCAGGCGCACAGTCTGCGGCTGGCGGATTCGCGAGAGCCTGTCCTCGCGCTGGCCATGACGCTCGGTGTCTACGGGCTCACCGAGGTGCTGCACGGGTACGGCTTCATCGCGGTCTTCGTGGCCGCCCTCACACTGCGCGCCGCCGAGCGCAGTCACGATTTCCACAACGAGCTGCACGACTTCATCGGTGAGCTTGAACACATTCTGACCTGGGGCGTCCTGCTGCTTCTCGGGGTCGCCGTGACCGCCGGGCTACTCGCGCCACTCACCTGGACCGGGGTGCTGATCGGCGTGCTGCTGGTGGTCGTCGTACGGCCGATCGTCGGTCGGTTGTCGCTCGTCCGAAGTGGGCTGAGTCGCACCGAGGCGTGGGCGACAGCGGCCTTCGGAGTCCGGGGCGTGTCCTCGATCTACTACCTCGCGGCGGTCGGGATCCACTTCCACGAAGAGCTGCCCTGGCTGTGGGCGACTGTCGGCTTCACCGTTGTGCTGAGCGTCGTTGTTCACGGCGTTGCCGCGACGCCTTTGATGCGGATGCTCGACCTCCGCCGCGACCGTTCTTCGTGAGCGAGCCGGCCGGCGGTTCGGCCCCGTGACGGACGGCCGAGGCGGCGTTGATTCCGGCTGCGAAGTCCCTCAATCCCTTGAACATATCTCCATCGTCCGGGGATCGCGTCACCCGCAGAAGTGGCGCGTACGACGACTATCGCTAAGATTGCGACACATGGGTTCCGTGTCAGTTCTCGCGTACGACGGCATGACGGCCTTCGAAGCCGGCATCGTGATCGAGGTGTTCGGGCTGGCCTGGCCGGACATCGACCAGCCCTGGTACGAGTTGAAGGTCTGCACCGAGACACCGGATCCGATCCGGGTGCTCGGCGGCGCCACACTCAGCAGTCCACACGGTCTGGAGGAGTTCGCGGCCGCGGACACAGTCGTGATTCCGAGCGTCGCCGACCCGGGCGCTGAAACCTCTGATGCTTTGATCGAAGCGTTGCGGCACGCGCACCGCCGTGGCGCCCGGATCGTCTCGATCTGCTCGGGTGCGTTCGCGCTTGCCGCCGCCGGCCTGCTCGACGGTCGCCGCGCCACCACCCATTGGCGGTACGCCGGGCTCCTGCGCGAGCGCTACCCCGAGATCATCGTGGATCCGGAACCGCTCTACACCGACGAAGGCGACGTACTGACGAGTGCGGGCTGCGCCGCCGGGCTGGATCTGGCGGTGCACCTGGTCCGCAAGGACTACGGCGCGGCCGTGGCGAACTCGATCGCCCGCCGGCTGGTGATCCAGCCCTACCGCGCCGGCGGGCAGGCGCAGTACATCGAATCCCCGGTGCCGCCCGAACCCGACGACGCCTCGGTCGCGCGGAGCCTGGGCTGGGCGCTCGAACATCTCGCCGAGCCGATCGGCGTACCCGATCTGGCCAGGCAGGCCGGTTTGTCGCCGCGGACCTATCTGCGGCACTTCGTGAAGGCGACCGGCACGTCACCGGGCAAATGGCTGATCGCCCAGCGGATCCAGGCGGCGCTGACGATGCTGGAGACCGGTGACGCGCCGGTGGAGGAGATCGCGCTGGCGGCCGGCTTCGCCACCCCGGTCACGTTCCGCCACCACTTCGCCAAGCAGTTGCGCACCTCGCCCTCGGCGTACCGGCGGAGCTTCCGGACCCGGCAGCAATCCTGAGACGGCGTCTCAAATACTGGAAGTCGGAGGGTGCGATCCGGCCTTGATTGGGTAACCTCGGGGCAGCTCATCCAGAGGGACTGAGGGAAACGGCCCGTTGAAGTC
>NZ_SMKA01000469.1 GCF_004348455.1 Kribbella albertanoniae
GGGTGGGTGAGCGGTTCTACGCTGAACTGGTGATCACTCCGAGCTTGTTCCGTGCCCTGCGTCCCGGTCCCGTCGAGGTCGACCGCCGTACCTGGTCCCTGACTGTCCACGAGCTCGGCGTACTGCGGGTCCCGAGTGGCCGGCTCGAGGCCTCGGACCCGTTCGTGACGCTGGGCGAGGGCCCGGTGGTCGACGTACCGCCGGGGGACTACCCGGTGTTCGTGACGGTGGCGGACGTGTCGGACGCCCAGGACGGGAGCCACCTGCGCGAGGCGTACTTGTCGGTGCGGCTCGCCGAGGGCGAGGTCGCCGGGGTCGAGGCTGCGACGAGTGGGGACGAGGAGCTCGACGAGGACGAGTTCTGGCTGGTCGCGGTCGACGCGGGCACGGTCGCCTTCGCGGATGCCGAGGCGGTCCGGACGATGATGCCCGAGGGCGACTGGTACGAGGACCTCTTCGAGAACGACAGCGAGGACAGCTGGTTCGCGCTGATGGACTCGCCTGACCACCTGCGCGAGGGGTGCGCGAACATCGTGCTGCCGCTGGCCACGGAGGGTGAGAATCTCGTGCTCGCCCACTCCGGCTGGGGTGACGGTGCGTATCCGGTGGTGCGGACGGTGGCCGCGGACGGGACCCCGCTCGCGATCCATATCGACCTCTTGGTCGTGGGTCCGGAGAGTGACGACTGATCGACCGGTAGTGAGGGCTGCGGTGTACGTTGCCCTGTGGATATGGTCAATCCGCTGTCCGAACGCTGGTATTCTTTGGATGTGGCCCGGTCCATCGACCGGGCTCGTTGCTTGACATCGGCGGCAAGTGCCGATGTCAGGTGCAATCGCATCGCCCTCCTGCCACGGAAAGACCGTGGCCGCCAAAGTCCGAAGGAGGTGGAGTTCGCGCATGCGTCGTTATGAAGTCATGGTGATTCTCGACCCGGAGCTCGACGAGCGCACGGTCGAACCGTCCATCGACACGTACCTGAACATCGTCCGCAAGGAGGGTGGCACCGTCGAGAAGCTCGACATCTGGGGCCGCCGCAAGCTTGCGTACGACGTCAAGAAGAAGGCCGAAGGCATCTATGCCGTCATCGACCTGACCGCGGAGCCCGCGGTGGTGAAGGAGCTCGACCGTCAGCTCACGCTGAACGAGTCGATCCTCCGCACCAAGGTCATCCGGCCGGACCAGCACTGACCCTGGGGTCGTCAGCAGCCATCGGTACTGTCGGCACCAGCCGGTACCAATAGCTGTAGACACAGTCACACCCGAAAGCAGGAGGAGTTGTCATGGCCGGGGAACCCCCCATCACCCTGATCGGAAATCTGACGGGTGATCCGGAGCTGCGCTTCACGCCGTCAGGCGCCGCGGTGGCGAACTTTACGATCGCCTCGACGCCGCGGAATCTGGATCGGCAGAGCAACGAGTGGAAAGACGGCGAGACCCTCTTCATCTCGTGCTCGGTCTGGCGCCAGGTCGCGGAGAACGTCGCTGAATCCCTCACCCGAGGATCCCGTGTCGTTGTGCACGGCCGTCTGAAGGCGCGGAGCTACGACGACCGCGACGGCAACAAGCGGACCGTCTTCGAGTGTGACGTCGAGGAGATCGGCGCGAGCATGCGCTACGCGACCCTCAAGATCTCCAAGACGACGCGCTCCGACGGCGGTGGCGGCGGTTTCGGTGGCGGCGGTGGCAACCAAGGTGGTGGCTACAGCGGCAACCAGGGTGGCGGTAACCAAGGTGGTGGCGGCCAGGGTGGCGCCCCGCAGAACGACCCCTGGGCGACCCCGCAGCAAGGCGGTGGCGGCGGCGGTCAGGCCGCTCCGCAGAACGACCCCTGGGCCAGCCAGGGCGGCGGCTCGATGGAGGAGCCTCCGTTCTGATCCGGTTCACCGGGTTTCACCTTCGAAAGACAGACCATTCCGGCATCCGTGCCGGGCTCTGGAAGTAGGAAGAGAGCACCACAATGGCCAAGATCATTCGGAAGCCGAAGAAGAAGGTTTGCGGCTTCTGCAAGGACAAGGCGACGTACGTCGACTACAAGGACACCGCGCTGCTGCGCAAGTTCATCTCGGACCGCGGCAAGATCCGCGCCCGCCGGGTGACCGGGAACTGCGTGCAGCACCAGCGCGATGTGGCCACCGCTATCAAGAACGCTCGTGAGGTGGCACTGCTGCCCTACACGAGCACCGCTCGCTGAGGGAGGTCCGACACATGAAGCTCATTCTGCAGCAGGAGGTCGAGGGCCTCGGAGCCCCCGGCGACATCGTTGAGGTCAAGGACGGCTACGGCCGT
Organism: Kribbella albertanoniae; assembly: GCF_004348455.1. Classification (GTDB taxonomy): domain Bacteria; phylum Actinomycetota; class Actinomycetes; order Propionibacteriales; family Kribbellaceae; genus Kribbella; species Kribbella albertanoniae. The sequence goes on from NZ_SMKA01000469.1 coordinate 2,290, forward strand.
AACTTCCTGGTTCCGCGTGGTCTGGCCCTCGGCTGGACGCGCGGCGCCGAGAAGCAGATCCAGTCGATCAAGCGGGCGCGTGACGCCCGGGCGATCCAGGGCAAGGAGCACGCGAGCGAGGTCAAGAACCAGCTCGAGCAGCTCGCTGTCACGCTGGGCGTCAAGGCCGGCGAGACCGGCCGCCTGTTCGGCTCGGTGACCCCGGCCGACATCGCCGGCGCCATCAAGGCCGCCGGCGGCCCGCTGGTCGAGAAGCGCGCGATTTCGATCGCGTCGCCGATCAAGACCACCGGCAAGCACCAGGTCTCGGTCCAGCTGCACTCCGAGGTGGCCGCAACGGTCCGCCTCGAGGTAGCCCCCGTCTGACCAAGCCCCACCCGAAGGCCCGCGTTCCCCTCAGGGGACGCGGGCCTTCGCGCGTCTCCCGTTCGCACTCACTTTGAGCACCCGCCAACCATCGACACCCCGCCGCGACGGTTGAACCGTGCTCAAGGTCGCCCGGCCGGCTCACTTTGAGCACCCCTCGACCATCTTCTGGTCGTGCACCTGGTTGAACCGTGCTCAAGGTCGCACCGGCTCGCGGCCGGAGGTGGTGGCCTCAGCCTGCGGCGGGGGCGGGCCAGCGGGGTGGTTTGGGGTCTTCG
>NZ_SMKA01000046.1 GCF_004348455.1 Kribbella albertanoniae
GGTGTCGGGGTTGGCGAGGGCCAGGGGGTGGCCGAGGTCGCCGCCGCTGCGGAGGCGCTCGTCCAGGGGGACCTCGCCGAGGAGGGGGATCGGGTAGCCGAGGCGGGCGGAGAGGGTCTCCGCGACGCGGCTGCCACCGCCGCTGCCGAAGATCTCGATGCGGTGCTCGGGGCCGCAGTGCGGGCAGGGGAGGAAGGACATGTTCTCGATGACACCGGCGACCCGCTGGTGCACCATCTGGGCCATCGTGCCGGCTCGCTCGGCCACCTCGGCGGCGGCCTCCTGCGGGGTGGTGACGACGATGACCTCGGCGCTGGTCAGCCGCTGGCCGACCGAGATCGCGATGTCACCGGTACCCGGGGGCAGGTCGAGGAGCAGGACGTCGAGGTCGCCCCAGTAGACGTCGGCGAGCATCTGCACGAGTGCCCGGTCGAGGATCGGGCCGCGCCAGGCGACCACCTGGTCGCGCTTCGGCTTCAGCATCCCGATCGAGATCACCTTCACGCCGTGGGCGGGCACCGGCATGATCATGTCGTCCACCGCCGTCGGCCGCTCGTCGGCGACACCGAACATCGCCGGGATCGAGTGCCCGTAGATGTCCGCGTCCAGCACGCCGACGGACAGCCCCTGGCGGGCCATCGCGACGGCGAGGTTCACCGTCACCGAGGACTTGCCGACGCCACCCTTGCCGGAGGCGATCGCGAACACCTTGGTCAGCGAGTCGGCCCGGGAGAACGGGATCTCCTTCTCGGCCACGCCACCGCGCAGTTGCGTCTGCAGGGCCTTGCGCTGCTCGGCCGACATCACCCCGAGGTCGATCTCGACCCCGGTGACGCCTTCGAGTTTGCTCACCGCGGCCGTCGTGTCGCGCCGCAACGTGTCCTTCATCGGACAGCCCGCGACGGTCAGCAGAATCCGGACCGCGACCACACCGTCCTCGCGCACGACGACGGACTCGACCATCCCGAGATCGGTGATCGGTTTCTTGATCTCGGGGTCGAGCACACCACCGAGAGCCGTGGTCACCTGATCAGCAGTGGGAGCCATACCCCAAGGCTACGTGCTCGACGGAAACCACCGGACCACGGTCCCTGTGACCTAGCTCCGGCAAGGCGACCCTTACCCGAGATCCTTTCAGCTGTGACGGAAGGGTTGGCAACGTTGTCACCACCTCGCTATTTTGAGACTCAAGGATCCGCCCGTCCTTGAGGAGATCGCATGAGACGCCCCTCCCGCCAGACCACGCTCAGCCTGCTCGCAGCCCTCGCCGTCGCCGGTGTCGCCGGCATCGCCACCACCGCGATGGCCCAACCCGCCGAACCGAGATCCCCCGTCGTCAGCGCGACCGACGTCGACGGTGACGCGCTGCCGGACGACTGGGAACGCAACGGGTACGACGCCAATGGTGATGGCATCGTCGATGTCGACCTACCGGCGATGGGCGCGAGCCCGGACCAGAAGGACCTGTTCGTCGAGGTCGACCACATGGCCGGCTTCCTCGGACCGATCGTCGCGTTCGACCGCGCCGTCCAGGTCTACGCGACCGCGCCGGTGTCGAATCCGAACGGCAGCACCGGCATCCGGCTCCATGTCGACCTCGGACCGGCCGGAGGGACGAAGTACAACCTCGGCGGTGGAAACGAGGTGCCCTATGCCGCGAGTCTCACCACGTCCCAGGTGTACGCGGCCAAGGCCACCCATCAGACCGCGGCCCGGGCAGCGGTCTTCCACTACTTCCTCTACATGGACCGGTACAACAACGGCTGCGGCGGCTACGCCTTCGGGGTCCCGGGCGACCTGGCCATCGTCGCGATGAGCCCGGTGTGCACGAACCCGACCGAGAACACCTGGACCGGCGTCTTCATCCACGAGTTCGGCCACCTGCTCGGTCTGCATCACGGCGGCGCCGACGCTACGAACTTCAAGCCGAACTACCTGAGCGTGATGAACTACGCCTTCAGCAACCGCGGCGTACTCCGCGCTGACGGCAGCAGCCCGTACTTCGGCTACCAGGAGTCCGCTCTGCCGCCTCTGAGCGAGACCAGCCTGTCCGAGCCGCGCGGTCTCGGCACACCCTCAGCCGACGAGTGGCGCACCATCTACGAGTGCCCCAGCGGCACCCAGACCACCAGCGGCCCGGCCGGTCAACCGATCGACTGGAACTGCGACGGTGACACCACCGACACCGCTGCCCAGGTCGATCTCAACAACGACGGCCAACTCACCCAGCTCAACAGTCACGCCGACTGGTACGCACTCCGGTACGGCGGCGGCGCCGTCGGCGACCCGGTCGGAACCGCCCTGAGGGTGGTTCAGAGGCCGGGGGCGCCGTAAACGGGGAACCAGCGCGCGAGATCGGATTCGAGCCGCAGGTCGGTCCCGAGCAGGGACTTGATCTGCAGCTCGGATGCGTTGTCCCGGCGGTCGGCGCCGACCGGGACGAACGGATACCAGGAGCCGCGCTTGTAGAGGTAGACCAAGCCGAGTGACTTCGACCCGTTGCTGAAGTTCACCAGGGTGCACAGCAGTGCGGAGCCGAAACCTGCGTCGACGAGCGACGTGTTCACCCCGTGCAGGTCGGTGACCAGGCCCTCGAGGTTGTCCGGAGTGGTCTCGCGGACCAGCCAGGTGAAGCCGTAGGAGTCGGTGACGGAGGAGAACTTTCCGTTGTCGAGGGCAAGTAGTTTGTCGACCTCTGCCCGCAGTGCGGTGAACCCACCGCCCTCGGCGGACTTGAAGCAGACCGAGCCGGTGCCGGTCGCGTGCCACCCACCCGCGGTTTCCAGGGTGATGGCAGCGGACGGCAGCGAGAACAGCTGGTCGAGATTCGGCGGGACCGCTTTGCTGCGGCCGAGCAAGATATCGAGGAAGCCCATAGGTCTAAGCTTGCTCGCCGAGCTCGCGGGACAGCACACCGAGCCGGTCGAGGCGTGTCTCCAGCGGCGGGTGGGTGGAGAACAGCGACGACAGCGAGACGCCCTTGCCGGAGATGGCCGGGGCGAAGAAGAACGCGTTGAACGCCTCCGCCTGGCGCAGGTCGCGGGACGGTATTCGGGCGATGTCGCCACTGATCTTGGTCAGCGCCGAGGCCAGAGCCGATGGTCGGCCGGTCAGCATGGCACCGGCTCGGTCCGCGGCCAGCTCGCGGTAGCGCGACAGCGCCCGCGTCAGCAGGAACGAGATCGCGTACACCGCGGCGGACACCGCAACGATGGTCAGCACGATCACGGCCGTGTTCTGGTCACGCCGCCCGCCGAGCCCGCTGTACAGCCCGAAGCGAGTGATCAGCCCAGCCAGCACGCCAAGGAACGACGCGATCGTCATCACCGCGACATCGCGGTGCGCGACATGGGACAGCTCGTGGGACAGCACGCCCTCAAGCTCGTCCGCGTCCAGCCGGCGCATGATCCCGGTCGTCACGCAGACCACCGCGTTCTTCGGATTCCGCCCGGTGGCGAACGCGTTCGGCAGGTCGACATCGGCGATCGCGACCCGTGGCTTCGGCATGTCGGCCAGCGCGCAGAGGCGGTCGATCGCGCCATGCAGCTGTGGTGCCTCCTCCGGCGTGACGATCCGGCCGCCCATCGCGTAGAGCGCGATCTTGTCGGAGAAGAAGTACTGGACGAACAGCGCGCCACCGGCGATCAGCACCGCGATCACCGCGCTCTTCGTCAACGCGATCAGGGCCGCGACGAAAGCGACGTACAACAGCCCCAGCAGGAAGCTGGTCACGAGCATCCGCCTGCTCAGTCCCCGATCGGGCGCGAACCTGCTCTTCATCGTGACCTCCTTCCGTTGCCTGTCACCGAGATTAGCGCGGCCCCAAAGGAGCCTCGCGGTCCAGCTCGGCCAGCAGGGATTTGAGCTCGGAACGCAGGAAGTCGCGGGTGGCGACCTCGCCGACCGCCATCCGCAGCGACGCCATCTCGCGGGCCAGGAACTCCATGTCCGCGCGGGTCCGGGTGTCGATGTCGCGGTCCCGTTCGTACTGGACGCGGTCGCGGGCCTCCTGCCGGTTCTGCGCGAGCAGGATCAGCGGAGCGGCGTACGACGCCTGCAGGCTGAGCGCGAGGGTGAGGAAGATGAACGGGTAGGTGTCGAACCGCAGGTTCTCCGGCGCGAAGATGTTCCAGACCACCCAGAACACGATCGTTCCGGTCATGTAGACCAGGAACTTCCCGGTACCGAGGAACCGCGCGATCCGCTCCGACAGCCGTCCGAACGCATCGGCGTCGTACGCGGACCGGATGGCGAGGGTACGGCGCAGCTCCCGCGGGATGTCCAGGCGGTTGGCGGCGCGCGAGCGCCGGTCGTCGGTACTGCGGTCGTCACGAGCCATCGTGGTCCACCTCCTGCGGTTGGTCGGTTTCACGCCAGTCAGCGGGCAGCAGATGGTCCAGTACGTCGTCGACGGTGACTGCGCCGAGCAGTCTGCCGTCCTCGTCGAGCACTGGTGCCGCAACCAGGTTGTACGTCGCGAGGTACTTGCTGACCGCTACCAGGCTGTCGTCCGGCCGCAGTCCGTCCAGGTCGGTGTCCAGAGCGGCGGACACCAGCTCCGACGGCGGTTCGCGGAGCAGGCGCTGGATGTGGCCGACTCCGATGAACCGTCCGGTCGGAGTCTCCAGTGGTGGCCGGCAGACGTAGATCATCGCGGCCAGTGCCGGACTGAGCTCAGCATTGCGGACATGAGCGAGAGCGTCGGCCACAGTCGCGTCCACCGGCAGGATGACTGGCTCTGACGTCATCAGACCACCAGCAGTGCGCTCCTCGTACGTGAGCAGCCGCCGCACGTCCTCGGCTTCGTCCGGTTCCATCAGCGTCAGCAGCCGCTCTGCGGTGTCTGTCGGCAGCTCGGCGATCAGGTCGGCCGCATCGTCCGGTGACATCTCCTCCAGTACGTCGGCAGCCCGCTCGGTGTCCAGACCGGCCAGGATCTCCACCTGGTCGTCCTCCGGCAGCTCCTCGAGTACGTCGGCCAGCCGCTCGTCGTTGAGTGCCGCAGCGATCTCCTTACGCCGCTTGGGCGACAGATCATGCAGTACGGCGGCCAGGTCGGCTGCACGCATTGAGTCGAACGCAGCCAGGATGTGCGTGGCCCCCTGACCCTCCTCGACCTGCGCGAACCCGCTCACCTCGGACCAGTCGAGCACATGCGACTGCCCGCGGCGCCGGAACCGCTTGCTGCCTTCGCGGACCGCCACCTTCGACAGCACCCAGTCCTTGGTCCGCCACTGCTCCATGGCCATGTCGAAGACCACACCGGTCGTCTCGGTCTCCCGAACGGTGACAGTGCGGTCCAGCATCTCGCCCAGCACCAGGATCTCGGTGGCGCGCTGTTCGAAGCGCCGCATGTTCACCAGACCGGTCGTGATCACGTGTCCGGCGTCGACCGAGGTGACCCGCGTCATCGGCACGAAGATGCGACGCCGGGCGAACACCTCCACCACCAGCCCGAGCACCCGCGGCGGCTGCGTACCCTGCCGCAGCATGGCGACCACATCCCGCACCTTGCCGACCTGATCGCCATTGGGGTCGTAAACAGGCAGACCAGCCAGCCGTGCGACATAAACGCGCGTGGGTCCAGTCATGGTCGAAGGCTAACCCGCAGGCGCTCAGCTCAACTTGCGACGCCGACTGACGCGCCGGTGCAGCGTCATCGGCTTCCGGCCTCGGGTGGTGGCTGGTGTACCAGTCGGTGTCTCGTACGGCGATGCTCCGTCGAAGCCAGTGATCTCACCAGTGGGCTCCAGAACGAGGATGTCCGCTTCAGAACGCCACCGCTCCAGCTGAGTGTCCAGTCCGGCCGCGTTGAGCCGTTCCGTCCGCAGCACGAGCGCAGCGGCCGTCCACTCCTCGGTCCCCGGCTGCAACCGCCGTACCGTCGCTTTCCAGCTCGCCAACCGGTTGGTGGCCGGCTTGGCCGGTACGACGACCTCCGCCGTACCCGCTGTGGCCAGCCCGGGCAGCGGCTGCTCCGCACTACCGTCAGCATCCGCCAGTACGACGTACTGGCCGTCGACCGTGGCAAACCAGGCCGGTGCGGGGCGGCGGCCGCCCCACGTGAGCCAGACGAGTCCAGCCTTCTTCATCGTGGTGGCGATCTCTGTCACAGCCTCCTCGCGGTTCACGGCACCAGGGTGTCACAGTGAGCGATGTCACCGGGCACTGTGACGACGTTTCGCCGTACGCTGCCGGTGACTGGTGGGTAACCAAGGAGGTCGCATGTCTGAGCAGGTCCTGCGGAGCAGAAGGTCGTGTCTGGCCACCCCGGGGTCCAACCCGCGGTTCCTGGCCAAGGCGAAGGGGCTGGACGCCGACCAGGTGTTCCTCGACCTGGAGGACTCGGTCGCGCCGATCGCCAAGGTGGACGCCCGCAAGAACATCGTGGCGGCGCTCAACGAGGGCGGCTGGGGCAACAAGGTCCGCGTGGTCCGGGTGAACGACTGGACCACCGAGTGGACCTACGCGGACGTGATCGAGGTCGTCGGTGGCGCCGGCGCGAACCTGGACTGCATCATGCTGCCGAAGGTGCAGACCGCCGAGCAGGTGGTCGCCCTGGACCTGCTGCTCACCCAGATCGAGAAGGTGCACGGCTACGAGCCGGGCAAGATCGGCATCGAGGCGCAGATCGAGAACGCCCTCGGCCTGACCAACGTGAACGCGATCGCGGCCGCCTCGCCGCGGGTCGAGACGATCATCTTCGGCCCGGCCGACTTCATGGCCTCGATCAACATGAAGTCGCTCGTGGTCGGCGAGCAGCCGCCCGGGTACGACGTCGGCGACGCCTATCACTACATCCTGATGCAGATCCTGATGGCGGCCCGCGCCTACGGCAAGCAGGCCATCGACGGGCCGTACCTGCAGATCAAGGAGGTCGACGGCTTCCGTCGCGTGGCCGGCCGCTCGGCCGCCCTCGGCTTCGACGGCAAGTGGGTCCTGCACCCGGACCAGATCGCCGCCGCCAACGAGGTCTACTCCCCGCGCCAGGAGGACTACGACCACTCCGAGAACATCCTCGACGCCTACGACCACTACACCTCGGCCGCCGGTGGCGCCCGCGGTGCGGTGATGCTCGGCGACGAGATGATCGACGAGGCCTCCCGCAAGATGGCCCTCGTCATCTCCGCCAAGGGCCGGGCAGCCGGCATGACCCGCACCGACCCCTGGCAGCCTCCCACCGACTGACCACAACGTCCGAACAACCGGAGGAGGGCCCTCCGATCCTTCGGACGTTGCAGGTGGCCACTCGCTAACGTCCGAAAGACCGGAGGAGGGCCCTCCGATGCTTCGGACGTTAGGGGTCAGAGGGTGAGGACCTTCAGGATGCGGATGGGGCGGACCGGGGGGCCGTCCTGGTCGGGGTCGGCGATGCCGGCTTTGACCATCCGGTCGAAGGTGGGCATGCCGGCGATGACGTGGCCGAGGACGGTGTAGTTCGGCGGGATGTTGGCGAACGAGTGCACGACGAAGAACTCGCTGCCGTTCGTCCCGGGGCCTTGGTTGCCGTAGGCAACGGTGCCGCGCGGGTAGGTCTCCTTGCCGGTGACCTCGTCGGGGAACTTGTACCCGGGGCCGCCCTCCTCCTGGCGGTAGATGTCACCGCACTGCAGGACGCCGAGCCGGGCCGAGTTCGTCAGCCGGAAGCACTGGGTGGCGTCGTAGAACCGGCTCTTCACCAGATGCACGAAGTTCGAGACGCCGCACGGTGCGTTCGCCCGGTCCATCCGGACGACGAACGAGCCGTAGTTGGTGAAGAAGAGCACGTCGACGGTGCCGCGCGCCTTGGCGATCGGCGACGGCAGCCGGACCGGCTTGGCGGCCGGGTTCTCCGGCGTCGGGGTGAACTCGCACCGGACTACCGGCTTCGGATGGGACATCGGTGCAGCCGAAGCCGTGGCGGTGAACGTTGTTCCTAGCAGGGTGGCCGCGATCACAGCGGCAAACGTTCGCTTCATGGGCACACGGTAGTACCCCGTGCGCTCTGCGCAGAGCTTTGCAAGGAATTGACGCTGGACTCGATCTGATCGCCGTTGCCGCCTAAGGTGAGGCGGTCCGCTGCGGAAGGTGTTTGTTTGTGAACGGCGAGGTACTGGCAGGGCGCTACCGATTGCTCACCCTCTTGGGGCGAGGTGGCGCAGGTGAGGTCTGGCAGGCCGAAGACGTCGTCCTCGACCGGCAGGTGGCTGTCAAACTGCTCCGGAGCCTCGACGGCGATCCGATGGACGCCGTGGCGCGCTTCCAGGCCGAGGCGCAGGCCGCTGCCCGCCTGATGCATCCGAACGTCGTCGCGACGTACGACGTCGGTGCGGCCGACGACCGGGTCTTCCTGGTGATGGAGCTGGTCTCCGGACCGGATCTGGCTCAGCTGATGCGTACGGCGGGGCTGCCGAGCGCCAAGCTGGTTGCGGACATCGCCGTACAGGGCGCACGCGCGTTGGACGCCGCCCACGCGGCCGGCATCGTGCACCGCGACGTGAAGCCGGGGAACCTGCTGCTGGCGCCGGACGGCACGCTGAAGATGACCGACTTCGGCATCGCCAAGCGGGCGGGTGGCGAGACCACCGCGCTCGGAGTCCTACTCGGTACGGCGTCGTACGTGTCACCGGAGCAAGTGACTGGCGGCGCAGCCACGTCGGCCAGCGACTGGTACTCACTCGGCTGCGTCCTCTACGAGCTGCTCGCCGGTACGCCGCCTTTCACCGGAGCGACTGTGGAAACGGTCATGCGGCAGCACCTGGAGTCGCAGCCGGCACCGATCATCCGCAACGACGTCACACCGGCCCTGGCGGCCCTGGTGATGCAACTGCTCGCCAAGAACCCGGCAGACCGCCCAGCCTCAGCCACTGAGGTCACAGCCATCCTGAGCTCCACCGCACACGACAACACGCAGGCGATCGCCCTCCCGCCGATCAGCAACGCCACCCAGGTACTCCACCTTCCTCCCAGGGAAGAAGAGCCCGCAGAACTCGACCGGCCCCGGCGGTCCCTGCCGTTTGCGAAGGTGCTTGTGGCGGCGGCCGTCGTACTGGCTGCTGTTGTTGGTGTGACGTTGCTGAAGGAGGGGGTGAAGGGCGACCCGTCCGCCCAGGCGGGTGGGACGCCGTCGGCACCTGCGGCGAAAGTGACTGCGTCGACCAAGCCGAAGCCCACTGCGACCCCGACTCCGACGCCGAAGCCCTCGAAGACACCGTCGAAGACGCTGACCAAGAAGCCGACGAAGAAACCCGACCAGTACCCGCACGTGGTCGCGCAGCTGCGGCAGCTGGCCGACAAGGTGCGTGCGAGCGGTCAGAACCAGCAGCAGTGGCCCGGCCAGACCCAGCCGAAGAGCAAGGCGCCGGGCCTTGCCGCGCGCGACTTGGACCAAGCGGCCGAGCAGCTCTCCCGCGGGGAGGTCGACGCTGCCCGGGACAACTACGAGGACGCCAAGAAGCGCCTGGTCGAGGCTCAGCGGGAACACCGCTGGCAGCCGACCGCCGAGATCTACATCGGGTTCGCCCAGCTCGACCGGTCGATGCCGCAGGGGGACAGCGGCGACGGCGACGGCGACGGCGACGAGTGAGGCTGCGTCAAGTGAGTTAGGCGACGCCGATCGGGTGGCCGGTGTCACAGCGGGTGTCGGCGCTGTCCCGCGATGCTGAAAACCGCAATACTCACGAGTAGCGCAAACCGGCACCCCGAGGAGATCAAGCGTGAGCAGACTGCAGCAGACCGAGGGGCTGACCGACATTCAGGAGGAGATCCTGAAGACGGTCCGCGCGTTCGTCGAGTCGGAGATCCTCCCGGTCGCCACCGAACTGGAGCACAAGGACGAGTACCCGACGGCGATCGTCGAGGGGCTCAAGGAGCTCGGCCTGTTCGGCCTGATGATCCCCGAGGAGTACGGCGGTCTGGGCGAGTCGCTGCTCACCTACGCGCTCTGTGTCGAGGAGATCGCGCGCGGCTGGATGAGCGTCTCCGGCATCATCAACACGCACTTCATCGTCGCGTACATGCTGCTCCAGCACGGGACCGACGAGCAGAAGCAGAAGTACCTGCCACGGATGGCCACCGGTGACGTGCGGGGCGCGTTCTCGATGTCCGAGCCTGGCTGTGGATCCGACGTTGCCGCGATCAAGACGAAGGCGGTCCGCGACGGTGACCTTTACACGATCAACGGCCAGAAGATGTGGCTGACCAACGGCGGCTCGTCGAACCTCGTTGCGGTCCTCGTGAAGACCGACGAGGGGCAGGAGTCGGTCTACAAGAACATGACCACGTTCCTGGTCGAGAAGGAGCCGGGTTTCGGTGAGGTCGACAAGGGCCTGACGGTGCCGGGCAAGATCGAGAAGATGGGCTACAAGGGCGTCGACACGACCGAGCTGATCTTCGACGGCTACTCGATCGGCGCCGACCAGATCCTGGGCGGCGTTCCTGGTAAGGGCTTCTACCAGATGATGGACGGTGTCGAGGTCGGCCGGGTGAACGTCGCCGCGCGCGGTTGCGGCGTGGCCCGGCGCGCGTTCGAGCTCGGGATCTCCTACGCGCAGCAGCGGGAGACGTTCGGCAAGAAGATCGCCGACCACCAGGCGGTGCTGTTCCGGCTGGCCGACATGGCGGTCAAGGTCGAGGCTGCGCACGAGCTGATGGTGAAGGCGGCCCGCAAGAAGGACAGTGGCTCCCGCAACGACTTCGAGGCCGGTGTCGCGAAGTACCTGGCCAGCGAGTACTGCTCACAGGTGGTGGAGGACTCGTTCCGCATCCACGGCGGCTACGGCTTCTCCAAGGAGTACGAGATCGAGCGGCTCTACCGTGAGGCGCCGATGCTGCTGATCGGTGAAGGCACCGCCGACATCCAGCGGATGATCATCGGCCGCCGCCTGCTGGAGGACTACAAGCTCTAGTTGACCCCTTGCAGGAGGCCACCGGTCAGGACGGCTTTGCCGAGCAGGGTCAGGTCGTGCTGAACGGACTGACCGGCTCGGCGGGTGGTGATCAGGCCGGCGTCGCGCAGGATGCCGGCCTGACGGCTCGCACCGGCCAGAGAGATCTCGCAGCGCTCGGCCAGCACAGTCGTGGTGCAGCCGCCGGCAATCGCCTCCAGCGCGGCTGCCCTCGTCGTACCGAGTAGGGCTGCCAGTGGTTGGGAGCGGCTCTCGGTCGTGATCCGCCGGAGTGTCCCAGGAGCGTGCTGCACCGGGTAGACCAGTACTGGCGGCAGTTCTGGGTCGTGCAGCTTGGTCGGAGTCAGCCAGCAGAAGACCGCGGGCTGCAGCCGGAGGCCGCGGCCGTCCAGGTAGACGTCCCGGTCCGCGAAGCCGGCGATCTCCAGCACTGGTGCGTTCCAGCGCACAGACGGGTGCAGGCGGCCCAGTAGCTGTTCCACGCCGGCCCCTGACAGGTGGCCGACCTGCTGCTGATGGTCCGCCCGGACCAGCGCCCGGATAGAGGCCCAGTACGGCGCGATGGCGTGCTGGTGGTAGCTCCGCAGCGCCTGGCCGAGTCCGCGGACGGCGTCGGCCCGGCCGGACGCCAGGTCTCGCGTCCACGTGGTCGGCGGGCGACGTGTCTCCAGCAGTTCGAGCTCTTGCCGCAGGCGGGTGCGTGAGGTGGACATGACCCGCTCGAGAGCGCTGTCGAAGCTGGTGCTCAGTTCGGCCGGGGTCAGGAAGTCGGGGGAGTAGCCGCGCGGAGGTGCCAGCTGGAGGAGACCGGTGGCCGACCGCGGCAGCAGTCTGCGCGCACGCTCCCGCCAGGTGCCGTAGTGGGTCATCCCGTCCCGCCCCTGCAACTGATGCAGGCTGAGCAGCACCTCCCACATCGGATCCGGTTCGTCGGCGAGTGTCGTCCGCGCCATGTCCTGTCCGGTGAAGTGAATGCGCAACAAGGCGATCGCCTCCCCCTCTCTACACCGCCTCATCGTGCAGACCACCCCCTGTCACGACCCTGTCAGCAGGCGAACGGTCCCCTCCCGGCGGTACCGTTGTGCACCTGGGAGTGGGAGGCCGATGACAGAGCGTGTTGGGGGTGGGGCGGTCGAGGTCCGGCTGCTCGGTGCTGTGTCCGTGCGGATCGACGGCCGCCTGGTTGAGCTGGGCGGTGACCGGGTCCGGGCGCTGCTGGCGGTGCTGGCGCTGGCTCGGGGCGAAGCGGTCAGTACGCCGGTTCTGGCGGAGCGCATCTGGGGTGACGAGCCACCGGCCAATATCGGGCCGAGCCTGCACACGCTGATGACCCGCTTGCGCCGGGCGATCGGCGCCGATCTGGTAGCGACCGGTCCGGCCGGCTACAGCTTGCGGCTGGATGCCGAGCAGGTCGATGTGCACCGGTTCAGTCGCCTCCTGCGCACTGCTGTCCAGACCGACGATCCGACAGTCGAGTACGACGCAGTCCTGGCAGCACTGGCACTGTGGGGTGGCAGACCGTTCGACGGTGCCCGCTCCGGCTGGCTCGACGACAGCGAGACGCCGCGCCTGGTCGAGCAATATCTGGCGGCTGTGGAGCGCCGGGCCGACCTACGCGTCGAGGATCGGCACTATGGCGAGGTTCTGGCCCTGCTGCGCGAGCTGACGGCGGCCAATCCGCTTCGCGAGTCTCTGTGGCTGCGACTGCTCCGGCTCTTGGCCAGAGGCGGCCGCACAGCCGAGGCACTCGAGCTCTACGAGTCAGTCCGGCTGAGCATCGCGGACGAGCTTGGTGTGGACCCAGGTGCCGAGCTGCGCGCGCTGTACGCCGAGCTCCTGACCGGTGCGCCCGAAGAGGCCGAGGTGCTGCGCCCTGTCGTACCGCGTCAGCTCCCGGCTGATCTGCCGACCTTCACCGGTCGGCGCAGCGCCCTGGCATTCCTGGATGATGTGCTCGCCGTGGGCGGGTCTGAGCAGTCCGCAGTGATCGTTGCGATCGACGGGACCGGAGGCGCGGGGAAGACGGCGCTGGCGGTCCACTGGGCCCACCACGCCCGCACACACTTCCCGGACGGCCAGCTGTACCTCAATCTGCGCGGGTACAGCGCAGGCGGTCTGATCGAGCCGCACGACGCCTTGCAGTCCCTCCTGCTCGGTCTCGGCGTACCGAACGACGAGATCCCCGGCGCTCTGGAGGCACGGTCGGCGTTGCTGCGCACGCTGCTCGCGGAGAAGCAGGTGTTGCTGGTTCTCGACAACGCGCGCAATGCGGCCCAGGTCCGCCCGCTGCTGCCGGGCGCCGGTGGATTCGCCATCGTGACCAGCCGCAACCAGCTCCGCGGTCTGGTCGCGCGCGAGGGCGCACGCCGCTTCAGCCTCGGCCAGATGACTTCAGAGGAGTCAACCGAGCTGCTGGCCCGCGTGGTCTCCGGCCGCCCGTACGACGTCGCCCAGCTGGCCGGCTTCGCGGAGCTGTGTGGGCGGTTGCCGCTGGCGCTGGTCGTCGGTGCGGAGCGGGCGAGCCGCAGCCGGAGTGCTGACATCACCAAGCAGTTGGCTGATGCCAGCGATCGGTTGAGCGCGCTGGAGATCGGTGACGACGACCTGAGCAGCGTCCGCGCCGTACTGTCCTGGTCGTACCAGGCACTGCCGTCGGACGCGGCCCGGCTGTTCCGGATGCTCGGTGTCTATCCGGGAGCCGTTTTCGAACCACCTGCGGTGGCTGCGCTGGCCGGGCTCGACGAGGTCGAGGTCGACCACCTGCTCGACGTACTGGTTGAGGCGAATCTCCTGGAGCAGGCGTCCGCTTCGTCGTACCAGCTGCATGACCTGGTCCGGCTGTACGCCGCGGGTCTCGAGGAGCCGTCCGAGAGTCAGCAGGCGCTGGCCCGGCTGCTGGACTGGCTGGCTCAAACCGCACAGGCCGCCAAGCTGGCGCGGGGCGGCCGGCTGCGGTTCGCTCTGCTGCGCAAACCGCTGGACGGCGTGCGGCCGCTCACGTTCGGCTCTGATGCCGAGGCGCTGGCGTGGTTCCGCCGGGAGTGGGCGACGCTGGTTGCCGCTGTCGTCCACGGGGCTGAGCGCGGGCACCACTGGCTCGCGGCAACGCTGGCGAGCGGTCTGTGGGACTACATCGAGCAGGAGCGGTCGCCCACGCCGGCCGCCCTGAATGCGTCAGAGATCGCCGTGCGGTCCGCGCGCGCAATCAATGAACCGCTGCTGGAAGCAGTGCTCGGAAACCAGCTCGCGGTCAGCTACGGCCTCCTGGGCCGGATCGACGACGCGTTGGCGCAGTTCTTGTCCTCATTGACGCTGATGGAGGCGGTGGGGGACCCATCCGGGATCAGCATGCTGCACAGCAACCTCGGGATGACCTACCAGCGCAAGGGCGAGCTGGAGACGGCGCTGCAGCATCTTGAGCAGGCCTTGGAGTACAGCAACGAGGATCGCTCCTACGGCGCCGTACTGAACAACCTCGCGCGCACCCTCTGCGAGCTCGGACGGAACGAGGAAGCCGTCGAGAACGCGCTGGCGGCTGTCGAGCGGCACCGCAGGGTCAACTACCACCGAGGCGTCGCCTACGCCCTCGACACAGCAGGGATGGCCTACCGGCGGGCCGGCGATTACGAGCAGGCGATCAGCTGCCTGGTCGAGTCGGCGCGGTTGTGCAGGGAGTTGGAGCTGGGAGCCGCCGAGGTTCCGACGCTGATCAGGCTGGGCGAGGCGTACGAGGCGGCCGGCCGGTACGACGAGGCTCGGGCCGCTTGGCAGCAGGCGCTGACCGTTGCGGACCGGCAGGGTCCGTCCCAGCACTACGACCGGGCCCGCATTCTCGAGCGGCTGCAGACGGCACCGGCCAACGACGGATGACCACCTGCGCCGGCGGCGCGCTGGGTCGACGGGCGGGGCGGAGCCGGTCGGCCAGCGCACCGCGCGGGCAGGAGTCGAGTGCCTCAGGCGGTTAAGCGGGGCACTGATTGGGGGTGCGGATGCCGGGTGTTGCCGGAGCCGTAGCCGGACAGCAGCCAGATCCCCAGCTGGGTGATCTCGTGCCGCACCGAGGCGCCGGCCCGGCGGGTGGTGATCAGACCTGCCTCCCGCAGCACGGTCGCCTGGTGGCTGGCGGCGGCCGGGGAGATCTTGCAGCGCTTGGCCAGCTCGGTCGTCGTACAGCCCGCCACAGCGGCCTCCAGAGCGGCCGCCCGGGTTGAGCCGAGCAGGGAGCCCAGTGGGTCGCTGGAGGTGATCTGATCCATCGACGCCTGGCGCAGTATCCCCGGCGCGTGCTGGATCGGATACACCAGGATCGGCTTCAGCTCCGGGTCGCGCAGCTTGGTCGGCACCTGCCAGCAGAACGCCGACGGCTGCAGCTCGATGCCACGCCCGTCCAGGTAGAGGTCCCGGTCGTTCATGTCGAGCACCTGCAGCACCGGTGCGACCCAGCGCACCCGCGGGTGCAGCGACGAGAGCAGCCGGTCCACACCGTGCCGGGCCAGTGCCTCACCGCGATGCGCATGGTCGGCCGAGACGTGCGTCCCAATCGACTTCCAGTACGGCGCGATCGCGGCCGCGTGGTACGTCCGGAGCGCCCGGCCCAGCTTGTGCAGCGACCCCCGCTCACCCTGAGCGAGCTCCCGGGTCCACGGTGAGGCCGGACGGTACTTGGAGAGCAGGTCGAGCTGGCCGCGGATCTGCTGGCGTGGTGTGGCCAGTGCGATCTCCAGCGCAGCCTCGAAGTCCGGCGCGGACTCGGCCGGGGTGAGGAAGTCGGGGGAGTACCCCTTCGGTGGGGTGAGCTCCAGCAGCAGCCGCATCTGATCCGGTGCGACCGACGTCCGGACGTGCCGGCGCCAGTCCTCGAAGATCAGCCGGCCGTCGGAGTGCTGCAGCATGTGCAGACTGAGCAGCACCTCCCACAGCGGCGCCGGTCTTGTCGCGACCGTGACGCGCGTCAGGTCGCGCGGCGTGAAGTGAATTCTGAGCACGGCAACGCCCTCCCAGCGGCAAAACTGTCACGACATCCCCCGATGCCGTCGGTCGCAGATTGTGGCGGCCTGCTGACCGAACGCGATGCGACGCAGTAAATCAAGTCCGCGGATCGCCGCACAACCGTTTGATCCATCCAACCGGCAGTGACTCCCGGCCATGGCAGAAGGCTGCCACCTCTGGCCCGATCCGGGGCTGCCGTGGTATTAGGCGT
Organism: Kribbella albertanoniae; assembly: GCF_004348455.1. Classification (GTDB taxonomy): domain Bacteria; phylum Actinomycetota; class Actinomycetes; order Propionibacteriales; family Kribbellaceae; genus Kribbella; species Kribbella albertanoniae. The sequence continues at coordinate 16,087 of NZ_SMKA01000046.1, forward strand.
ATTTGATCAAAGCCAGTGGTTGCGCTTGAACAACCGGTGAAGTCCCGTGCACGCCACCAGCATCACCCCGAGCACGACGAAGTAGCCGTACTTCGTGCGCAGCTCCGGCATGTAGTCGAAGTTCATCCCGTAGATCCCGGCGATCATCGTCGGTACGGCGAGGATCGCGACCCACGACGAGATCCGCCGCATGTCCTCGTTCTCGGACACCTGCACCTGGGCCAGACCGGCCTGCAGGATCGAGCTGAGCAGCTCGTCGAACGAGATCACCTGCTCCTTCACCCGGAGCAAGTGGTCGTCGACGTCGCGGAAGTAGTTCCGGGTCTCGTCGGTGATCAGCGGGTGCCGCAGCGTGGACAGCGCGCGCATCGGCCCGGTCAGTGGGGCCACGGCCCGTTTCAGCTCGAGCACTTCGCGCTTGAGCTGGTAGACCCGGTCGATGTTGCGCCAGCCGCGCGGGGTGAACATCTCGGACTCGATCAGGTCCATGTCCGCCTGGACCGCGGCCGCGACCTCCAGATAGCGGTCGACCACATGGTCGGCGATGGCATGCAGCACGATGCCCGGTCCGACCGCCAGCCGCTCGGGCTCGGCTTCCAGGTCCTGCCGGAGGCCGGTCAGCTCACTGTGCTCGCCGTGCCGGACGGTGACCACGAACCCCGGCCCGCAGAACACCATCACCTCACCGGTCGCCACCACCTCACTGGTGGCGGTCAGATCCTGGTGCGGCACGTAGCTGACTGTCTTGAGCACCGCGAACAGAGTGTCGTCGTACCGCTCGAGCTTCGGCCGCTGGTGCGCCTCCGAGGCGTCCTCCAGGGCCAGCGCGTGCAGACCGAACTCGGCGCCGATGATCGCGAGCTGGTGGTCGGTCGGCTGGAACAGGCCGATCCAGACGAACCCCTGGCCGCGCTTGGCCCGCCCGAGCGCCTCGGTGTAGGAGTTGATCCGGTGGTCACGGTGGCCGTCGCGGTAGAACGCCCAGTCGACCAGCGCGCCGTCGAGTTTGCCGCTCGCCACCAGGTCCGGGCGGCTCGGCCCGTCACCCAGCGCCCGACGGGCGAACAGCTGTCCCATCCGGCGTGTCGCGCCCAGGTCCCAGCGTCGTCCGGTCATCACCGGCGAGGCTATCAAGACGCGGTAACCAGCCGTCGGCAATGATGGGGGTGGAAGCACGTGGAGAGGAACGACGATGACGCAAGGCATGCCCTTGATGGATCCGCGGCCGAGCGGTCTGACGATCGGGACGTATGACACCTACCGGGAGGCGCAGCGAGCTGTCGACTACCTCTCGGACGAGAAGTTCCCGGTCGAGCACACGACCATCGTCGGCAACAACCTGCGCCAGGTGGAGAAGATCACCGGCCGGCTGACCTGGGCCCGGGCGCTGACCGCCGGTCTGGGCAGTGGCGCCTGGTTCGGTCTGTTCGTGGGTGTCCTGCTGGGTGCCGTCACCAATGCGAACTGGCTGGCCGCTCTGCTCACCGGTGTGGTGCTGGGCGCGTTCTTCGGGGTGACGTTCGGTGGGCTGAGCTACGCGATGTCGGCGGGCCGGCGCGACTTCACCTCGCGGACCGCCGTGGTGGCGACGACGTACGACGTCCTGTGCGACTTCAAGTTCGCTGAGGAGGCCCGCAATCACCTGGCCAAGCTGGCGCTGAAGGGTGAGGTCAGCCCGCGCATCCCGGACCTCTCGGTCCAGCAGCAACAGCAGCAGCAGCCGCCACAGGCCTGAGTGCCCCGGGCGGAGTGACGCACGTCTCTCCGCCCGGTGAGAGCCAGACCACGGCCCTCAGTGGTCCGATCCGCCAGCATGGGTGTCCAACCCACAGGAGGAACCGGCATGCAGTTCGGGCGCAGCTACGAGGAGTTCGAGGTCGGTGCGGTCTACAAGCACTGGCCCGGCAAGACGGTGACCGAGTACGACGACCACCTGTTCTGCCTGCTGACCATGAACCACCACCCGCTGCACCTGGACTCGAACTACGCCGCGGAGAGCACCCAGTTCGGCCAGAACGTTGTGGTCGGCAATTACATCTACTCGATCCTGCTCGGGATGTCGGTCCCCGACGTCAGCGGCAAGGCGATCGCGAACCTCGAGATCGAGTCCCTGCGGCACGTCGCCCCGACCTTCCACGGCGACACCATCTACGGCGAGACCGTCGTACTGGACAAGTGGGAGTCGAAGTCGAAGGACGACCGCGGCGTCGTCTACGTCGAGACCAAGGGCTACAAGCAGGACGGCACCGTGGTCTGCCTGTTCCGCCGCAAGGTGATGGTCCCGAAGAACTCCTACCTCGAAGCCCGGGGCGGCGAACAGCCGGGCCGCCCCACGCCGGCGTCCTGACGGCAAGCTCTTCGACCTGCATCGAACCGTTCGGGTGCTTTTGTCCCCTGATGCAAACCTTTGAGTTGCGATCCGACGGTCGCTGATAGTGAACCCTCCGCTACTGGGGAGGTTCCATGTCACGAGGTGTGCTTCGGCGTACCTGGGCCGTTGTGCTCGGGTTGACGCTTGTCGCCGGTCTGCATCCGCCGGGTGCGACGGCGGCTCCGGCGCAGGAGAACGAAGAACCAACGGTCAAGGGCACCAAGGTCAAGCCGGTCCGCGGCTCGAACTACAAGGTGCAGCCACGCAAGCCGGATCTCGCTGTCGACATGGTGAAGACACCGACCGTTGCGTGGCCGGCGACCGGTTCGGCCGAGGTACAGCTGCCCGAGGTGACCTGGGGCGCGAAGCTGTCCGGCGTACTGCCGAAGCAGGCCGCCGGTGTGCTGCCGGTCGCGGTGGGACCGGCAACCTCCGACGGTACGGCGCCCGCCGGAGTGAAGGTCGACCTGCTCGGCAAGCACGACTCGTCGATGCTGGTCCGGCTCTCGACCACCGACAAGGCCCGGGCCAACGGCAAGGTGAACCTGGAGCTGAACTACCAGGCGTTCCGGCACGCGTACGGCGGTGACTGGGCGACCCGGCTCCGGCTCGTCCAGCACCCCTCCGGTACACCGATCGCGACCCGCAACAGTGGCGACGGAAAGCTGAGCGCCCAGGTACCGGCCACCGGTCTGTACGCGATGGAAGCGGCGGCCGAAGGACCGGCCGGCGATTTCGGCAACACCCAGCTGTCGCCGACCGCCTCGTGGTCGATCGGCGGCTCGTCAGGTGACTTCAACTGGCAGTACCCGTTCCGGGCACCGCCTGGTACCGGTGGGCCGACTCCGACCATGAGCCTGGGGTACTCCTCGGGCAGTGTCGACGGCCGGACCTCCGGCACCAACAACCAGACGTCCTGGGCCGGTGAGGGTTTCGACCTCGCGCCGGGTGGCTCGATCGAGCGCCGGTACGCGTCTTGTGGGTCGAAGTCCGAGAAGACCGGGAACAACGGCAGTCGCATGGTCGGTGACCTGTGCTTCGCGACCGACAACGCCACCTTCACGCTGAACGGCAAGGGCGGCGAGCTCGTCCTCGACGACGCCACCAAGCAGTGGCGGCCGAAGAGTGACGACGGCACCAAGGTCGAGCGCCTGTCCGGTGCTCCCAACGGTGACGAGGGCGGCACCGACGCCGAGCGCGGCGAGCACTGGGTGATCACCGCCAAGGACGGCACGAAATTCTACTTCGGCCTGAACAAGCTGCCCGGTGCCGGCAGCGAGGCGACGAACTCCGCCTGGACGGTCCCGGTGGCCGGCAACCACGCCGGCGAGCAGTGCAACAAGCCCGCCTTCGCGGACTCGTTCTGCCAGCAGGTCTATCGGTGGAACCTGGACTACGTCGTCGACCTGCACGGCAACACGATGTCGTTGTTCTACGAGACCGAGAAGAACAACTACGCATACAACGGCACGCAGACCACGGTGAAGAGCTACGACCGGGCCGGCAACATCAAGCGGATCGAGTACGGCCAGACCGCCGGTCAGGTGTTCTCCGAGAAGCCGGTCGCGCGTGTCCACTTCGACACCACCGAGCGCTGCATCGCCGGTGCCAACTGCGCTCCGGCGGACTTCTTCGACTCCCCGCTGGACCAGGAGTGCACCAGCACCACAAAGTGCACCCAGACCGGGCCGAGCTTCTGGACGAAGAAGAAGCTGAGCAAGGTCCGCACGGAGGTCTGGAGAGGTACGGCGTTCGACGCGGTCGACACGTGGACCCTGCGGCACTCGTTCCCGAACCCGGGTGACAACACCGGCCCTCGGTTGTGGCTGGAGGCAATCACGCACATCGGCGAGGTCGGCAGTGGCGCGGTCGCGATGCCGGAGATCAACTTCGACAAGGTCGCGATGAACAACCGCGTCGCGGACGGTACGGCGCGGCCGTTGCTGGACTGGTTCCGGATCCGGTCCATCCATTACGGCACCGGTGGTGAGCTGGCGATCACCTATTCCGACAAGGACTGCAGCCTGCCCGGCAACGTCCCCGCGGTGGACCGCAACGACCGTCGGTGCCACCCGCTGAAGTGGACGCCGCCCGGCGAGGTGAACGAGCGGGAAGACTGGTTCCACAAGTACGTCGTGACCTCGGTGACCGAGTCCGACCGGGTCAGCGGCATGCAGCCGGTGATGACCACCATCAGCTACCCGGGCAAGCCGGCCTGGCGGCACGACGACGAGGACGGTCTGGTCGAGATCGGCCGCAAGACCTGGTCCCAGTGGCGTGGCTACGACCGCGTCGTCACCACCAAGGGGCACCCGAGTGGTCCGCAGACGGTGACCGAGAACCGTTACTTCCAAGGCATGGACGGCGACAAGCTGAAGGACGGCGGTGTCAAGGACGTCGACCTGCTGGACTCCACCGGCGCCAAGACGCCGGACCTGAATACGCTGTCCGGACAGGTCCGTGAGACCACCAAGCTGGTCAACGGCGCGATCTCCGAGCGGACCATCACCGACTCGTGGATCTCGCCGGCCACCTCGACCCGGGTGCGCGACTGGGGCACCACCAGTGCGTTCAAGGTCGAGCAGAAGGCCGTCAAGCAGTGGGAGGCCAAGCCGGGCGGTGGATTCCGCGAGACGGCGGCGAGCAACGAGTACTCGTCGACCGGTGCGCTGACGGCTGCCTCGAACGCCAATGATCTCTCGACGGCGACCGACGACACCTGCACCCGGTACGAGTACGCGAGCAACCCGGCCAAGGGCCTCGTCGAACTGCCGGTCCGGACCCAGACGGTCGCCAAGCCGTGTGACCAGCCGTGGACCAACACCGACGTGATCTCGGACGAGAAGCAGCTGTACACCGGCGGGACCACGCCGGAGATCGCAAGTCCGGCCGGCGCGCAGCGGCTGTCCGGTTTCACCGCCGCCGGCGCGCCGACGTACGAGACGGTCCAGACGACGACGTACGACGATCACGGACGGCGCAAGACCGAAGCGGATGCCAAGAACAACACCACCACCTTCGGCTACCTGCCCGCGGACGGGCCGGTCACCAAGACGACGGTGACGATGGCCAACGGGCACACGTCCAGCACCGAGCTGGACCCGGCCTGGGGGCAGTCGACCAAGGTCACCGACGTCGGTAACCGCACGACGGTGTCCGAGCGTGATGCGCTGGGCCGGGTCGCCAAGGTGTGGCTGCCCGGGCGTGCGCAGTCGGCCACGCCGAACGTCGAGCACACCTATCTGGCCGGTGTGGACGAGCCCGGGGTGGTGCACACCAAGAGCATGCGGGCCGACGGAACGTTCGAGACCAGCTACGAGATCCTGGACGGCCTGCAGCGCAAGCGGCAGGTCCAGACCGCGGCGGCCGACGGTATCGGGCGAGTGATCACCGACGTCCAGTACGACTCGCGCGGTCTGCAGGTGATCGAGAACAACCCGTACTACAACGACGCCCCGCCCGGCGACCAGGTGTTCATCCCGGTCGAGGAGGAGTTGCCGGCCCGGAAGGCCACCACGTACGACGCGCTGGAGCGGCCGCTGACCGAGTCGTTCTGGTCGAAGAACGAGCAGAAGTGGGCGACGACGTACAAGAACGAGGTCGACCGTCAGACCGTGGACCCGCCGGCGGGCGAGCAGGCGACGACCCGGATCAACGATGCCCAGGGCAAGCTGCTTGAGCTGCGCACCTACAACACGCCTGGTGAGAGCACCAACTTCGACCAGACGGTGTACGTCTACACCAAGGCGGGACAGCTCTCATCCGTCACTGACCCGGCCGGGAACGTCTGGCGCTACGAGTACGACCTGCGCGGCCGCCGGGTGAAGGTGGTCGAGCCGGACCGTGGCACGACGACATACACCTACAACGAGCTGGACCAGAAGACGTCCAGCACGGACAACCGCGGGACGAAGCTCTTCTTCACCTACGACGAGATCGGTCGCGAGCGGACGGTTCGTGAGGGGACGCCGGACGGTCCGCTGCGGACCGAGCGCACGTACGACGGTGTCGCCAAGGGATCGCCGAGTACGGCAACCAGGTATGTCAACGGCGAGGCGTACAAGACCGAGATCACCGGCTACGCGCCGAACGGTCAGCCGCTCGGGACGAAGGTCACGCTGCCCGCGTCCGAGGGGGGTCTGGCCAAGACGTACGCGACCGAGACCACCTACACGGAGTCCGGACAGCCGGCCACCGTCAAGGTCCCGGGGGTCGGCGGCCTGCCGGCCGAGACGCTGACCACGACGTACGACACCAATGACCTGCCGAAGACGATGTCGAGTGAAGCGGGCACGTACGTCACCGACTCGCAGTTCAACGCCTACGGCGACCTCACGTACCTCGAGGTGAAGCCGACCGGTGGCAAGTACCTGCGGCACAACTACGTGTACGACGACGCGACCCGGCGGCTGACCCGGTCGTTCGTCCAGCGGCAGACCCTCGGGCCGCAGCGGGTGCTGGACCAGAGCTACGAGTACGACCATGCCGGCAACGTCACCAAGATCATCGACGCGCCGGCGAGTGGCAGCACGGAGCCGAAGGACGTGCAGTGCTTCGGCTACGACGAATCGCGGCGGCTGACCCAGGCCTGGACGCCTGCTGACGAGAACTGTGGCGTCCAGCCGACTGCCGCGAGTCAATTGGGCGGACCGGCGCCGTACTGGCACCAGTGGACGTTCGACCAGATCGGCAACCGCAAGACCGAGAAGCGCACGACGACGGCCGGGGTGACCACCAGCAGCTACGAGTACCCGGCGGCGGGGCAGGCCCGGCCGCACGCCGTACAGAAGGTCACCACGACGCTCCCGGACGCCAGCACGAAGGTCAGCCAATACACGTACGACGCTGCGGGTAACCAGTCGACGCGGAACGTCGCCGGGACCGGGGAGACGTTCGAATGGGACGTCGAGGGCAAGCTGACCAAGGTCACGAAGGGCGATCAGAAGACCGAGTACGTCTACGACGCCGACGGCAACCGGCTGCTCCGCAGGGACAGCACCGGCACCACGCTGTACCTCGGTGAGACCGAGTTGCTGCTGATGCCGGACGGTTCCCAGCTGGGGACCAGGCACTACAGGTTCGGCAAGCAGACGATCGGCGTCCGGGTCGGCACCAAGCTCACCTGGCTGGGTTCGGACCACCATGGCTCGGCGACACTGACCGTCGATGCCCAGACCCAGGCGTACCAGCGCAAGCGGATCACCCCGTACGGCGAGGTCCGGGGACCGGTGCCGACCGCCTGGCCCGGTCAGCGGGACTTCGTCGGCGGGACCCGCGACGATTCCACCGGACTTGTCCATCTGGGAGCACGTGAGTACGACCCGATCACCGGGAAGTTCATCTCCGTGGATCCGGTCGTCGACGCTGAGGACCCACAACAGCTGAACAGTTACTCGTACGCGAACAACAGCCCGGTGAGCTTCGTCGACGCCGACGGCAAGCGGTACCGCACCCAGACGGTCACGACGACCAAGACCGTCATCCGGGAGCACGTGAAGCGGATCAAGGAGCTGAAGAAGGAGATCGTCACCATCTACGTGACGATCGTGATCTACACCTTCCTGGCCAAGATCGCCTCCGCGTTCGGGATGCATGAGTTCGCCCAGAAGATCACCGACGAGGTCGCCAAGCAGGTCGTCCGCTGGAAGGAGATCGTCCGGACGATCAGGTATCACACCTCGGAGATCATCCGGATCGTCACCAAGAAACTCGTCTACGTCCCGGAGCTGAAGGAAGCGCTCAACCTCGCCAAACAGACCAACAGCAGTATCAACGGCATGGAACACGGCGTCGACAAGCTGGCCGGTGTCGCCCAGCAGATCAACGAGAACGCCAAGGCCGCCCAGGCCGCTGCCGAGGTGAACCGCCGGGTCAACGCCGAACTGCGCCGGATGGAAGAGGAGAAGCGCAAGAAGGACGAGGAGGAGAAGTACAAGGAGCGAGGTAGGGACATCGGTAAGTCGGCCGGTCTGTCCGCCGGTGCGCTCGCCGGCCGGTCGATCGGCATGGCCGCCGGTGCACTCTGTGGACCGTTCGTAGTGGCCTGCGGCCTTGGTCTCGGCTTCCTCGGCGGCCTGGCCGGCAACTGGCTCGGCGGCAAGATCGGTGAGGCGATCGGCGGGCAGGTCTACAACGACGAAAGGTGGAGGCCGACGAGGCCGCTGACGCCGCAGGAGCGGCAGGAACATATCGACAACCTCTGCAAGAGCAGCTACTCGGGTTGCTGAGGAGCGCCATGAGAACCGGATTGATTGTCAGTGTCGTCTTGGTGCCGGCGCTGGTGCTGCCACCAGGGCCGGCGGTGGGCGCGGTTTCGGCCGCGTCCGGTCCAGGCGGAGTCCAGCGGGTTGAACTGGAGCATCTGCGGACCGAGACCAAGCAGGTGTTCCGGGAACCCTCGGGCCTGCACACGATGGAACAGTTCGCGTACCCGGTGCGGGCCCGTCAGGGCGCCGGCTGGGTGCCGATCGACACCACCCTCAGGCTCGGACCGGACGGCAAGGTCCGGCCGGGGGCGATCGTCACCGATCTGGAGCTGTCGGGCGGCGGAGCCGGGGAGCTCGTTGCCTTGGGCAAAGAGGACAAGCAGGTCCGGATGAGCTGGCCGGGCCGGTTGCCGAAACCCGTGCTGTCCGGCGACACGGCGACGTACGCGGAAGTGTTGCCCGGCGTCGATCTCAAGGTCCGGGCCGAGGCGACCGGCTTCCAGCACCTGCTGGTCGTGAAGGACCGGGAGGCGGCCGAGAACCCGGCGCTGCGGGAGCTGCGGTTCCCTGTCCGGGGGAGCGGCCTGAAGCTCACCACCAAGCGCGACGGTACGACGGTCGCCGCCGATGCGAACGGGAAGGCGTTGTTCACGGCAGGTCAGGCGGTGATGTGGGACAGCCCGGTCCAGGCGAAGAGCGCCGGGGCCGAGCCGCGGTCGCGTCATGCGAGTATCCCGACGAAGCGGTCGGGCAGCGATCTGGTGATTGTGCCGGATCAGCGGTTGTTGACCGCGGCAACCACTCGGTACCCGGTGACGATCGATCCGTCCTGGTCGGTCAACAACTTCTTGTGGACGCACGTCAGTGCGGAGTATCCGAATCAGTCGTACTGGGACTACGACCGCGGCGAGGGCGCCAAGGTCGGCCGCTCGTACGACAACGTCATCACCTACCGGTCGTTCTTCCAGTTCGGTACCGGTGACGTGGCCGGCTCCCGGATCGTCAGCAGCCGGTTCGAGGTCTGGCTCGATCACAGCTCGTCCGGTTCACCGCAGCCGGTCGACCTCTTCCGGACCCCGGCGCTGGACCGGAACCAGCCGGTCACCTGGAACAACACCGGGGGACATTGGGGTGAGTTCTTCGGCACGGCCTGGGGCAACGCGCGCACGAACGGCGGCCAGCCCGACATGCTGATGGGCTGGGACGGCGTCACCGGTGCGTTCCAGGGCGTGGCCGACCGGCGCGACGGTGTGATCACCTTCGGTCTGAAGGCACCGAACGAAGGCGACATCCTGCAGTGGAAGAGGTTCCACGGTGGGTCGGCGAAGATCGTGGTGACCTACAACAACGCGCCGTACGCGCCGGAACGGGTGAACTTCAGCCGGGCCCGGCCGTGTGGCACCGCGGCCGCGCCGACGATCGTCAGCTGGCCGTTGTCCGGCTACTCGTTCTCGGCGAAGTCGTCGGACAAGGACGGCGACAACCTGGTCACCCGGCTGACGGTCAGGCGGTCGTCGGACAACGCCGTCGTGCACGAGGTGGACTCGGCCACGACGACCTCCGGGTCCGCATTCGCCTGGCCGGCGATCGACCGGGCGAAGTTCGCCGACGGGGTGACCTACCACTACTCGGCGAAGTCGAACGACAACGTCGGTGGTGACGGCGTCGACTTCGGGCCGGAGACTCCGCGCTGCCACTTCAAGGTCGACGCGAAGAAACCCGGTACGGCGGTCCTGGCGTCGACCGACTTCCCGGACGGCGAGGCGAACATCCCGGCCCGGACGGTCGGCACCGTCACCCTCAAACCCGCGGCGGGTGACACCGACGTGGCCGAGTACCTGTACGGCTTCCAGCCGGAACGCGTTCTGAGCCGGATCAAGGCCGGGCCCGACGGCACGATCCAGATCCCGTTGACCGTGTTCCAGAAGGCCGGCAGTGCCGAGCCGGAGTCGAAGACTCTCTACGTGCGAGCAGTCGACAGTGCGAACAATGTCAGCGACACCGCGGCCGTCTGGTCGCTCAGCGCGGGGGAGCTCACCGAGTTGCCGGCGCCGGTCCGCAACGACGTCAATGGGGACGGCCGCGCCGACCTGGCCACCGTGCTGGACCAAGGCGACGGCCGGACGTCGATCTGGAACGTGGTCACCAAACCGGACGGCAGCCTGCACACCGGTCAGATGGCGTGGGACTCCGGTGCCAGCGGTGGTTTCGCGATGTACCGGACCCGGCCGGTCCGGGGCGACTTCGACGGTGACGGGCGGACGGACACCGTCCTGTTCCGTGAGGAGTCCGGCCGGCGGATCGGCATGTACCGCGGGCTCTCGGCCGGTGAGCGGTACAACTTCGAGTCCTCGCCGGTCTGGCACAGCGGTGCGAACGGCTGGCCGCTCAGTTCGGCCCGGATCATCGCCGGTGACGTCAACGGTGACGGCAAGTCCGACATCGTCGCCCAGCTCAACGTGTCCGGTACGAGCTGGCGGACCCTGACCTTCCTCGGTCCGGCGTTGACGACACCGGTGGAGTGGTCGCAGACGGCCAGTCCCTGGGCCGGAAGTGCGCCACTGCTCGCTGATGTGGACGGGGACCGGAAGGCCGACCTCGTCGACATGCAGAACCTCAGTGGGTGCCGCACGCTGACCCGCTACTTCCAGTCCAGCGGTACAGCGTTCGCCGCGACTCCGGTGACGCTGCACGACTCAGGTGCCGGCGGCTACTGCTGGGAACGCAGCAAGCCGCAGGTGGCCGACGTGGACGGCGACGGCAAGCAGGACGTCGTCGCGCTCTACGAGAACGGTGGGACCGATGCCTCGCTGAAGGTGTTCCGTTCGACCGGTACGGCGTTCACCCTGAGCGACTGGTGGCGGAACGCGACGGCCTTCGACCCGGCCCGGACGGCGCTGACGATCGGCGACTTCACCGGTGACGGCAAGGAGGACGCCGGCCTGTTCGTCTCGCTGGACGGTGGCGGCCGCGAGGTCTACACCCTCGCCTCGACCGGTACGTCGTTCGGTCCGGCGACCAGCCAGTGGAAGGAGCCACGGGTCGGCGCCAGCACCGGGCCGAGCTTCGACATCGAGGAACGCACGTACGAACTGGTGAACCGCAACAGCAGCAAGTGCCTGGACGTGTGGCTGTCCAGTCAGGCCGATCTGGAGCGGCTCGTTCAGCACGACTGTCACGGTGGACTCAACCAGCGGTTCCGGCTCAAGCAGATCGCCGGCACCGACCAGTACGAGGTACAGACCGCCCATTTCCAGGGCAACAGCGGGGACGCCCGGCCGCGGTGCCTCGACGTCTACAACAATCAGCAGGTGGACGAGACCACGGTCCTGCAGTATCCGTGCCTGGGGACGGCGAACCAGCAGTTGCGGATCGAGTATCTCGAGGGCAGCAGCTACGACACCGTCGTACGGCTGAAGTTCGCGCACAGCTCGAAGTGCGCGTCGCCCGCCCAGGGCAGCTCCGGCCAGGACGTCACCATCGTGCAGCGGAGCTGTACGGCGGAGGCGAGCCAGCAGTGGATCCTGCGGGCCGGGTTCAACCAGGCGCAGCCGACCGGGAAGTACCGCCTGCAAGGGGCGAACGACCCGTCCGACAAGGATCTTGCGCTCGACGTCGAGAACTGCCGGACCGACGGCAGGGTGCGGATGTGGGACTGGATCCCGGGCAGCCCGTGTCAGCGGTGGCTGCTGAAGCCGCTGGGCGACGACATCTACCACATCATCGAGCCGAGCACCGGTGAGGCGCTGGACGTCCCGGGCTGCACGGATGCCTTGGCTCAAACCGTGGCGACGATGCCGGAGAGTGAGAGTGCCTGCCAGCGCTGGCGAGTGGAGCCGGCGTTCAACGGCTCATGGTCGATCACCAGGGAGGCCAACGGGCTCTCCCTCGACATTGCGGCCTGCAGTTCGGTAGCGGACGCCAGTCTGATCACCTGGCGCTACTGGAACGGGCCTTGCCAACGCTGGAAGCTCGACCAGATCTGAGCAGGACGGGTAGGGGCCGGTACGACGTACCGGCCCCTACCCGTGGTCAGTTCAGGAAGAGCTCGATCACCGGGACCAGGGTGTCGGGCTTCTGGGTCGGGAGGTCGAGCGTCAGTACGTCGGACGCCGTACCGCCCATGGTCGTGTTCTGGGCCTGCTGGGCCGGCTCGTGGACGATGCGCTTGATCTCGGAGGCGTCGTTGAGCAGCTGGGCGTACTTGACCTTGCCGGCCAGGCCGGGGAGGTGCACGTGGCCCATCGGCCAGGAGAAGAAGTGCAGGTAGAGGCGGTTGCCGTTCTGGGTGTAGCGGCAGTCCGCCGGCGCGGTGTACTCGGACGGGCGCGCACCGCGGAAGGAGCGCTCGTGCAGGCGGGTCCACTCGCCGATCGCGGCCAGCGTCGCCAGGGCGCGCGGGTCGAACTCGCCGCGGCCGGTGGGGCCGACGTTGAGCAGCAGGTTGCCGTCCTTGGAGACGGAGTCCACCAGCATCTTCACCAGCAGCTCCGGTGACTTCCAGTCCAGGTTGTCGCGGTCGTAGCCCCAGCTGCCGTTCAGCGTCTGACAGGCCTCCCAGAGCACCGGTACGCCGTCCCGCTGCATCGGACCGTCCGGCTGGTACTGCTCCGGCGTCACGAAGTCGCCGGGGATGTCCAGGCGGTCGTTGATCAGGATGTCCGGCTGTAGCTCGCGAACCATCGCCATCAGCTCGACCGAACGCCAGTCGTCGCGACCCTTGCCGTGGCCGTCGCGGCCGTCCGGGTAGTTGCGGCCCGGGTAGGAGAAGTCGAACCACATCAGGTCGATCGGCCCGTAGTTCGTGAGCAGCTCACGGGTCTGTGCGTGCAGGTAGTCGGCGTACACCTGGACGTCGCGGCCGGCCGCCTTCGCGATCGCCTCTTCGTCGTCGCGCTGCGGGTGCATCAGGTCGATCGGGAACTCAGGGTGATGCCAGTCGATCAGGGAGTGGTAGAACCCGACTCCCAGCCCCTCCTCACGGCAGGCCTCGACGAACTGCTTCACCAGGTCCTTCCCGGCACCCCAGGCGGTGTGAGCGACCGTGTAGTCCGACACTGCCGAGTCCCACAGGCAGAAGCCCTCGTGGTGCTTGGTCGTCAGTACGGCGTACCGCATGCCGGCCTCGCGCGCCGCACGGGCCCACTTGCGCGGGTCGAACAGGTCAGGCTCGAAATGGTCGAAGTACGGCTGGTAGTCCTCGTCGGTCAGCTGCTCGCGGTTCTTCACCCACTCGTGGCGGGCGGGCAGGGCGTACAGGCCCCAGTGCACGAACAGGCCGAACCGCCAGTCGCGGAACCTCTCGATCGAGGCTGCGGGTGGACCATCGGGCATGGCAAAGCTCCTCAGCAAGTCGCGGTCATCCGATCTATAATCGATCGTTCGGCCGCGACCCGCCAGACTGCGGGATTAATTCACTGAGTTAAGTCTTTAGAGATCCGATCTATTTGGAGTCAGCTCAACGAGGACGGCGTACGGCATCGGCAGCGTCACCTCGACCGCAGTCCCGGTCAGCTCCAGCGGCGTACTGATCATCCGGCTGCGCTCGGCGAGCTGGGCCAGCTGGTCGTCGGTCGGCCATTCGGTGATCCCGAGCTCGGCGGTCGCAGCGACCAGATCACCGGCACCGATACCCAGTGTGGTCGCAGTGACCTGCCAGGACGGATCCACGCCGGGCAGCTCCACGTGGACCGTCCTGGTCAGTTCTGGGGCGCCGTCTGCCTTGGTCTGGTCGAGTGTCAGGTTCCAGAGCAGTACGGCGATCCGGTCGCGGTCCCGCGAGGCCCACGCCTCGATCAGGCTGCCTCCTCCGTCACCGGTGACCGTGACTGGCAGTTCGACCGGTCCGAGCCGGCTGAGCAGGCTCAGTGCGTGGTAGCGCGGTTTCGGCAGACCACCGACCGTCTGTAGCCCGAAGCCACCGTGCAGGAACCGCGGTGGTCGGCCCAGCTCTTCGAAATGGTCAGAAGCGACCCAGTAGGCCAGTGCGTCCACCCGCCCGGCGGCCGACCGCATACCGCGCAGTAAGAACACTCCGGCGAACACCGAGTCGTTGATCGGGTTGAAGTGCCGCGGGGTCACGCCCCACTCGGTCCAGAGGATCCGCGCATCGCCGTACCCGTGCCGCTCCAGTGACGCCCGTACGTCGAGCGGCGGCGAACCGTAGGTATGCGTCGACACGAAGTCGACCGGGGTGCCGCTGGCCCGCGCGTGTGCCAGCAGGTCGTCCACCCAGCCGGCAGCGGCCGACGACGGGCCCCCGACTGCCAGTCGCTCGTCGACTGACTTCACGGCCGCCGCAGTCACGTCGTACAGGTGGAGCCATTCGGCCTTGGTGCCGGACCAGAAGACCTCTAGGTTCGCCTCGTTCCACACCTCGAAGTCCCAGGTCAGCACCTCGTCCAGGCCGTACCGGTTGACCAGGTGCTCGACCAATGCGCGGACCAGGTCGTGCCAGCGCTCGTACGACTCCGGTGGCGAGATGATCGCGCCGTACTCGAAGACGGTCTTCGACGGATCGCTGGCCAGCTCACGCGGCATGAAGCCGAGCTCGACCACCGGCCGCAGCCCGATCCCGAGCAGCTTGTCGTAGATCGCGTCCACCACGGAGAAGTCGTACGACGATCCGTCGATCACGTGGGTGTCGTCGTGGAAGATCGCATGGGCCCGGACCGTCCGGACGCCGAGCTCGTCGTGCATCCGGCGTAGTGCATCCTCGAGCTCGACGCCGATCTCGTGCCCGCCGGTCGTGTCGGTGCAGAGCAACTGGCTGAGTCGTTCGCTGCCGATCATCGGCGCCCACGGCCGGTGCAGTTCAGTGCCTTCGGCAACCGTATCGACGACCACCTGCACCCGAGGAACGGTGCTGTCGGCAACTAGTGGAACCGCGCCGACGGCGTGACTCGGGCGGCCGGTGACTGTCACCTCAGGGACGCTCGCAACCGCATAGTGGTACGGCGTCCCCGGGGTGCACGTGGTGTCGATGTACGGCGGACCCGGCACGGACAGCACATCACCGCTGTGATGATCGACCGGTTCCAGCGGACCGTGGTCGCCGGTGGAGCGCAGGACCAGGTACCCGACCGCGCCGTCGACGGGCGACCAGTCGATCGTCACCTGCCCGACGCCACCGACCGCAGTCACCTCCTTGGGTGGATCGAGGTCGGGGAAGCTGAACCCGCGCTCCTCGTCACTGCGGTTGGCGATCCGCGCATCCCAATCGGCCTTCTCTGTCATGCGACTCCCGACTCGAAGCGCTCGATGCCGATCACCGGGCGGATGCCGCGTTCGGCGCGGCGGTCGGCGAAACTGCGGCGGATCAGGTCGTTGCCGAAGACGTTGCCGATGGCACCCATCACCATCGCCTGGTCCAGCGAGAGGTACCGCTTGGCGATCAGCCCCGACCTCACCGCGACCGAGTCGTAGAAGCCACCGGCGCCGTACGCGTGCAGGTCGGTCTCGATCCGGCGCAGGTTCTCGATCGCCTGCCGTGGTGCGTACGGCATCGCGAGGAACGCCGCATGCGGGGTCACGACACCATCGCCGTACGTCGGGTTCGGGTTGGCGCCTTCGCGGCAGCCCTCGAATCCCGCGTCGAAGTTCGTTGCCTCCAGATCCGAGGGGTAACCGCCCGGATCCATGCCGATCGCCTCAACGCCGTACACGGAATAGCCGCCCTTCGGATTCGAGGCGGGGGAGAAGCCCCAGTACCCGTACTTCGCCTCGTCCAGGCCGTGCTCGATCTGCGCGCGGACGGTGAGTGGGTGGTTGATGCCCCAGCTGTGCGGTGCCCAGGTCGCTTCGGGAACGAACAGGTCGGGCATCAGCGACTCGAACATGTCACCACCCCACGACGGGACGAGGCGCATGCCGCGGTACTCGTAGGTGCCCTCGAAGACGTCGAGCCCGAGGTAGGTGCGGTGGACGCCCTTCGGTTTCTGCTCGACCCAGGACCAGTCGCAGGAATCGGGGAAGGTGCGGTAGGTCGCGTAGTACTGGGTGGGTGGGACCTGGCCGAGCGCGAACCCGACGTACCCGGCGATGCGCGCCTCGGTGTTGCAGGTGTCGTAGTGGAACTTGCGGTAGTACACATCCGGGCCGCTGCCGGTGTGGTTGCCCTTCTCGGTCTCCTCGTCGGGAGGTGACGTCTCGAAGAATCCGCCGCGCATCAGACCGCCGGGTCGGGCGGCTGGGTTGTAGTAGTAGGCGAAGTTCATCTTGTCCAGCAGGGAATCCGCGAGAGCGCGGGCCCGTGGCTCGGCGTTGCGGACGACCATCAAGGCACAGGCGAACCACCCGTTGTCGACGCTGGACACGAACGGCGTGATCGGCTTCGTGCCATCCGGATCGACGTACAGCACCTCGCCGGTCGCTTCGTCGTACCAGTTGAAGAACATCCCACTCGGCGTGTGGTGCACGACGTTCTGCATGGTCGTCAGCGTCTGCGTGATCCGCCGAAGCGACTCCTGCGGCGAGATGATCCCGAGGTGCTTGGCAACCACTGTGCTCCACAGATACCCGCCGATATTGGTGGGCGACGTGTACTTGCTCCGCACCGGATTGGAGACGGACGCCCCGATGTTGTCCGCAGGCAACCCGGTCCGCTCGTCAGTCATCGCGACCAGACTGCGCCAGGTGTCCCGGGCCCACCTCCCAACGAGTGCCCTGTCCTGCCTGGTTGCTGTCCAACCAGCTTTCAGTTGTTGGGTCGGGTTTGCGAAGGCTGGTCTTGCGGTTCCGACCAGAGCAGCAGTACCGGTAGCTGCGAGCAGCGTGCGGCGGTTGATGGTGGCGGTCATCAGCTTGCCTCCTACTTGAGTCCAGTGATGGCGATGCCCTTGGTGACGTGGCGCTGGAAGGCCAGGAAGATCACCAGCACCGGGACGACGACCACGACCGCGCCGGCCATCAGCAGGCCGAAGTTCTGCGCGTTCTGGCCGGTCGAGTACAGCGCCAGGGCAACGGGAAGCGTGTACTTGTCCTCGGTCTGCGCGATCACCAGCGGCCACAGGAAGTTGTTCCAGGAACCGAGGAACGTGAGGATGCCGAGGGTGGCGAGCGCGGGCCTGGTCAGCGGCAGCATGATCCGGGCGAAGATGCCCAGCTCGCTGCTCCCGTCCACCCGGCCGGCGTCGATCAGGTCGTCCGGCAGCCCGAGGAAGAACTGCCGCATCAGGAAGACGCCGAACGGCGACACCAGGAACGGCAGGATCAGGCCGGGGTAGCTGTTGGCCAGCCCGGCGTTGGTGACGAGGACGAACAGCGGGACGAACGTGACCATGCCCGGGATCATCAGCGTCGCCATGACCAGGACAAACAACCCGTTGCGGCCCTTGAAGTTGAGCTTGGCCAGCGCGTACCCGATCATCGAGCAGAAGGTCAGGTTGCCCGCTGTCACGACCAGCGCGACCACCCCGGAGTTCAGGAAGTAGCGCGGGAAGTTCGCCTTGCTGAACAGGGCGTCATAGTTTTCCGTGGTCGCGTTCTGCGGTAGCCAGGTCGGGGGCACTTGGAGCAGCTCGCCTTGCGTCTTGAAACTGCCGAGCAGCATCCAGACGAACGGCGCCGCGACTGCGACCAGACCGAGGACAGCGATCAGATAGATCCACCAGGTACGGCGCATCATTTCTCCCTCAGCAGCCGGAACTGGATGAACGTGATCACCGCGATCACGACGAACAACAGGTAAGCCATCGACGTCGCGAGCCCGTAGTTGCCGAAGCCGAACTGCTGGTACGTGTACATCGACACCGAGACCGTGCTGTTCAGCGGACCGCCCTGCGTCATCACGAACGGCTCCTCGAAGAACTGCAGGTAGCCGATTCCCGTGGTCACGCTGGTGAACAGGATCGTTGGCCTGAGCAACGGCACGATCAGATACCGGAATCGTTGCCATGAGCCCGCACCGTCGAGCTGACCGGCCTCCTCGACCGACTGCGGGATGCCCTGCAGCCCGGCCAGGAAGATGATCATCGCCGAACCGAAGTTGCGCCAGACCGCCATCGCGATCAGCGACGGCATCGCCCAGGTCTTCGAGGCCAGCCAGTTCGGCCCGTCGATGCCGAACCAGCCGAGCACCGTGTTCAGCAGCCCCGCATCAGGAGCGAGCACGAACCGCCAGATGACGGCGATCGCGACGATCGAGGTCACCACCGGCAGGTAGTAGCCGACCTTGAACAGCGCCTGGAACCGCTTCACCCCACGATCCAGCAGTACGGCGGCGCCCAGCGCGACGACCAGCGTCAGCGGCACCCCGATCACCACGAAGTACGCCGTGTTGAACGCCGCCTTGCGGAAGGTCTCGTCCTGCAAGGCCTTCAGATAGTTGCCGAAGCCAACACCTTCCACCGCGAACGGCGTCCGCAGATCCCGCTGCTTGATATCGGTGAAACTCATCCCCAGCGACCCCAGCACCGGCCCGGCCGTGAACGCGAGAAAGAGGATGACGAACGGCAGGACGAGAATCCAGGCGGCCGCAGTCTGTCTGCTGCGCATCAGCTTCCGCCGGTGCCGATCTGGCTTGCCTTGGTTTGGATGGCTTTGGCGGTGTCGGCGGGGGATTGGCCGGCCTTGACCATCTTCTCGATCTCGGTGTCGAACGCCACCGCGACCTGCTCCCAGTTCACGATCGACGGCGGCGCCTTTGCGTCCTCCAACTGCTTACCGAACACCGGCAGCAGCGGATCACTCGCGATACTCGGGTCCTGCCACGCGCTCTTCACAGCCGGCAGATCAGTGGACAGCTTGTACCAGGCCGCCTGCGTCTTCTCCTCCGACAGCCACTTCACCAGCTTCCACGCGCTGTCCTTGTTCTTCGAGTTCTTGAAGACGACGAAGTTCGATCCGCCGACGAACGACGTCGCGGTCTTGTTCTTCGGCAGCTGGAACACCCCGATGTTCGGCTTCATCGCGTCCCCGCCGGCCTTCGCCACCGACCCCGCCATCCACGGTCCGGAGATGAACATCGGCGCCGTACCGTTCACGAACTGCGCCTCGGTCTGGTTCGGCGGCAGGTCGGTGCAGGCGACCTTGTCGGTGAAGAAGCTCTGGAAGTACTGCAACCCCTCTTGCATCGCCGGCGTGTCCAGCGTGAACGTCTTCTGGTCGTCGGCGGTGATCTCGGCCCCGGCCGACCAGGCGAACGGCATCACCGTCTGCCAGGACCCGGTCCCACCCGGCTGCAGATTGATCCCGCACTTGGCGCCGGCCTTGTCCTTCATGGCCTTCGCCATCGCCTTCAGACCGGCCCAGTCGGTCGGCGGCGTGGTGATTCCGGCCTTCGTCGCCAGGTCTTTGCGGTAGTACACGAGCCGCGTCTCGACGTACCAGGGAACGCCGTACTGGACGCCCTTCACCTTCGTCGTGTCCAGCGCACCTGGGAAGAACGCGGCGTTGTCGAAGCCCTGCGGCGTCGGGTCGAGGGCGCCGAGGTCGGCGAACTCACCCATCCAGGTGCTGCCGACCATCGCGGCGTCCGGCAGGCTCTGCGCGGTGATCGCGGTGGTGAACTTGTTGTGCGCGGCATCCCACGGGATCGGGGTGACCGTCACCTTCGCGCCTGGGTTGGCCTGCTGGAACTGCTCCATCAGCTTGGGCAGGTTCTCGCCTTCGGTGCCCATCGCCCAGACAGTCAGGTCTCCGGTCGCGGGCCCGTCACTGACGGTCGTGGTCGCTTGACCGCCCGCCTCGGGAGTGTCGGCCGACCTGCCGCACGCGGCCAGCGTCAGAGCTAGGACGCAGCCGATCACCAGTCGGCGGCGGATGCTGTGGGTGAACATTAGTGGTCTCCTCACTCGGTTACTGCTGCATTGCCCCCGAGGTGCCACAGCTGTCCCGCAGGACAAGCTCAGTGGCGAGTACGTCGTTCCGTCCGCGGGTCCGCTCCCCGGTCACCCGCTCGTGCAATCGCTGCGCCGCCAACTGCCCCAGCTCGACCATCGGCTGCCGCACCGTGCTCAACCCGGGCGACACGTATCGTGCCGCCATCACGTCGTCCCACCCGGTCACCACAATCTCGCCGGGTACGTCGATCCCACCGGCCCGCAAGGTGATGAGCGCCGCCAGCGCCAGCTCGTCGTTCGCACACACCAGTCCGTCCGGTCGTCCGCCCTGCGTGAGCACGTCCTCGGCGACACCACGCCCCGCGGACTCCGTCAGCTCGACGCGGACCGGCTCCGGCGCGACCTTCCCCCGTGATTCGTGCGCCTTCGCGAATCCGGCGTACCGCTCCGAGACGTCGTACGAGCTGGCCGGATCACCAACGAACACGAGGCTCTCGCGCCCCGCATCGAGCAGCCGGGTCGTGAGCTTCTCGGCGCTCGACACGCTCTCGGTGCGGACCGTGTCGCAGCCCGTGACCGGCGGATGCGCGACGAGCACCAGCGGTACGCCGGCCTTGCGCAGCCCCTGGATCGTGGCCAGCTCGAGAGCGTTGCCGTGGACAACGATCCCGTCGACCCGCCCGGCCAGATCACGCACCGTGCGGCGCGGATCCGCGTTGCCGTGCGTCACCGTGAGTACGACGCTCTGGCCGTGCTCACCGGCCCACCGCTCGTACCCCATCAGGAGGTCGCTGTAGAACGGGCCGCTGAGATCCGGCAGGACGAGCCCGTGCGCCTCGTGTCGTTGCACCGCGAGACTGCGCGCGGCCCGCAGCGGCACGTAGTTCAGCTCGGCCGCCGCCTGCCCGACGCGCTCCCGCGCCTTCGCCGATACCGGCCCAGTCCCTTGCAGCACACGCGAAACCGTCGCGATCGACAGTTTCGCGCGAGCCGCGACGTCGTAGATCGTCGCGGGCCTGCCGGTCGCCATGGAACCTCCAGTGGAAGCGCTTACAGTTTCGATACCCTGCCGTGGATCGTTCAAACGGTCAAGGGCCTGACCGATGCAATCAAGTGGTCTGACAGGATGAAACAGTGACTAATGCGGAACGTAAGGACCGGCTCGTCCTGGTTCGCCACGGCGAAACCGAGTGGAGCAAGAACGGCCGCCACACCTCCGTCACCGACCTCCCGCTGACTCCCGAGGGTGAGCGCATCGCCACCTCGCTGCGGGACCGGTTGGCCGGTGAGACCTTCGACCTCGTCCTCACCTCACCCCGGCAACGGGCCCGCCGTACCGCGGAACTCGCCGGTTTCGGAGACGCCGTGGTCGACGAGGACCTCGCCGAGTGGAACTACGGCGACTACGAAGGCATCACCACTCCGGAGATCCGCAAAACCGTCCCCGGCTGGACGGTCTGGTCGTCACCCGTGCCGAACGGCGAAACCGCCGCGGACGTCACCACCCGCCTCGACCGCGTCATTGCCCGCATCGAAGCAGTGCCCGGTGACGTCCTCGTCTTCGGGCACTCGCACGCACTCCGTGGTCTCACCGCGCGTTGGCTGGACCTGGAGGTCGCGGAGGGTCGCCATTTCGTCCTCGACACCGCCACCGTCTCCACCCTCGGCTGGGACCGCGGCACCCCGGTCGTCCACCACTGGAACAGCTAGCCGGTCACCAGGCGGACGAGTTGCTCGATGCGGTCGGTGCGCTGCGCCGGCCGCAGCCGCCGGTCGTGGTTGAGCGTCGCCTGGCCGTGCATGGCACTCCAGAACACCTCGGTCAGCGTCTCGGCGTCGCCCGACGCATAGGGAGCCACTGCAGCATGTAGCTCACCGAACGTGGTCTTCAGGATCTCCGGGCTCTCGGCGGCTCCGAACACCAGATCGGTCCGGCGCGTGAAGATGGCCGCATACACGGCCGGATGCGCTTCGGCGTACCCGAGATAGGCGTCGGCCAGGCCGCGTATCCCGTCCGCCTCCCGGGCTGAGCGCAGTACGACGGCCAGCTCGGCCATCCCGTCGAGCGCCACGGCGGTGACGATCGCCTGCATGTTCTTGAAGTGGCTGTAGAGCACCGGCTGGCTGTACTCGACCGCCTCGGCCAGGCGCCGCGTGGTGACGGCATCCCAGCCATCGGCTTCGGCTAGCTCACGGGCGGCGCGGACGATCAGCGCACTCCGCTCGGCAAGGGCCCGTTCACGACGTTCCTGGCTCGGCATAAGCCGATGCTAGCAGTGCTAGACAATCTAGCAACTGCAGTGTTAGCGTTGCTAGGAAAGTTAGCACTGCTAGATACTGGAGAACACGATGCGCCGCTTCACCACTGTCCTGACCATCCTGCTCGGCATCTTCCCGCTCACCTTCGGCACCCGCTTCCTGTTCGACGGAACCGGCGCCGCCACCGGTTTCGGCATCACCGCTGCCGCCGGCGGCTTCTTCCCCGTCAAAGGCATCCGCGACATCGCCCTGGGCCTCGTCATCCTGGCCCTCTTCGCCCTCGGCCAGCGCCGCTCCACCGGCATCATCATGGCCGTCATCGCGATCGTCCCGATCACCGACGCCATCATCGTCACCACCCACGGCGGCTCCCTGGCCTACGCCCTCATGGTCCACGCCCTCACCGCCGCCATCATGCTCCTGGACGCCACCCTCCTCCTCCGCGAACGCCCCCGCACTCCCCAAACCCCAGATACACGGACGGTTACTGCCGCTCCGAGCCTGTAGCGAAATGGCGTTTTGCCGGCCGGGGCATCGAATCTGTCGGGCTGGTCGGGCTGGGTGGCCCCGGGGTCAGGTTGCTGGGTGGAGGGTGTGGTTGTGGAGTTTGAGGAGGTTGACCAC
>NZ_SMKA01000470.1 GCF_004348455.1 Kribbella albertanoniae
GGACAGTACGGGCCGACGGGAGCGGCCGAGAGGTACGGATCGGTGGCTTCGCGGCAGACGGCGTCGACTTTGCACTGGTAGGCGCCGGTGTGCGGACCGTCGTCACGGTCACTGTCTGCCGCGGTGCTGGACGCGCCGTTGTCCGGGGCACCGGCGAATCCTCGCTCTGCGAGGATCCATCGAGGAGACCAAGGCTGCTCACAGCCCAAAGGTTGATCGAGACGAAGATCACAGCGACAGCCAGACCCAGGTACGCCGCTCGGACCGAGGGCGCGCCGTATCGACCCAGCGGGCCGATCGCCGGCTTGCCACGCGCACTGACCCAGAAGCACCAGTCCGAAGGAGGCAGCGGCCAGGTGGGGTCGGGGGCCCAGTGCCTGGGTGGTACCCAGTCGCGGCGGGGCGGAGTAGGCCAGTTCGGCGGTGCCACAAATCGCTTCATGCCACCCTTCCGTCGCCGGATCTGGTCCGAGTCAGTCCGTTCGTCACGGCCCGTGCGCGAGAACACACGCGCTGACAGTATCCGCCTCAACGCACGAGACCAAGCTGACCCGACAACGAGCTTCATGCGGTCGGCGGCGCCGTCGTAGGCCTCAGCGCGTCACGTGGCATGCTGCGTTGGTGACTCTGTATCTCCATCGCGCCGAGCGAACCGACCTGCTCGCCGATGCGATGGGGGACGTTCTCGCCGTACCGCTGGCCGACCCGTTCGCCGAGGAACTCGTCGTGGTGCCGGCGAAGGGTGTCGAGCGGTGGCTGTCGCAACGGCTTGCGCACCGATTGGGTACTGCGCCGGGCAGAGGCGACGGGGTCTGCGCCGGAGTGCGGTTCGCGACGCCGCGCTCGCTGGTCGCCACGGTGTTGGGGCTCGCGGATGACGATCCCTGGGCGGCCGACGCGATGGTGTGGCCGCTGCTCGCTGTGCTCGACGCTTCCCTCGACGAGAGCTGGTGCGAGCCTGTCGCGCGACATCTCGGCCATTTCGACACCGACGCCGAGGCTGAGCTGCGACAGGGACGCCGGTACGCCGTCGCCGCGAGACTGTCCCGGCTCTTCGCCGCGTACGCCGTTCAGCGGCCTGCTGTGCTGGCGGACTGGAGCCGGGGTCAGGACACCGACGGGCGCGGGGCGCGGGTAGATGACGATCTGAGCTGGCAACCTGAACTTTGGCGGCGTCTCACCGACCGGATCGACGCACCACCGCCGAGCGTTCGCCACGCCGAGACTCTGACCCAGCTTCGCGATCGACCAGAGTCGCTCGACCTGCCCTCGCGACTCTCGCTGTTCGGGCACACCCGGCTCCCGGTCACTGAGATCGAGTTGCTGTCCGGGCTGGCCGACCACCGCGACGTACACCTATGGCTCCCCCACCCCAGCAACGTGCTCTGGGACCGCCTCGCCACAGCGGGCATCGGCGCGGGCGACCGCGCCGATGACACCAGTCACCAAGAGGCCGACCATCCGCTGCTGGCCACGCTCGGGCGGGATAGTCGTGAGTTGCAACTGTCTCTAGCCGATGCGTCGGCAACTGATCACCACCTCCCGTCGCCGACGGTGCCGGACACCCTTCTCGGCTGGTTGCAGCACGACCTGCACAGCAACACCGTTGCCTCCCGAGGCCGCCGCCTGCGCGCCGACGACCGCAGCGTGCGGGTGCATGCGTGCCACGGTGCGGCGCGGCAGGTCGACGTACTGCGGGAGGTGCTGTTGGGGATGCTGGATGCCGATCCCACGCTGGAACCCCGCGACATCCTCGTGATGTGTCCCGACATCGAGACGTACGCGCCCTTGATCAGCGCTCGTTTCGGCCTCGGCGACCTCCGTAGCGACGGCCACCCGGCACATCGGTTGCGGGTCCAATTGGCTGACCGGTCACTCATCCAGACCAATCCCCTGCTCGGCGTCGCCTCCCAGTTGCTCGACATCGCCGGCAGCCGGGCCACCGCCAGCCAGTTGCTCGACCTTGCGCAAACCGAGCCGGTACGGCGGCGCTTCCGGTTCACCGATGACGACCTGGACACGATCACCGGCTGGGTCCGTGAGTCGGGCGTGCGGTGGGCGTTCGACCAGGATCATCGCGTGCCGTACGGGCTCGCCGCCTATCCGCAGAACACCTGGCGCTTCGGCATCGACCGGGTCCTGGCCGGCGTGACGATGTCCGACGACGCGCATGCCTGGATCAGTACGACGCTGCCGCTCGACGATGTGGGCAGCACCCGGATCGAGCTGGCCGGCCGGTTCGCGGAGTACATCGATCGGTTGCAGGCGGCAACCAAACGGCTGGAGGGCACGCGGCCGCTGACGGACTGGCTCGACGCCCTGCGCGCCGGAATCGATCAGCTGACGCGGGTCGTTCCCGACGACAACTGGCAACTCAGCCAGGTGCACCGCGAATTCGCCGAGGTCACCGCCGACGCCGGCGCGTTGGCCGAGACACCGTTGAGGCTGCCCGATGTCCGAGCCCTCCTTTCCACCCACCTGGCCGGCCGGCCGAGCCGCGCCAGTTTCCGGACCGGAACGCTGACCATCTGCACGATGGTGCCGATGCGATCTGTCCCGCACCGTGTGGTCTGTCTGCTGGGACTCGACGACGGCGTGTTCCCGCGGTTCGGCCTGGCCGACGGGGACGACCTGCTGGCCAGGACCCCGATCACGGGCGAGCGCGATGTCCGAAGTGAGGATCGCCAGCTTCTGCTGGATGCGATTCTTGCCGCGACCGATTCTCTGGTGATCACCTACACCGGTGCCAACGAGTACTCCGGACAGCGGCGACCACCCGCAGTACCGCTGGGTGAGCTCCTCGATGTCCTCGATCGCACTACCGAGACGAACGTGCGGGATGCCGTGTTGATCAAGCATCCGCTCCAGCCCTTCGACCGCAAGAACCTCGAAGCCGGCCGTCTCGGTACGCCGGGTCCCTTCACGTACGACC
>NZ_SMKA01000471.1 GCF_004348455.1 Kribbella albertanoniae
GCCACCCCCACCACAGCCACCGGCTCGACCACCACAGCCGCGTCTCGACCCGCACGCGCAGGACCGGAAGCCTCATCGACCAACTGCGCCGAAGCAAGCGCCGAAACCACAGACCCAACCTCAGCGCCCGAAGCCAGCGCAGCAGCCGAAGCAGACGCAATCCCCGCCCCAGCCTCGGTCGCCAGCGCATCTTCAGCGGGCACGACCTGAGGAGCGGCCGAGGCGGACACCTCGGCAACGGGAGCGGGCTCGGTGGCAGAAGCGTCTTCGGACGCCGGCGCCGAGGGGTTCTCGGCGCCGGACGCAGACTCGGCCGCGAGCGCCTCCTCGTCCACGTCCTCGACGGCAGGCACGACCTGCGCATCGCCAGAGGCATCGGCGCTAACCTCGGCGGGAGCCCCATCAGCATCGCCCGGCTGAGCTATCGCCGACGCGGAAACCTCGGCACCCGACTCCCCCGCCGACGCCAGCTCAGTCGCCGCAGCGGGCTCATCTGGGAGCCGCTCGTCGTCCGCGAGCTCGCCAGTGAGGGCGACCCGCGGATCCGTAGGCACGGATGCGTCGACACCGTCCCCGACTGCAGCGTCCTCAGCATCGGCCGACTGCCCTGCCGGTGAATCCGCGGATCCCAACTCGGCTGCCGAGGTCGACTCGGTAGCCGAATCTGCTGAGTGATCTCCCGGTACGGCGACGCGAGGCGCCTGCTCGATCGCCGAGGCCACCTCAGCCGCGGCGGACTCAGTCGTCGCAGACTCCGATGCCCCGGAGGACTCGGTCGTCGCGGACTCGGTTGTCGCAGACTCGGTTGTCGCGGACTCCGGTACCGCGGCGGACTCGGTCGTCGCGGACTCGGTTGTCGCAGACTCCGGTACCGCGGCGGACTCGGTCGTCGCGGATTCGAATTCCGCTTCCGACTCGGTCGTCGCAGATTCGAGTTCAGCGGCGGACTCGGGTGCCGAGAGGAGTGCGTCGGCGGCGGCCGGGGCCTCAGCTTCGGGTGCGACTTCGTCCGTGCGCTCGGCAGCAGCGTCGATCTGGGGGGCGCCGGGGACGGAGGCTTCGGGGCTGCCTTCGGTGGGAGCCTCATCGACATCAGCCGACTGAGCTGTGGCCGGCACGGAGCCCTCGGAGCCCGACTCATCCGTCGAGGCCTCCTCGGCAGAGTCGAGCTCAACCGCTGACGGGAGCTCGACCGCTGAAGTCGGCTCGTTCGCAGAGGTCGCTTCGGTGGCAGAGGCGTGCTCCGCCGCAGAAGCCGACTCGGGAACAGATGTGTGCTCACTCGCAGAAGCCGGCTCAGCGCCTGAAGCGATCTCGGTGGCGGAGGTGGCTTCGGTGGCAGAGGCAGCTTCGGTGGCAGAGGCGTGCTCGGTGGCTGAAGCCGGCTCGGTGGCGGAGGCGGCTTCGGGGGCGGAGACGTCCTCGCTCGCTGAAGCCGGCTCGGTGGCAGAGGTCGGGTCCGTGGCAGAGGTCGGGACCGTGGCAGAGGTCAGGTCCGCGGCAGAGGTCGGTTCGGTCGATGAAGCAGGACCGGAGACCGACGCGTGCTCGGAGGCCGAGGAGGACTCGGGTGCTGAGGGTCGGTCGGTCGCGGGAGACGCAGACTCGGCCGGGAGCTCCTCCTCGTCGGCGGGCTCTGCGGCGGAGACGATCTGGGGATCCGCAGGGACGGACCCTTCGGCGTCGACCTCGGTGGGGGCCTCATCAGCATCGGCCGACTGAGCCCTCGCCGACGAAGAATCCTCGGAGCCCGGCTCGCCCGCAGCGGCGGGCTCTGGCGCGGGCTCGGTGACCGAGGCGGGCTCGACCGCTGGGGTGGACTCGGTGAGTGGCGCGGACTCGACCCCTGACGCGGGCTCACGCGCTGAAGCGGGCTCACTCGCTGACGCGGGCTCACTCGCCGGGGCGGGCTCGTTGGCAGAGGCCGCCTCGAGTGCCGAGGTGGACTCGACGACTGCGGCGGACTCGGTGGCCGGGGCCGACTCGGTGACTGCGGCAGACTCATTGGCCGGGGCCGACTTGGTGACAGCGGCAGACTCATTGGCCGGGGCCGACTCGGTGACTGCGGCAGACTCATTGGCCGGGGCGGACTCGGACGCCGAGGTGGGCTCGGTTGCGGCGGATTCAGGCTCAGCCGCGAGCGCGCCTTCGTCCGCGCGTTCGGCAGCGGGAGCGACCTGCGGGTCCGCGGGGGCCTTCGGTCCGGCGGTGAGCTCGGTGGAGGTCTCATCAGCATCGGTCGACTGCTCTTCAGCCGAACCTGCGGAGCCGAGGTCATCGGCCGAGTCGGACTCGGCGGGTGAGGCGTCCTCAGTCGCAGAGACGTGCTCGGTCTCGGACCCGGGGTCAGTGCCCGGTGCGAGGTCGGTGCCTTGAGTGACGTCGGCGTCTGGGGTGGGCTCGGTCGCTGCAGCAGGGTGCGTAGGTGCGACGGAGTCGGAGGGCGCCGGGGACGACGGCTCGGCCTCGGGGGTGAAGGAGTCGGTGGGAGCTGCCGGGCTGGTGGGTGCGTCGGCGGGCGCCGGAAGGGAGTGGGCCGGGGCCGACAGCGCGTCCGTGGCGTGGGGTGCTGAGAGGTCTGTGGCGCGCGGGGCTGGGGCGTCATCAGCAGGCCCGTCGACGGGCTCGACCGAGGTCGCAGCCGCTGGTTCTGCAGTCGCTGGAGCGTCCTCGTCGGCGGGCGCGGCGACGTGCTCGTCCAGGGCCGGGGCGTTCTCGTCGGCGGGCGCGGCAACGGGCTCATCCGGGATCGGCGCGGCGGCTGCCGATGCTTCGTCGTCCGCCGGCGCCGGGGGTGCCTCGAGATCGCCATCAGCCCGCGCGGCAACGGGCTCGTC
>NZ_SMKA01000472.1 GCF_004348455.1 Kribbella albertanoniae
CCCCCTCACCCCGCGACGCCCAGGCCCGCCTAGCCCTCCTCCGCAAAATCGTCGACACAGTAGGCGAAGCCGCCAACGCCTGACCGGCCCCTCTACTCCACCCCGCGGCCACCGATCCTCCAACGGACAGGACGTATACGCCCACTAGCGCCCCAGCCGCCGCCCGCTGAGCCTCGCGCCGACACCCACTGCCCCTATACGTCCTGTCGCTGCGCAGATCACCAGCCACCTGCCCGTCGTACCGAGAACCGTCGACCTTGAGCACGGTTCAACCATCCGCACGGCCCTGCCGTGGTTGGTAGGTGCTCAAGGTGGGCCCGCGGGACTTTGAGCACGGTTCAACCATCCCGGGGCGAGGAAGGTGGTCGAAGGGTGCTCAAGGTGGGTTTCCCGTTCGACCTTGAGCACGGGTCGACCATCCGCACGGCCCTGGCGTGGTTGGTGGGTGCTCAAGGTGGGTCCGCGGGACTTTGAGCACGGTTCGGCCATGTCGGGGCGAGGAAGGTGGTCGGTGGGTGCTCAAGGTGCGGTGCTGCGGTTCTGTCGGGGGGCGGCGGTAGATTCGGCCTATGAGCGAGGAGATTGCGGGGGCGCCGGCTGAGGTGTTGGAGCGGCATGCTGCGTTGAGCAAGGAGATCGAGGACCACCGGGCGAAGTACTACCTGGGTAGCTCGGTCATCTCCGATGCGGACTTCGATGCGCTGATGCACGAGTTGCAGGCGCTCGAGGAGCAGTACAGCGAGCTGCGGACGCCGGATTCGCCGACGCAGAAGGTCGGGGCGCCGATCTCGACGTTGTTCGCGCCGATCCAGCATCCGATGCGGATGGAGAGTCTGGCGAACGCGTTCTCGGCCGAGCAGATGGAGGCCTGGGCGAAGCGGCTCGAGCGCGAGGTGACCGTCCAGCAGATCCACGACTCGGGGTTCCTCTGTGAGCTCAAGGTCGACGGTCTCGCCCTCGATCTGGTCTACGAGCACGGCCGGTTGGTCAGCGGCGGTACCCGCGGCGACGGGCGGACCGGTGAGGACGTCACGCCGAACGTGCGGACGATCAAGAGCATCCCGGAGCAGTTGCAGGGCGACGATGTTCCGGCGTTCCTGGAGGTTCGGGGCGAGGTCTACTTCCGGGTCGAGGACTTCACCGAGCTGAACGCGCAGCTGGCCGAGGCCGGCAAGGACGTCTTCTCCAACCCGCGCAACAGTGCGGCCGGATCATTACGGCAGAAGGATTCGCGGGTGTCGGCGAGCCGGCCACTGCGGTTCGTCGTGCACGGGCTGGGCAAGGTCGAGGGATATCGGCTCGGGCGGCTCTCCTCGGCGTACGAGCAGTTGAAGGCCTGGGGCCTGCCGGTCAGCGATCGGGTCCGCCGGGTCGAGACGCTGGCCGAGGTCAACGAGTTCATCGCGTACTACGGCGAGAACCGGCACTCGGTCGACCACGAGATCGACGGGGTCGTGGTGAAGGTCGACGAGATCGACCTGCAGCGGGCGCTCGGGTCGACCTCGAGTGCACCGCGCTGGGCGATCGCGTACAAGTACCCGCCTGAGGAGGTCACCACCAAGCTCCTGCGCATCGAGGTGAATGTCGGCCGCACCGGCCGCGTCACGCCGTACGGCGTCATGGAGCCGGTGCGCGTGGCCGGGTCGACGGTGGAGTTCGCGACCCTGCACAACGCCAAGGAGGTCGAGCGGAAGGGCGTCGTACCGGGCGACACCGTGGTGCTGCGGAAGGCCGGCGACGTGATCCCCGAGATCCTCGGACCGGTGATCGAGTTGCGACCGGACGATGCCGAGCCGTGGGTGATGCCGACCACGTGCCCGTCCTGCGGGACCGAGCTGCGGCCGATGAAGGAGGGCGACATCGACATCCGTTGCCCCAACTCGCGATCGTGCCCGGCGCAGTTGCGCGAGCGGCTGTTCCATCTGGCCGGCCGGGCCGCGTTCGACATCGAGGTGCTCGGCTTCAAGGCGGCCGACGCGTTGATCGGCGACGGCCTCATCGTCGACGAGGGCGACCTCTTCACGCTGACCGCGGACGAGCTCGTTCGCAGTTCTTTCTTCACCACCAAGGCCGGCGCGCTCTCCGCGAATGCACAGAAGCTGCTGACGAATCTCGAGCAGGCCAAGGCCCAGCCGTTGGCCCGTGGGCTGGTCGCGCTGTCGATCCGGCACGTCGGCCCGACCGCTGCTCAGGCGCTGGCCGCCGTGTACGACGACATCGAGGGCGTCCGGGCTGCCAGCGAGGCGGAGCTGGCCGAGATCGAGGGTGTCGGGCCGACCATCGCGCACGCGGTGATCGAGTGGTTCGCGGTGGACTGGCACGAGGCGATCGTCGACAAATGGAAGGCCGCGGGCGTCGTGATGCGGCAGGAGCGGACCGGGCCGACGGTCGAGCAGACACTGACCGGGTTGTCGGTCGTGGTCACCGGGACGGTCGAGGGGTTCAGCCGCGACGAGGCGACCGAGGCGATCGTGTCCCGCGGTGGCAAGGTGGCCGGGTCGGTGTCGAAGAAGACGTCGTTCGTCGTGGTCGGCGATTCGCCGGGATCGAAGTACGACAAGGCGGTTCAGCTCGGTGTACCGATCCTGGATGCGGCCGGATTCCGGGTGCTGCTGGAGGCGGGCGCCGAGGCTGCTACGGCGGTCGCGAGCACCCCGGAGCCGGGCTAGTCCTGAACAACCTTCCGAATCACGGGATCCGGCGCGAGAGCTGAGCCGTCGGACTGTTAGTTTTGCACGTCCATGCATGGGTCAAAGGAGCGAATATGACGACGCCGCCACAGGGACCGTGGGGTTCCGGGCAGCCGGGGGGCCAGCCGGGCGGGCAGCAGGG
>NZ_SMKA01000473.1 GCF_004348455.1 Kribbella albertanoniae
CTTCGGCGTCGGGGTGGGCGTCGGCTTCGGAGTCGGCTTCGGGCTCGACGGCTTCGGCGTACTGGGCTTGGTCGGCGTCGGCTTCGGAGTCGTCGTCGTCGGGGTGACCGTCGGCGTCGGGGTCGGCGTCGGGATGGTGTCGTTGCGCTCCGGGTCGTCGACGTTGCCGTTGTCGCCCGGCGGGGTGATCTCGCCGTCGGTGTCCGGAATCTTCACGGTCTGCTTGCTGTACGACTGCATCCAGCGCAGCACGGTGGACACGTAGTCCATCGAGTGGTTGTACCGCAGGACGGACTGCACGAGCCCCTGGGCGTCGGCCAGGTTGGCCCCGCCGGAGCAGAGGTAGTCACCGGCGGCCCGCGCCGCGTCGAAGACGTTGTGCGGGTTCTTGGTGCCGTCGGCGTTCCCGTCGGCCCCGAAAGCCTTCCAGGTGCCCGGAATGAACTGCATCGGCCCGACGGCCCGGTCCCACTGCTGGTCCCCGTCGTACTGACCTTGGTCGGTGTCGGAGATGGCGGCCATCCCGGGGCCGCCGTTCAGCACCGGGCCGAGGATCTGGCCGCGGGTGTTCCCGGCTGCGTCGACCTTGCCGCCCTTCGCGTGGTCGGACTCGACCTTGCCGATCCCGGCCAGCAGCGGCCAGGTGATGTGGCAGTTCGGCTTCGCGAGGGCCAGATCGTTCGCGACCTTCTGGTACGCCGCCAGGACGGTGCCGGGGATGCCGGACGCGTCACCGGTGACCCCGGGGATCGGCGGGACGGTGCCGTCCGTGCTCCCGGTGACCGGGACGCTGACCGTGGACTTCTCCTGGGTCGGCAGGCTGCCGTCGACACCGGGCTGGGTCGGCATGTCGTCGACCAGGTCGTCGAAGACCGAGTCCGGGCGCTGACCGGCCAGGGCGTGCGCGTCGACGATGAACGTGTTCGACGTGACACCGCCGATCACGAACACGGCGACCATGGCGGTCGGCGGAGCCAAGCACACCCAGGTGGCGGTGAGCTTCCCCCGCCACGTGTCCAGGTTCTTGAACTGCTGCCTCATCCGATCCGTCCTTCGACGTTTCCGCAGTACCGACATTCTCCGGGCGTAGGGACGATCTTAGCGGGCCCAGGATCATCGACAACGGGTAACGGGGTGTCACTTCGTGCAGTGACCGGTTGTCCGATCGGGCAGCGCCCGCACCCCGCCTCCCGGTTACTGTCCGCCGAGCATCTTCTTCAGGTCGTCGGGGAGCTCGAAATCGCCGCCGTTCTGGCCGGCACCGCCGAACGCGGCCGGGAGCTGACCCGGCTGCGGCTCCTGCGGCTGGGGCGCACCGCCGCCGGCCCGCTTGGCCGGGTTGCCCGAGCCACGCTTCTTGCCCTTCGCCAGCTTCTGCTGCTTCGCCTTGCGCCCACCCGCGGCGCCGCCACCGGGCATGCCCGGCATCCCTGGCATCCCCGGGATGCCCTTGCCGGACGCCATCGCGGACATCATCTTGCGGGCCTCGAAGAACCGCTCGACCAGACCGCTGACGGTGGCGACCTCGGTCCCCGAACCCTTCGCGATCCGGGCCCGGCGGGAGCCGTTGATGATGTTCGGGTCGTTGCGCTCGGCCGGCGTCATCGAGTGGATGACCGCCTCGATCCGGTCGATCTCGCGCTCGTCGAAGTTCTCCAGCTGGTCCTTGAACTGGCTGGCGCCGGGCAGCATGCCGAAGATCTTGGTCAGCGGACCCATCTTGCGCACCGACTGCATCTGGGCGAGGAAGTCGTCCAGGGTGAAGTCCTTGCCACCCTTCTTCTGCAGCTTGGCCGCCGTCTTCGCGGCCGCGTCCGCGTCGAAGGTGCGCTCGGCCTGCTCGATCAGGCTCATCACGTCACCCATGCCGAGGATGCGGGACGCCATCCGGTCGGGGTGGAAGACGTCGAAGTCCTCGAGCTTCTCGCCGTTGCTGGCGAACATCACCTGGCGACCGGTGACCTGCGCGATCGACAGCGCCGCACCACCGCGGGCGTCACCGTCCAGCTTGGACAGCACCACGCCGTCGAAGCCGACCCCGTCGAGGAAGGCCTGCGCGGTGGTGACCGCGTCCTGACCGATCATCGCGTCGACGACGAACAGGATCTCGTCCGGGTTCACCGCGTCGCGGATGTCGGCGGCCTGCTTCATCAGCACCTCGTCGACACCCAGCCGGCCGGCCGTGTCGACGATGACCACGCTGTGCTGCTTGGTCCGCGCCTCGTCCAGCGCCTTCCGGGCCACGTCCACCGGGTCGCCGACACCGTTCCCCGGCTCGGGAGCGAACACCGGCACGCCGGCCCGCTCACCGACCACCTGGAGCTGGGTGACCGCGTTCGGCCGCTGGAGGTCGGCGGCGACCAGGATCGGCGTCTGGTGCTTGGTCTCCTTCAGCCACTTGGCCAGCTTCCCGGCCAGGGTCGTCTTACCAGCACCCTGCAGACCGGCCAGCATGATGACGGTCGGCGGCCGCTTCGCCATCCGGAGCTCACGGGTCTCCCCGCCGAGGATGCCGACCAGCTCCTCGTTCACGATCTTGATCACCTGCTGCGCCGGGTTCAGCCCCCCGCGCACCTCGGCCCCGGCGGCCCGCTCCCGGATCTTCGCGATGAACTCGCGCACCACCGGCAGCGCGACATCCGCCTCCAGCAGCGCGATCCGGATCTCCCGTGTCGTCGCTTCGATATCGGCATCGGTCAGCTTGCCCTTGCCACGCAGATTCTTGAACGCAGCGGACAACCGATCGGAAAGCGTGTCGAACACGGGAAAGTCCATCCTCTAGCGAGCACCGAACAACTC
>NZ_SMKA01000474.1 GCF_004348455.1 Kribbella albertanoniae
CGCATAACCAGAACCACCATCGGCGCCACCAGAACCAGACCCACCAGCCGCACTCCCGGCCACACCGCCCGACCCCGGCCCATCACTGGCAGCCCCTACCCCGCCGCCAGCACCACCCGGCGCACCTGCTCCACCGCCCGCACTACCCGCAGCGTCTGCTCCACCGCGGACACCGCCAGGGCCACCAACCGCACCACCCGTGGCACCGCCAGGGCCACCAACCGCACCACCCGTGGCACCGCCGGGACCACCAGGCGCACTACCTGCGGCACCCGCTGCACCGCCAGCACCACCCGGCACACCACCTGCGGCACCTGTCGCACCGCCCGGCGCACCGCCTGCGGTGTCGGCCGCACGAGCCGCGTCGCTCGCAGCAACCGTTCCAGCCGCTGGCCCACTCACCGCGCTTCCGGCAGCAGCGGCGGGAGGGGGCACTGCCGCACCCGCCGCATCGCCGCCGACCGGAGCACCGGCTACCTGACCACGGTCAGCCGTGCCGGCGTCCGCCGTACCGGGGCTTGCCTGCCCAGGTGCACCGGCCTGCCCGCCGGCCGCGGCGCGTGCCGCAGCTCGGCTTGAGGCTGCGTCGGGAGCTGGGTCAGCAGACCCGACATACCCACCGGCGTCCGCCACAGCGGGCACGCCCATGGACAGGCGGCGCTCCATCCGATCGAGGCGGGCCTGAATACCGTTCGTGGAGTCGTCCGCCCCTGGCAGCAGGACCTTCGCGCAGATCAGCTCGAGCTGCAGCCGCGGAGCCGTCGCGCCACGCATCTCCAACAATCCGGCCGCAACGATGTCCGCAGCCCGCGTCAACTCAGCAGCACCGATCCCAGCGGCCTGCGTCTGCAGTCGCTCGCCCTGATCCTCCGCAGCCTCGATCAGCCCGGAGACCACCGCATTCGGCACCGCGGACAGCACCACAAGATCCCGCAACCGCCGCAACAGATCCTCGGCGAACCGCTTCGGATCCTGCCCGGTCTCGATGACCTTCTCAACAGTCTCGAACACGGCCTTGCTGTCATGCGCCGCAAACCCGTCCACACACGCATCCAGCAACGAATCCGGCGTGAACCCGAGCAGCGCAACCGCCAACTCATAGGTCACCCCGGCCGGCCCCGCACCACCGATCAGCTGGTCGAGCACACTCAGCGAGTCACGCACCGACCCCGCGCCCGCACGAACCACCAGCGGCAGCGCGGCGGCCTCGATCGCCACACCCTCGGCCTCGCACAGTGTCGCCATGTAGTCGCCGAGCGCCTTCGGCGGCACCAGCCGGAACGGATAGTGGTGCGTCCGGGACCGGATCGTCCCGATCACCTTGTCGGGCTCGGTGGTGGCGAAGATGAACTTCAGGTGCGGCGGCGGCTCCTCGACCAGCTTCAGCAGGGCATTGAAGCCCTGCGTGGTCACCATGTGCGCCTCGTCGATGATGTAGATCTTGTAGCGGCTCTCGACCGGCGCGAAGAACGCCCGCTCGCGCAGATCCCGCGCGTCGTCGACACCACCGTGCGACGCGGCGTCGATCTCGATCACGTCGATACTGCCGGGCCCGCCGCGGGCCAGGTCGGTGCAGGACTTGCAGACCCCGCACGGCTCGGCGATCGGGCCCTTCTCGCAGTTGATCGCACGCGCCAGGATCCGGGCGCTGGTGGTCTTGCCACACCCGCGCGGCCCGGAGAACAAGTAGGCGTGGTTGACCCGGTTGTTGCTCAGCGCGTTCCGCAGCGGCGCGGTGACGTGATCCTGGCCGATGACCTCGGCGAACGTCTCCGGGCGATACCGGCGGTACAACGCAAGGGGTGCTTCCACGCCGCAACCCT
This sequence comes from Kribbella albertanoniae, assembly GCF_004348455.1. Classification (GTDB taxonomy): domain Bacteria; phylum Actinomycetota; class Actinomycetes; order Propionibacteriales; family Kribbellaceae; genus Kribbella; species Kribbella albertanoniae. The sequence goes on from NZ_SMKA01000474.1 coordinate 1,824, forward strand.
AGCGCCGCCCGCCGACAAAACCACCGTCGCCCGGATCGGATCCGCGCGCCGGTCCCGGCCCGCCTAGGGTGAGCGGATGAGCTCCGGTGACGAGCGGTACGACGTGATGATCCAGCGCGCCCAGGAGCGCCTCCCGGCCGACGACCGGGTACTGGCCGTCTACCTGATCGGCAGTTACGGCACCGGCACCGAGGACCGCTTCAGCGACCTGGACGTCCACCTGGTGGTGACGGACGCGAGCATCGGCTGGTTCGAGCAGCACTGGGACGAGGTACTGCGCGACCTCGCCGGACCGACCGTCTTCAGCGACCGCGTCCCCGGACTCACCGGCGGTCTCGGCATCACGCCGGACTGGCTGCACGTGGACCTGGTCGCGCACCCACTCGCCTCCTTCGACCGGTTCCAGTACGACGGCGTGCGGGTGCTGTTCGACCGCGACGGCACCCTGTTCCCCGACGGCGATCAGCCGGCCGAGCACGGTCGCCCAGGAACGCCGTACTGGCCCGAAAACGTGGTCCCGATGTTCTTCTACTTCCTCGGCAACCTGGTCACCGTCCTCGGGCGCGAGGAATACGTCGTCGCCAACCAAGGCATCGGCGCGGTCCGCGACCTCGTGATCCGGCTGATGCTCGCCGAACGCGGAGTCCGCCGTACCAGCGGCGCCAAACGCCTCAACGCCCTGCTCTCCACCGAACAACGCACAACCCTGGAAGCCGTCCCGCCGGCCGGCTACAACCCCGCCGACATCATCGCCGCCAACCAGTACCTCTGCCGCGAAATGCTCCACCGAGGCCAAGCCCTGGCCCAGCAAACCGGCACCCCCTGGCCCACCGACTTCGTCAACGCCACCCTCACCCACCTCCACCACCACCTCGGCGTCCCCTTCACCTAACCCACGTACGACCTTGAGCACGCCTCAACCATTCCCCAGCCACCACGCTGGTCGATGGACGCTCAACGCC
>NZ_SMKA01000475.1 GCF_004348455.1 Kribbella albertanoniae
GTCCCCGGCCCCGCCGGCAACGTCCCCGCCGACTGGCAGAACCACCTCAACTAGGTCTGCCACCGGCCCCGGTGGACGAAGGTCTCCGGCGAGCGACGCCTCGCGGTGACCTCGGGGCGCTGCGGTGGAAGGTCGTCGGCGCGGTGACCGATCGCGATCGCGCCGATCGGATCAAGCCCTTCCGGGATGCCGAACGCGTCCCGGAACCGCTGCACGTGGACCGCGACCTCCAAGTCCGCGAAGTCGGTGGCAGCATCCGGCATCAGCCAGAATAGGAAGGCATCGAGACCTTCATCGATGGCCGCCAACTGCAACAGCATCGCTGCCATCCCAGTGTCGATGCTCCAGTAGGGCGCGGGCCAGCGCTCCGCCGGGCGCTGTTCGAGGTATGCCGCTCGATTCGCGAGCGGGACCACGACCAGCGGCGCGTTCGTCATCCGCGGCGTGTGCCGGGTCTGGTTGGGCGCGAACGGCCAGAAGCGCTCGAGATCCGCCGGCTCGGTGAGCACCAGGAACGCGAAGCCCTGGATGAACTTCGCCGACGGACCACGTTGCGCACCGGCGAGGATGCGCTCGACGGACTCCGGCGCGATCGGGCGGTCCGCGAACTCCCGCACCGTCCGTCGCCGACGCAGAACCTCGGAGAACTCCATGCGCCGGACTATAGGACGAAGCCGGTTGGGAAGGGGTCGTCTGGGTCGAGGAGGTAGTTGGCGGTGCCGGTGATCCAGGCTCGGCCGGTGACTGTTGGTACGACGGCTGCGTGCGGTCCGACCGTGGTTTCCTCGATGAGGCGGCCGGTGAAGCGGGTGCCGATGAAGGACTCGTTGACGAAGTCCGCGCCGAGGGCGAGTTCGCCGCGGGCGTGCAGTTGGGCCATCCTGGCCGACGTACCGGTCCCGCAGGGCGAGCGGTCGAACCAGCCGGGGTGGATCGCCATCGCGTTGCGGGAGTGCGCGCCGTCGAGACCGGGGGCGGTGAACTGCACGTGCTTGCAGCCGTTGATGCCGGGATCGAGCGGATGCACCGGGCGATCCGTCGCGTTGATCGCGTCCATCAACGCCAGACCGGCCGTCAGAATCTGATCCTTGTAGGCCCGGTCGAACGGGATCCCGAGCTGCTCCAACGGCAGGATCGCGTAGAAGTTCCCACCGTACGCGAGGTCGTAGGTCACCGGTCCAACCCCGGGCACCTCGACCACGGCATCCAAGGAATGGCTGTACGACGGGACGTTCCGCAACGTCACGTGTTCCGCGCGACCGTTGCTCACAGCAACGTCTACGACGACCAGGCCGGCCGGAGTGTCCAGCCGGACGACGGTCACCGGCTCCTGCACCTCGACCATGCCGGACTCCACGAGCACGGTCGCGACGCCGATCGTGCCGTGCCCGCACATCGGCAGCAGGCCGGAGACCTCGATGTAGAGCACACCCCAGTCCGCGTCGGACCGAGTCGGCGGCTGCAGGATCGCTCCGCTCATCGCAGGATGCCCGCGCGGTTCGTTCATCAGGAACAGGCGCAGCCCGTCCAGGTGCTTCATGAAGTACTCGCGCCGCTCGGCCATCGTCGCACCGGGCACGACCCCGACCCCACCCGTGACGACGCGGGTCGGCATCCCCTCGGTGTGCGAGTCGATCGCAGAGATCGTCCGGATGGACCTCATCGCAAAGACTCCACTGCTTTCTTCATGTCCTGCTCCAGTTGCGCGACGTGTTCGGGTACGAGCGGCCCACGCGGCGGGCGGCACGGGCCGCCGTACCGGCCGACATAATCCATGCCGTACTTGATCGCCTGCACGAACTCCACCCGCGAGTCCCACCGGAACGCCGCGACCAACGGTTCGTACAAAGCCCGGGCCTCCTCCAGCTTGCCTTGTACGGCGAGGTCGTACAAGCGAACCGATTCGGCCGGGAACACGTTCGGGAACCCGGCGAACCACCCGGTCGCCCCCATCAGCAACGCCTCGAGCGTCAGATCGTCCGCCCCGGCGATGACCGCGAGGTCCGGAGCCAGCTCCCGGATCTCCAGGATCCGCCGGACATCACCGGAGAACTCCTTGACCGCAACGACATTCTCGATCTGCGCGATCTCGGCGAGCAGCGCCGGCGTGAGGTCGACCTTCGTGTCGATCGGGTTGTTGTAGACCATCACCGGCAACCCGGCCTTGGCCACTTCGCTGAAGTGGTGCAGCACCTCGCCGCGGTTCGCCCGATACATGGTCGGCGGCAGGCACAGTACGCCGTCCGCCCCGTCCTCCGCCGCCTTCTCCGCCCAAGCCCGCGCCTGGTGCGCGCCGACCCCGTGCACCCCGACGACCACCACGCCATCGTTGCCCACGGCATCGATTGCCGTGCGCGCGACAGCCCGCCGCTCATCATCCGTCAGCGACGAGTACTCGCCGAGCGACCCGTTCGGCCCCACCCCACGGCACCCGTTGTCCACCAACCACCGGCAGTGCTCCGCATACCGATCCAGATCCGGCCGCAACCCCGCCGGCGCCCCCGCATCCTCCAGATACGGCAACGCCGTCGCCACGATCACGCCATCCAGCTTCTCCGTCACAGCTTCTCCTCAGCCTCAGCCAAATCACCCAACCGCACCGGTACGGCGATCGGCCGTTTCATCGATGGACTATCGCCAACAAGCTCAGCCACATTCCGCGAACAAACTCGCCCCTGACACATCCCCAGCCC
>NZ_SMKA01000476.1 GCF_004348455.1 Kribbella albertanoniae
ACCCCACCCCCACCAGGTACCTGTAGGCCCAGGGTGCACAGGCACAGTGATGGTGAGGGCTGGACAGTCTGTTGCCTAGAGCACCTACACCTACAGCCTCTCTACATCAGGTCATGGGCTGATGCTGTAGCCCATGCCAACAGACACACAGCATGGCCCTATGCGTTGCCTCGCACTGAGTCTCATTGGTACTTGGATTGGTGCGAGTGCACACATGCCGATGTGCTTGAGCTAGAGCCATGCTCATGATGCTTGCCCTAGGCACCCACCCCTCCCCCTAGGGGGATGAGGTGTCCACCCCTGGGGAGGGGTTGCGACTTACCGACATAAGTCAGTGCCTAGGGCAACTAGCTCCCTGTGCGGGTGGGTCGAGCCTCCCCGCACAGGGCATAGGACCACCCCCCATCCGGCCGTGCAGTCGGTTGCCAAAGGCAAGCGGTTAGGCGGAATCGCTCGCCCTAGATGGTTGCCCAAGGCACCGAAGGGTGGGGGGTGTCTAGCGCCAAGTGAGGATCCAACAACCCCCGGCCAGGCATTTTCGCGCGGCCGTGGGTTTCGGTGAACGCTTCACGGACGGAGAATCGCGGTGGCCTGGTACCCGATGAAGGTCTCTACGGCCCTGTCCTCCGCACCGCTGGCAACCCTGGTCACCGCCAACCTGACCGCCCAGCGTGGCGCAGAGGGACAGAAGGGCGAGAAAGGCGACAAGGGGGACAAGGGAGACCCCGGAGAGCCTGGCAAGGATGGCCGCGACGGCAAGGACGGCACGCCCGGCCGCGACGGCGACCAGGGAGCCAAGGGCGACCCCGGCCGCGATGGCACCGATGGTGCTCCCGGCCGCGCTGGCAGGGACGGCACAGACGGCTCACAGGGCCTCAAGGGCGAGCCTGGCGACCCCGGCAGGGATGGTTCCCCCGGCAAGGATGGCGCGCCCGGTAAAGATGGCTCACCGGGCCTGAAAGGCGACCCCGGCGACAAGGGCGACAAGGGCGATCCCGGCACGGCCGGCGCGGTCTACCGCAACGCCGCGAGCCCCGCGACCACCGCCAAAATCTGGACCACCACCGGCCTCACGGACTCGGCCGGGCAGGTCGTGTTCACCCCGCCTGCCGGGTACTTCACTGCGGTGCATGCCGCGACCGTGACCCCGCTGCGGCCGAACCCGACCGTCAGCCAGTATGCCTTCGCTTTCCTGACCGCGATCGGGGCCAGCTCGATCGCCGCGCGAGTGGGCGAGAGCCGGACCGTCCCGCCGATCATCAGCGCCCTCGGGGTCGAGGGCCTGGAGGCCAGCGGCGCGGGCGTCATCGTGCAGCTCGTGGCCTACGGAACGTAGAAAGACCCCCGGCGCTGGCTGAGGACCAACACCGGAGGTCTTTCCCCCGTAGCTCCCTTCGCATGGTGAGGAGGTACCTGCGACGGGAGGTGGAACGGCGCGGCCCGACACTCTCGGGGTTCGATGCCAGGCCGCGCCGGACTATGGGCCGGTACTCGCGGCCTCGCTTAGCTGCTCGGGCCAGGGACGCTTCGTCTCGCCCGGTTCCAGGTCGCGCGGCAGGATGTCCCTGGTGACCATCTCGGCGTCGGCGTCGCGCGGGTCAGGGTCGAGCCAGCGGATCTCCGAAGCGCCCAGGTGACCGTGGATTGCCAGCACGGATTCGAGGCTGGCCCAGACGGCGGTGGACGGGTGCTTGCCGAGCCAGCGCAGTGCAACCGACCCGTCAAGGAACTCGACCAGGTGGGCGACAACGCCGGTCCCGCTGACGCCGGACGCATCGTGGTAGCGGAACAGCTCGCCGCGCCTCACTGGCGCGCCAGCTCTAGCGCGACCTCGTCCGGAGGTACCGGCTCGTTGGTCACCGGCAGACCGGCAAACCGTCGACCGATCGAGTGGGCATACCAGTCGGCCTTGCCCTCCTCCAGGACGTTGTCGATGATGACGTGCTCACCGAACCTGACCTGGACCCGTCGCAGCCTCATCGGAGGTCCCAGTCATTGCCCTTGGCCCGCATCGTTGCGATGGCGACAACGATGATGGCGATAGCGGTTCCGATCCACCAGCCGAAGCGGCGGTAACGGCGGCGCGCTGCGGGGCTCATGCCGCCTCCTCAAGCAGATCCCCGGCCAGGTCGCGCTTGCCGTCCAGCCAGTCGGTGAACAGGCCACGCTGTTGCTCCGGGCACCGCTCGATCAGTTCATCCCGCTCAACCTCTGTGAGGTTGGTTGGTGGGGCGTACATGACGATCACTCCCTTGACAGTGAGTTACCTCGTGGAACTCACCGTAAGACACCTGGTATCCCAGGGTCAACAGGCTGACAAGACACCAAGGCACCTGTCACATACATTGGACGGTGTGCCTCTCAAGTTGACGGAACGAACGCTGAACCGCGCCCGTGGCGCGCCGCCATTCGGCCAGCAACTGGCCGACCACATGCGTCAGGGCATCCTGACCGGCGACGTAGACCCTGGTGAGCCGTTGCCGAGCGTGGAAGCCATCCAGCACCTGATCGGCGCGAGTCGCCCCGTGGTGCGCAAGGCGCCAGGGCCTCGGCAAAGTCGTCTTTTCACTTGGCCAGAAGCAAGATGAGCTCGTTTGTGGTCTCGGCAGGGCGGCGCCGTAGTCGTGTGGGTGGTGGCGTGATCTGCGGGTTTGGCGGCGTGGGGGC
>NZ_SMKA01000477.1 GCF_004348455.1 Kribbella albertanoniae
CCCTCCAACGGCACCTTCATCGACCCCGACGCAGCCCCCGGCCTCGCGCTCCACGTCCACCACCCAGGCGAGCCGTTGCAGACCTTCTACCGCTTCCCGTGACAACGAATTCCGAAAATGCCAGCATGACGGTATGACGAATTATCTGGGCTCCGGCGCCTATCGTTATGCGAATTCCCTGGCAATGATCATTCGCGACGTACCGATGACAGCGATCGAGGTGCTGACCGGCTCGCCGTTCGGGGCCCAGATCGAGGACACCGGCCTGCCCTGGTTCGACCCGCCCGGCTGGCAGCCCGACCTGGGCCTCGACCGAGCCATCTCGTTGCTTGGCTGGACCTGCGACCGGACATCCGGCGGGTCAGCCGATGAGGCCTTGGCGAGACTCCGATCGAGCTGCCCGGCGCTCGTCGGTCCGGTCGACATCGGGCTGCTCACACACCAGCCGTGGTCGCCGGGCAAAGCCGTCGGCGGTGACCATTGGGTGGTGGTCGTCGAGGTCACCGACGACTCGGTCGTCTTCCATGATCCCGACGGGTTTCCCTATGCCACGCTACCGATTCCGCAGTTTCTCGAAGCCTGGCGAGCCGACGAGATCACCTCGGTGGAGGGCTCCTACATCCTCCGCACCTCCTTCGAACGCCAGCGCCAGGTTTCCGTCGAGGACGCCCTCCGCGCGTCCCTCCCCTACGCTCGCGATTGGCTGTCGCGCGATTCTCAGCAAGCTGTCGAACAGATGGCCGCTCAGCTCGCCGCCGAGGACGACGGAATCCGAGGGCATCTGGCCGGTCTCGCGGGACCTGCCGGCGTACGCCGCCTGAACGACGCCGCGATCTGGCTGGACGCCATCGATCAAGCCGAGGCTGCAAGTGTCGCTGTCAATTTGTCGCGTGAACTCGGCAGTTTGCAATTCGCACTCACGTCGCGGCAATTCACCCGGGCTGCTGACATTCTGACCGGGCTCGCACCTGGTTATCCGAAACTCCGAGCGGCACTGGCTTGACCTCAACTTAACTTGAAGGTTGATGCTCGTCGGCATGACATCAACCAACGTTGAGGTTGTTCGCGCCGGGCGGCGGGAATGGGTCGGGCTGGGAGTGCTGGCGCTGCCGGCCCTGCTCGCGTCACTCGAGCTGACCGTGACCCATCTCGCCCTGCCCTCGATCGCGGCCGACCTGCATCCCAGCGGATCCGAGCTGCTCTGGATCGTCGACGTCTACGCCTTCCTGCTCGCGGGCTCGCTGATCACGATGGGCACACTCGGCGACCGGATCGGGCGCCGCCGCCTGCTGCTCGGCGGCGCTGCCCTGTACGGCGTCGCCTCCGTGCTGGCCGCATTCGCCACCGGACCCGCCGTACTGATCGCCGCCCGAGCTCTGATGGGTATCGCCGGTTCCACGCTGATGCCTTCGGTCATCGCGTTGGTCGCGGCCATGTTCAAGAACCCGGGCCAACGCAGCGTCGCGATCGGGATCGTCGTCGCCAGCGTCTCGGGCGGAACGGCGATCGGGCCCCTCGTCGGCGGCTGGCTGCTCGACAGCTTCCACTGGGGAGCGGTCTTCCTGATCGGGCTGCCGGTCATGGTCGCGCTGCTCATCGCAGGTCCGCGTCTGCTGCCGGAGTACCGCGCTCCTGGCCGCAAGCGACTCGACCTGCTGAGTGCAGCGCTTTCGATGGGCGCGATCCTGCCGATCGTCTACGGCCTCAAGCAGTTGGCCGCGGACGGATTCGCCTGGCCGTGGCTGATCGCTGTTGCCGGTGGAGTGATTGTCGGTGTCGTGTTCGTGGTCCGGCAGCGCCGACTGGCCGATCCGATGATCGACCTGCGCCTGTTCACGAACCGCGTCTTCAGTACGGCGTCGATCGCGCTGGCGCTGGCGATCTTCGTTCTCTGGGCGGTCAACTACGGGATCGCCCAGTTCCTGCAGCTCGTCCACGGCCTCGATCCCCTGACGGCCGGGCTCTGGACGGCTCCCTCCGCAGTCGGCACGATCGCAGGCTCGCTGCTGGCGCCCCGATTCGCCCGCCGAGTTTCCCCCGGCACGGTCATCGCCGGCGGACTCACACTCGCCGCGGCAGGCTTCGCCGTACTGGTGGCAACCGGCCCACTCGCGCTGCTCGTGACCGGTTCGATCATCATCTCGGCCGGCCTCGCTCCGACCATGGCACTCGCCACCGACCTCATCATCGGCGCCGCCCCCACCGAACGAGCCGGTACCGCCGCCGCCATCGCCTCCACCGCACCCCAACTAGGTGGCGCACTGGGCATCGCCCTGCTCGGCAGCCTCATCACCATCACCTACCGCCACCAAACCGGCGCGGCCGACCTCACCCGCGAGGCCCTCTCCGCAGCACCCGCCCGCGAAGCCTTCACCAACGCCTTCCACCTCTCAGCCACCGTCAGCGCCGCCCTCCTCCTCATCACCGCAGCCCTGACCACCCGCCACCTACGCACCCCCAACGCCGACCAGCCGGTACGACGTTGAGCACGGTTCAACCACGTACGCGCCCCGCAGGTGGTCGATGCGTGCTCAAGGTGCGCCGGCCGCCCGACCTTGAGCACCGTTCAACCGTTCTGGCGGGTGTCAGACGGTTGGTAGGTGCTCAAGGTGACCGCCGCCCCGCGATCGCCC
>NZ_SMKA01000478.1 GCF_004348455.1 Kribbella albertanoniae
ACCTCAGCCGTACCCCGCGGCAGGTAGACGGCCCGCTCTCCCACCCCAACCGCCGGATACCAGACACTCACCATCAGTTCCCGCGCGCGGCCTGTAACCCACGGGTCGGTCCGGCCCGCGTCCACCAGATGCAGTTCGGTGGTGCCGACGTGGAACGGCCCGGTGGGACGCGGGAAGCGGAGCTGCACGGCCGGAGTGGCGCGGGAGCCAGTGGCCGCGGCCGGAGTGGCGACCGCGGCGGGGCCGCTGGTCCAGGGGGCAGCCGGCTCCACTCCCGCTCCACCGCCGACCAGGCCGACGGACTGGGCAGCACGAGCTACGGGAGCGAGGACGGTGGCTGTGAGGAGGAGGCGTCTGGTCAGCATGGAACCAGGATCTCGTCGTACCCCTCAGTGCTTCGACTGGCGGAAGGCACCCATCGGGGGTGACGAAAGTCGGGTAGGCCGGTGACCACCGCGGAGCCCCCCCATCTCGAGGGATATCCCGTCAACTGGACCCTTCTCCCCTCAAATAACGAGCAGAGAAGGGGCAACTTGAACGGTTCTCCCCTCAAATTGCCCCGGAGTGAGGAGGCGTCTGGGCAGCATGGATCCAGGCTCTCGTCGTACCCCGGGATGCTTCGAGTGGCGGAAGGCACCTGTTGGGGTGGACGAAAGTCGGGTATGACGGGTGGGGTGGAGCTGGATGTGTTGGTGGTGGGCGGAGCTGGGGTCGACACGATCGTGCGGGTGCCTGGGTTGGCGCTGGGTGCACGGGAGACGGTGTCGGTCGAACCGATCGAGACGTACGTCGGGCATACGGGGCATGGGGTTGCGCTGGGATGTCATTTGCTCGGGGTACCGGCCGGGCTGGCGGATGTGATCGGGGAGGACGACGAGGGCTTCCGGATCCGGCAGTTGTACTGGGATCTGCAGATGCCGCTGTACTTCGTGCAGCATCCGAACGGGACGCGGCGGTCGGTCAACCTGGTCACGCCGGACGGGGAGCGACTGTCGTTCTACGACGGGCGGCTTCCGGCGGGGTTGCGGGTGGATCCGGAGTTGTGGCGGCCGGGGATCTCGCAGGCCCGGCACGTGCATGTGTCGATCATGGATTTCGCTCGGCACGCACTGCCGGACGCACTGGCCGCGGAGCGGACGATCTCGACCGATCTCCACGACTGGGACGGCCGGAACGACTACCACCGGGACTTCGCCACCTCGGCGGACATCGTGTTCGTGTCGGCCGGTGCGTTACCGGACGACGCGGTCAGTTGGATCTTTGGGCACGGGCGCGCGCAGGTGGTCGTCGTACTGGCCGGGTCGGATGGGAGTTATCTGCATCTCCCGGGCGAGCCGCCCAAGCACATCCCGGCGATCCAACTGCCGGACCGCCCGGTGGTCGACACGAACGGCGCCGGGGATGCGTACGTGGCCGCGTTCCTCGCGCGGTGGCTGGATGGAGTTAGCTGGTACGACGCCGCCCAGGCCGGGACGATCGCCGGCGCCTGGGCGTGCGGGTCGGCCGGCACTCACACCGACCTGATCACGGCCGAGGAGCTCGCTGCTCGAAACGTCTAGCCTGCTCGAAGTGAATGGCACGGATGAAGCAGTCCCGCGGCTGACCGACCGCGAACAACACACAATCCACGACCGATTGCGCGGTGAGCTCGGCGCCCGCCTCCCGCGGACCGTCCTGCACGAAGTCCGGCGGGAACAGCGAGATCACCCGGATCCCTTCCGCCCGCACCCGCTCGGACAGGATCTCGGCGTACCCGGCCTGCGCGTGCTTCGCCGCATAGAACGCCGCATGCGCAGTCGACCGATGCTGCCCGTTCTCCCCCGCGGCCGAGATCAGATTCACGATGTCCGCCCGCTCCGACTTCCGGAGTAGCGGCAACAACCGTTCGGTCAGCAACACAGTCCCGGTGGCAGCTCCCGCAATCGCATCCGCGATATCCGCCGGCGACGCCGTCTCTCCCAGGTACCGCGCCCCGCTGTTCACCAGCACGTCCAGCCGATCGACCTCCAGCGCCGCGATCGAGTCCGGATCCGCAAGGTCCAGTACGGCGGCCCGCGCCGTACCGCCCGCTGCCCGGATAAACCCCACCGTCTCCTCAGCAGCCCCCATCGTCCGCGCAGTCACCACCACGTGAGCACCCCGCGCAGCAAACGCCACCGCCAACAGCCGCCCGGTATCCCGCCCAGCCCCAGTCACCAACACCCGCAAGCCCATGCGCCGTACCCAACCACCTCAACCCCACTCAAGGTCAACCACCTCGAGCACGGATCAACCACCCCCGCCGACCCCCACGTGGTTGACCGGCGCCCAAGGTGCCGGGCGAACACGACCTTGAGCACCCCTCGACCATCACCCGCGCCCACACGTGGTTGAACGGTGCCCAAGGTGCCCCAGGTACGACGTTGAGCACGGATCAGCCACGCACGACCGCGCAAAGTGGTCGAACGGTGCTCAATGTGGCCGGGCGGGACCTTGGGCGCGGGTCGACCATTGGGCGGAGCGGCGCGTGGTTGATCGGTGCTCAAGGTGGGGCTGGTACGACGTTGAGCACGGATCAGGCAGGTGGGTGGGCTGGAAGTGGTTGGTGGGTGCTCAAGGTGGGTTAGGCGCGGGT
>NZ_SMKA01000479.1 GCF_004348455.1 Kribbella albertanoniae
GGGTATGGGGACGATGGGTGAGGCCTCGGCGGCGGTGTGGGCGGACGAGTACCGGCGGGTCAGCCGGGTCGAGTTCACGCGCCGGGAGACGCCGTACCGGCGGGAGATGGTGGTGCTGCAGTTCTCGGGGGCGATTCTGATTTTCCTGAATGCGTTCGTGGTGCCGGACCGTTGTGGTTGTTCCTGGTCATGATGGTTGCGTTCGGGCGGACTGCGTGGGTAGTGGCCCAGCTGTTTGGCAATCGGCTGTTGCTGCTCGTGGATGCCAACGGGATCCGGTACCGCGACACCCGGCTGGAGTGGGGGCAGATCGGAGCGATCGGCGTACCTCATAAGAAGACTCTCAAGATCATCCCCGCAGCCGGCAAGGCGCGACCGTTGATGATCAGGCATTGGGCGGTGCGCGATCTGCCCGCGCTCGCCGGGTGGCTCGAGGATGTGCTGAAACAACACCGCGCGAACCTGCAGGGGGATTCACATGCCGACCATGGGTGAACGGCCGCCGGCCGACTGGACCGCGGAGTACGAGCGGACCGGGCGGGTCGAGTTTCCCTTGCGGAGACTGGCTTTCGGTGTTCGGAGCACGCCTGTCTTCCTGATCCTGGTTCCGCTCATTGTCCTGTCCGCGACCTCGATCGGGAACAGCAACGCTGTCGTGAAGCTCGCGATGGTGCTCGCCGGCCTGGGGTTCCTGTTCGGCGTCAGCGGGGTCAGCTGGCAGCTGATCACCCGTAAGCCGTACCTGATCGTGGACGCGGACGGCATCCAGCTGGGCCGCCGGGCGATTCTGTGGCCGGGCTTTGCGATGGCCCGGCTCCCGGCCGGGCGGCGCGGCAACCGGTACGTCGCCCTCAAGCCGGTCGACGCCCGCGGGCTCGAGATCCGCGTCTCGCAGGCGAGTGTCCAGGACCTCGACGCGTTCACGCACTGGCTCAACGCGCTCCGCGACAGCCGCCGTACAGCCGAAGGAGACGCACGTGCCGACCATGGGTGAGCTGGGCCCGGCGGAGTGGACCGCGGAGTTGCAGCGGAGCGGACGGGTGGTGTTCCAGTTGCGGAGGCGGCCGGTGGCGTTGCGTGCGGCGGTCATCCTGCTGCTCCTGGCGCCGTCGAATGTGTTCAATATCGGCGAGTTCGCGGACGAATCCACGGTGGGGCGGATCTTCGATGTGTTCGGCTGGGCCGTGTATGCGTTCATTCTCGGCGGAATCACCTGGCAACTGGTGACCCGGCGGCCGATCGTGGTCGTCGATGGCGAAGGCATTCGCAGTGGTAGCAGGTTCATGCCGTGGGACGCTGTCGGCAAGGCTGGCATCCCCCACGGCGCGCGGATCTTCAGCAGTCTGCCGGTGCTCCCCGCGGATGTGTGGGCCAAGGAGATTCGCATCCTCCGGGACAACGTCCGCGACCTGACCGCCTTCTCCGCCTGGCTGAACGACCTGCGACCACAGCGCCGCCGTACCGAAGAGGAACCACATGCCGACCACGGGTGATCAGACCGCCGACGTCTGGGACGCCGAGTACCGCAGCGCCGGCCAAGTGGTCTTCCCGGTACGGCGTTCGCCTGCCGTCCTGCGGGTGGTTCTGATCGGCGTGCTGACGGTGTTGCAGATCGCCAGCATGGCCACGAGTGATCAGGCAGTCGCCTGGTGGGTGATCGACTGGCTGATCCTGACGATGGCCACGACCGCCCTCACGTACTGCCTCTGGCAGCTCGCCACTCGTCGACCGAAGGTGGTCGTCGACCGGGAAGGCATCCGGAAGGGCCGGAAGCTGATCACGTGGTCGACCATCACCACCCTCGACTTCTCCGCCTCCGCCACTGGACTGCGGATCCGGTCCGAGGCACCGCCGAAGCGGATCTTCATCCCGCGGGACAACGTCCGCGACCTCGCCATGGGCCGCGCCTGGCTCCAGCACCTGCTCGAATTCCACCGCAACTCCGGGAGCCAGCAGTGGTGATGGGAGACACCGGCGCCGAACACTGGGACGCCGAATACCGCCGTACCGGCCGCGTCGTCTTCCCCCGCCGCCGGCAAGCGCTCTATAGCCGACCGGTCCTGCTCTCGTGGGTCGTCGTCATCGTGCCGACGATTGGAACTGTCAACGACCTGGACACCCGCGGCGGCACCTGGTACTACATCCGCGCGGTCTGCGCCGTCATCCTGCTCGCCGGGGCTGTCACCACCACCGTTCACATCCTTCGCGGCGCCCCCGCTCTGATCGTCGACACCACCGGCATCCACCTCGGCACGCGCTTCGTCCCCTGGTCCGCCGTCACCACCATCGGCACCCCGGTCAGCTCCTTCTTCAGCGACCGCCTCCCGATCCACCTGACCGACGAAGACGGCGACGAAGACGAGCTCGAGATCCCCCGCGACAACGTCGACGACCTCCCCTCCCTGGCCGCCTGGCTGAACCACCTCCACACCGAACGCCAAGTCAGCTAAGCGGGCTGCGGATCAGCTGAGGCCGAGGCGTTTGGACAGGCGGGGGCCTCGTTTGATTTTGATGTCGCCGAGGATGGCGGTGCCGCGGATGTGGAAGGTTTTGGGGCGGTGGGGGGTGTTC